>JBJEOJ010000158.1:22901-35977 GCA_051880655.1 Acutalibacteraceae bacterium | reverse complement strand
ATTCGATCCGTTTGGCGGTTACAGCGTTCACTACGGTCAGGATATTATATTCCAAAGGGATTTAATAAAACAATGGCCGAATACTATGCAAGCGGCAGAAAAAAGGTTTTAAGCGTGAAACCGAAAGAAGATTTTACACTCTTTTTAACTTTCAATAACGGAGAAAACAGGGTTTTTGATGTGAAACCCATACTAAAAAAAGGCGGCGTTTTTGCTCCGTTCAGAGATTACAACAATTTTAAGCGTGTATATATTGATGATGTGGGCTGTGTATCATGGGATATTGACCCGAAAATTGACAGCACAGTTGTTTGGAATAACAAAGTTGACATCAGCTCCGACACTTGCTATGTTGACAGCGTGCCGGTATAAAAATAACCGCCCGTGCTGCAACACAAGGCGGTTTTTAAAATAATTGCCGAGCAGAACAGCCCGAAGCCGTTATACCTACGCTTTTTATTATAGTGTGGTATTCGGATTTTGTCAATTGTTGGCAATCTTATAAAGGCAAACTGAGGGCAAAAAGAAAACCGTCTGTGACGAAACACAGAGCGGTTGCCAAATCAAGCAGGTTGCGGCGCGCTTAAATTTTGGTTCTTTTACCTTATCACATTTTATTTGATTTGTCAAATTATAGGCTTTAGCTTGTATAGGAAGCAATAAAACCCACAAAAACCCACATTGAAAAATATAATACAAACAGTCGGCAGCAACCTTAAATGGCAGCTGTCGGCTTTGTATAAAAAGCTGTTATAATGTGCCGTAAAGCATCATAATGTGTCATAAAATAGCGTGAAGTGTCATGAATTTGCAAAAAAATATTGTTTTATTTCCTGCACTGTATTGACAAAACATATTTTTGCATATAATATATTTACAGAAACAGCCCTCATTTCCGCTTGTTTCTGTGTGTCTTTGATGTGCTTTGCCTTGCTGAGGTGGTAAACACGGAGACTCTTTGAAATGGTTTGTACATTGAGCCGGTTCTCAGCTATGACTTTAAGTCAAAAAAATGTACATTTTCGATTATCGGGCACTTCGTATTATTTCGGAGTGCCTATATTTTTGAGGTCTGAAAACATGAAAGATGTACAAGAATGCGCCGAACTTTATTCAACACTGCTTAAAAAAGATTATATTTTCACTTTAGAGGGCGATATAAGATTTAAACTGTTCTTTAATGAGGGCAATTTTATACACTTGCTCGGATTGCATAAATTAAAAGATATTTCAGAGTTAAACACGAAATCAAATTCAGCAGCAAAAATATATAAAAATATTCTATCCGGTAAGCTGTCGGTTGATAAAATTCAGAACAGCGGATTTTATAACATGATTGAAAAGCGTGTTGAAAACTTTCAAGAAATAAAAAATATGCTTAACGCTGACAAGTGTAAAATAATTGTTGATTTTGACAGTCGGCTTGTATCTGATACGGAGTTGAAGAAGACTAAATACATACTTTATCGGCATAAGGGCGGCGGCTATGTACATTTTACAATGGGCTTTAAAGGTAATGGGATTTACCCGGAAACATTCTTTTTTGAAAACAGCAAACGATATGTAAACGGTCAAGTGCTATTAGATGTGAAAAACATTGAAGTGATTGATATATAGTTTTATATGTGTGCCTGATCTGCTGTTATTCGGCGGTCTGACTGTCTCAGCGTATGGATATAATTAACCATACATGAGGGCAAGAGAGAATAAAAAGGTTATATTATAATGCGCTTCGGTTCTTGCCGGAGCGATTGTTATTATGCTTTGGCATCAATCAAAATTCTTTATAGCAGCGAACAAATGTTCGTAATTAAAAGGGCGGGCGGCTCTGCATCGGCGAACATTTATTCGGCTTGCTATGCTGTTCATGCGCTGCGTGTATGGCTTGCCGTTGCCTGTGCTTGACTTATCATAGCATGAGTAAATGACAGCAAAACAGCAGCAAAATGAGGGCAAAAAAAGGCATATATTTTTATATATCCCCCCGGTTATTAAAATTTGCATCGGCATTTTTTTCTACCACCGACGCCCCATATAAAAACACAAATAGTTTTAGAAATGAAAGTTTTTGCCCTCAGGAAGTGGTAAAAATCTTGGTGCATTTTTGGTGCACGACACCACGAAAAAGAATTAATATTTGGCGAAAGCTCACGAAAGGTGAAAGTGCCGAAAACCTATATACTACGGGGCTTCACAGCACTTTTTTAAACTTCGTGAATTTGAAAAAAGTACATCTCATAACCCGGAGGTCACAGG
This sequence comes from Acutalibacteraceae bacterium, assembly GCA_051880655.1. GTDB lineage: Bacteria > Bacillota > Clostridia > Oscillospirales > Acutalibacteraceae > UBA6857. The sequence goes on along the minus strand of JBJEOJ010000158.1, from coordinate 33,721 downwards.
TTCAAGTCCTGTCTCCGCAACCATAGAGATAGAGCCAAAGATTAATCCCTTGGCTCTGTTTTTTTTTTTACTCATATCAGAACGGCCATTGCCGAAATATTGAAAAAACTCAACATAAAATAAAGGAGCAAGTCACAGATGAAAAAATCTGATCAAAGAAAATGGCTGCCGGCGCTCAAAGCAGCTTTTCCGAAAACAATTCCGATTTTTGCGGGCTTTTGGTTTCTCGGTTTAACATACGGAATTTATATGAATGTTTCGGGCTTCAGCTTCTGGTATCCAATGCTGATGAGCCTGACAATTTTTGCAGGTTCGGTTGAATTTGTCACCGTAAATATGCTGCTCGGCGCATTTAATCCGCTTCAGGCGTTTTTGATGGCGCTGATGATTAACGCTAGGCACTTGTTTTACGGAATATCCATGCTTGATAAATATAAAGATACCGGGTGGAAAAAGTTTTATCTGATTTTCGGAATGTGTGATGAAAGCTTTTCAATTAATTATACGGCTGAGATTCCGGAAAATGTGGATAAAAGCTGGTTTATGTTTTTTGTTACACTGCTCGATCAGATTTATTGGTTTTCCGGTTCAACGCTCGGCGGCATTTTCGGCTCATTGATTCATTTTAATACAGAGGGTCTTGATTTTGTTATGACTGCAATGTTTGTGGTAATCTTTATGGATCAATGGCTGAAAGAAAAGAACCATACAAGCTCGCTTCTCGGAATCGGTCTGTCGCTTATATGTTTACTGATTTTCGGTGCGGATAATTTCATCATACCGGCGATGCTGGCAATTCTCGCGGTGCTGACTTTATTACAAAAACCGCTGTTAAAAAGCGGATTGGCTGAAAAATAAACAGAAAGGATTTGTACGGATAGCGCAATAGATCTTATTTTTCTCTGAGCGGTATTCTGTATTTAAGACGATTAAAATGATGACCTTAAAACAACAGATTATAACAATTGCAATGGTGGTGCTGGCAACAATGCTAACCAGATTCTTACCGTTCATCCTGTTTCCTGCGGGGAAGCCGACCCCGAAATATATTCAGTACCTCGGCAAAGTTCTTCCGTCTGCTGTGTTCGGACTGCTTGTGATTTATTGCCTGAAAAATGTGAGTGTTTTTACGGGAAGCCACGGGATACCGGAACTGATTTCAATAGCCGTTGTTGTCGCTTTGCATCTTTGGAAAAAGCAAATGCTGCTTTCAATTGCAGGCGGTACAGTCTGCTATATGCTCCTTGTGCAGTTAGTGTTTTGATTGTTTAAAATGTTTAAATCGGCTGAACTATATTAATCAGCCCTTTTAAAAAAGCTTTTTCGTATTGTTGCATAAATACTCTCATATCTTTTTATACATATTGCTATATTTAAAGAAAATGGCGAAAAGTCTTGACAATTGAATGTTTGTTCAACTATAATAGGTTCATCGGTTGAATGATTGTTCAACTGTTCAAATGAATTGTTATTACGGAGGTAATAATCATGAAAAAGTCTTTTCGTCTTGTCGGTCTTGACTGTGCAAACTGCGCTGCAAAAATTGAAAGAGATGTTCAAAAGCTTCCCGGTGTTGAAAAAGCCGTTGTCAGCCTTATGACAACAAGAATGACAATTGAAGCAGATGAAAGCAAAATGGAAGAAATTACTCAAAAGGCCGTTGCAATCGTCAATAAATATGAACCCGATGTTGTTGTAAAAAGAGGTTGAGCTGCCATGAAATCTCATGTTAAAGAGCTTATACGATTAATCGTCGGTGCGGTGCTTTTTGCCTGCGGCTTTATTGTCTCAAGTGCTGTTGACAGTCAGGCAGGGCAGACTGCTTCCATTGTAATTTTTGCCGCGGCTCTTGCGGTTTGCGGCTTTGATGTTTTTGTCAGCGCTGTGCGAAACATTTTTCACGGTCAGGTTTTTGATGAAAACTTTCTTATGGCAATTGCTTCAATCGGCGCTTTTGTAATCGGCGAATATCGTGACGGTGTTGCCGTTATGCTGTTTTATCAGGTCGGTGAGCTGTTTCAAAGCTACGCTGTCGGAAAATCGAGAAAGTCAATTTTAGAGCTTATCAATATCCGACCCGACTATGCCAACATCAAGCGCGGCGACAAAATTGAAACCGTTGATCCTTATGACGTTGAGGTCGGCGACATCATTGTTGTGAAGCCCGGGGAAAGAATTGCGCTTGATGCCGTTGTGCTTGACGGCGAAAGCTCACTTGACACGGTCGCACTGACCGGCGAATCTTTGCCGCGCGAGGTCGGCGTCGGCGATGAGATATTAAGCGGCTGTATTAACCAAAGCGGACTTCTGACCGCAAGAGTAACAAAAGAATTCGGTGAATCAACTGCAAGCAAAATTCTTGAGCTTGTTGAAAATGCCGCCGATAATAAATCCAAATCCGAAGATTTTATCACAAGATTTGCAAGATATTACACGCCTGCCGTTGTGATTGTGGCCGTCATTCTCGCTGTGCTCCCGCCGCTTTTAATTGACGGTGCAAGCTTTAAAGACTGGATTTACAGAGCACTGACTTTCCTTGTCATCTCCTGTCCGTGTGCGCTTGTCATTTCAATTCCGCTCGGCTTTTTCGGCGGAATCGGCGGGGCGTCAAAAAATGCAATTTTAGTCAAGGGCAGTAACTACCTTGAGGAGCTTTCAAAAGCGGAAATTGCCGTTTTCGACAAGACGGGCACACTGACAAAGGGAACTTTCAGTGTGCAAAGCGTAAATCCCGTCGGTGTTACAAAAGATGAACTGCTTGAAATTGCCGCTTATGCCGAAAGCTATTCAAATCACCCGATTTCCGTTTCTTTGAGACAGGCTTACGGAAAAAAAACCGACGAAACAAAGCTTCGTGATGCAAAAGAAATTGCAGGTCACGGCGTTACGGTGCAGATTGACGGTGTCGAATGCGCCGCCGGAAACGAAAAGCTGATGAAGCTTCTGGGTATTGATTTTATCAAACCCGAAGAGCTCGGAACGGTTGTTTATGTTGCAAAAGACGGAAAATATATCGGCAGTATTGTCATTGCCGATGAAATCAAAGAAGACAGCAAACAGCTTGTCTCTTTGCTGAAAGAGCAGGGTATTAAGAAAACCGTTATGCTCACCGGCGACAGCAAAGAAATCGGCGAAAAAGTCGGCGAAAGTCTTGGAATTGATGAAATACACACAAGGCTTTTGCCTGCCGATAAGGTTGCGCAGGTTGAAAGACTTATGAAAGAAAAAAGCGCCGGCGGAAAACTTCTTTTTGTCGGCGACGGAATCAACGATGCGCCTGTGCTTGCGCTCTCTGATATCGGAATTGCCATGGGCGGTGTCGGTTCAGATGCGGCAATTGAAGCTGCTGATGTTGTCATCATGACTGATGAACCGTCAAAAATTGCAAAGGCGATTCAGATTTCAAGAAAAACCTTGCGTATCGTCAAGGAAAACATTGTTTTTGCGCTTGCGGTTAAATTCCTTGTGCTGATTTTCGGAGCATTCGGATTTGTGCCGATGTTCCTTGCCGTTTTTGCCGATGTCGGTGTTGCAATTCTTGCAATTTTAAACGCAATCAGAACTCTTAAACAATAAAATCAGGCTGTCGCTTTGTTTTGCGGCAGCCTTTTGATTTTTTTATATTTACTTTTTAACCATCTTAACATATTCTTCAAGGCACAAGTTATGCTTTTTCATGTATTCGGCATTCTTCTTTCCGACATAACGAAAATGCCACGGTTCATTGCCGATTCCGGTTATATCCTCTTTGCTTTCTTCATATCGCTGAACAAAGCCGTATTTATGACAGTTTTCATAAAACCAAGCATATTCTCCCTGACCTTTGAAATCCTCGCTTGAGCCGTCCTCCTTGTGAAAAATTGAAAGGTCAACGGCAAGCCCCGTGTGGTGTTCACTGCTTCCCGGCGTCTGGCAAAAGCGTCTGGCATAGGTGCTACCGTGTTGCAGGGTGATTTTTTTATAAAGCTCGCTTTGAAGTTCAATGCTTCTGTAACCGCTGATGACGTTGACTGTTTTGAGTCCCGTTTCTTTATAAAAATCGTCCATCATGTTGTTAAGCGGCTTCATGATTCTGCTGTCAACATAAACGTTCTTGTCTTTAACAAAATAGCTGCTTGTTTTTTTCTCATAAACCTGAACAAGTCCGTCGGTTCTGCCGCCGCCTTGGTTTTTGCTGTTGACAACAACAAGTAAATCCGGAATGCCTTTTTCTTCGGTGTCACCGCTTATTGCTTTAGCAGAGGTCAATTCACCGATAAAAGCCGGCAGGCGGTCTGCCACGGCGAAAACGACACAGACTGCAAGGCAGATTGCCGCAAAATAAATCAGCACTTTAAACTTTCTGTCTTTGTTTTTATTTTTATGTTTCATTTTATACCGTATCCTTTCCTGCTTCGTGTTTTGCGAAGCTTTGTTTTTATGAATACAGTATAGCTTTTACCGGTAACAACTTCTTTAAGATTTACTTACGAACTGCGTAAAAAAATCTTAAGTTTCCGTAATATTCTTGTAACTGCTTTTGCGCTAAATATTCATTTTGGGATTATCCGTGCGGTTGAGAATATAATCAACGGACACACCGTAAAAATCCGCAAGCTTAATTAAAATACCCGTGGGTATATCGTTTTCACCCGTTTCATATTTTGAATAACCCGTCTGGCTCATACCGAGATATTTCGCAATCTTAGTTTGATTGAGGTCTCTGTCTTCTCTGAGATTTCTTATTCTGTAATACATAACAAACCGTCTGCGGCATTTAATGCTTTGCCGTACCTTTCATGTTTTGATTTCTATGTATATAGAATAGGATAATCTGAAACAGGTTATTGACTTTTAACCTGTTTTAGGTTAAAATACTGTCAAAAGGCTTTTAAAAGCTAAAAAAACAGGAGGAATCAACATGAACAATCAACAAAAATCCAAATCAATCGCAAAACGCACGGCGGCATTTTTTACGGCAGTCTTAATGGTGCTTACACTTGTGCCGTTTTCAATGTTTTCGGCTTCGGCTGCGTCGCTTACTATTCCCGCTTCGGCAAAATATTACGGCGGACATATGTATTATGTGTTTAAAAATAATGTAACATGGAAAAAAGCAAAAAAACTCTGCGAATCAAAAGGCGGACACCTTGCAACAATCACAAGCAAAGGCGAAAATGAATTTGTTAAAGAGCTTGTTGAAGATAAAAATATCGGGTCATGTTGGCTCGGTGCAACCGATGAAGCTAAAGAGGGAACATGGAAATGGGTAACAGGCGAAAAATTTAGTTATAAATGTTGGGATGATGGTGAGCCTAATAACGATTTTGGCGGAGAAAACTTTTTAGGAATATATATTGAAGGAAAATGGAATGATTTTCTAAATGATTCCCAAAGTATGAAAGGCTACGTCTGCGAATGGGAAGTCGGCAAAGCAAGCGGAATCAAGCAGGTTTCTGCTTCATCATCTTCCATAACACTTTCATGGAAAGACAATGACCGGATTTCAAGCTTTATCATTTATTATTACGACACATCTGCAAAAAAATATATTAAATATAAAACCGTCACTAAAACCTCAATCACAATCAGCGGGCTGAGCAGTGCAACAACTTATAAAATTGCAATCAGCTCCGTTTTCAAAAACAACGGAAAAACGCAGGTTGCGCCGAAAACAACTTTCAATGCCGTAACCAGGCCGGGGACAACAAAGAACCTGAAAATTGAAGACAAAATTTCGCTGACATGGTCAAAGGTCAAAGGTGCTGACGGATATGTGGTTTACCTTTATAACAGCGACAGAAAAAAATGGGAAACATTTGATGTTGTGACAAAAAACAGCTGCAAAATCGGCAAAAAGTTCGGCAGTGCATCACAGCAGTATAAAGTCAGAGCCTTTAAAAAATCAACCGACGGAACAAAGTTTTACGGCGGATATTCAAACACAGTAAAAAGATAATCAGCAAAATAAAACCGACCGGCAGCCGCTGAATTTCAGCAGACTGCCGGTCATTGTTATATAAGGACAAGGATTTTGTAAGCGCTTAAACGGTTGCCGCAGGAACGGGATCGCCCAGCTTCATGAAGTCAATTTTTTCCATTTTTGTTCTTGGAAGAAGATCCATAACCACATATTTTCTCGGGCAGCCGTAGCCTTCAATGTTTGCAGCGCAATAAGCCTTGAGGTCTTCAAGAGCCTTTTCTTTGTCTGTTACACTGTCTGCAAAGGAAACAACAAGCTTAACAAGCGGTTTGCCTGTCTTGTCGTCATAGCCCTGAACGGCGCATACTTCGCTGATATAATCAAGCTTGTCAACAATTTCTTCAATGGTGCTCGGATAAATATTATAGCCGGCGATGATGATAATTCTCTTTTTTCGTCCGGAGAAATAGATGAAGCCGTCCTCGTCAAGATAGCCCATGTCACCGGTTCTGATCCACTGGGTGCCGTTTTCATCGGTATAAATTCCGTTGTCCGGAACAATACCGTCGGCAAGATAGCCCTGCATGATAAGGTCGCCGGATATTACGATTTCACCGACATCTCCGACAGGAAGTTCCTTTGCATCGTCGTCCCAGATTTCAACCGTGAGACCGGGAAGCGGATAGCCGACAGATTGGGATCTGTGGTGGTCGGCGCAGTTTGTTGATGCGCAGCCGCACATTTCCGTCAGACCGTAGCCTCTGCCGAGTCTTGCTTTTGCGCCGTGCTTAATCATTGCATTATTGAATCTTTCAATGCATGCGTCACTGACAATGTCGCCGCCGGCAAAACACATGGCAAGGTTTTTCAGTCCTTCGTTTTCAAAGTTGTCGCAGTCCATCATCTTCTGGAACATTTTGGGAACGCCCAGAATTTCAATAACATTGAGCTTTCTGATCATTTCGTTAGCCTGATGCGGATCGAATTTCGGGAAAAGAATCGGCTTATATGCGTTGCAAAGACCGTAGTGCATGCAGCCTGCAAGACCGTAAGCGTGGAAGCAGGGAAGTGCGCAGATAGAATGTGCTGTTTTGTAATCGTGCGGCTGATCCAAAAAATAATATTTATATGCAAGAGAGTTGAAAGCATAGCTTGTAAGAATAACGGTTTTACTCTTGCCGGTTGTTCCGCCGCCGTGAAGATAGAATGAAGTCTTTTTGCCTTCACCCTTAACGGTGGGAACCGGAGGAAGATCCATCGCCATAATGTCTTTGTATCTGGTTATATTGGGAAGCTCGGGAACCTTAGCATTCTGCATTTCGTTATGAAGAGCATATTGATAGGCAACACCGTCGCAATAGTCTGAAGTTGAGCATACAACAACGGGAACGGGAAGCTTTTCAAGAAGCGGAGCAAACGGACCTGCCGCAATGTCAAGCATCATGATTCCCTTGGATTTTGTCAGCTGCAGAACTTCAACAAAGGCCTGAGGCGGAGTGAGCGGATGAACATAGTTAGCGATAACGCCGAGCTTTGTAAGAGCATAAAGAGCAATAAAAGCATGGGCGCTTGTGGGGAGAAATACCGTGAAAACGTCTCCCTTTTTGATGCCGATTGAAGTTAAGTAAGATGCAAATTTTTCAACATCGGCAATCATTTTGCTCATTTTGGTTTCGGAGTACTGATCGGCAACCGGGACAACAAAGGCATCGTAATCGCCGATGTCCTTGGAAATTCTGTCATAGCATTCCAGCATATATTCATAGCAGGACTGGTCTTGCGGTTGTCTGAGATAACGTTCTTTCGGTGGATTAAAGTCTTCAAATCTTGATGTAGCCAAGTTTCATCATTCCTTTTCATTTGTTTTTTGTTACATAAATTGACAGACTGTCATAAATATGATACAATGTAATTATATAAAAACGCTTTATTCATGTCAATTTACAATTTGCGTCAAGTAGAACCAATTGTTACATATTCAATTGCCGTGTAACAGAAAATCAGAAAATTAATAAAATTTTTTATATTTTTTAATGAGGTGTTTATTATGAGTGCCACAAAAGAATATAGTTGCGTCAGAAAAACGAAAAAAGCTTTTGAAAAAAGTCTTGTTTCGCTTGCGAAAAGTCAGCCGCTTAACAAAATCAGCGTTAAACAAATCTGCGAAAAGTCGGAGCTTAGCAGAAATGCGTTTTATTTTCACTATGCGGATATAAACGCACTGATTCAGGAAATTGAAGACAATATGATAAATGATATAACTTCAATGTTTGACAATTTCAGAAAAATTGATTTTCCTGATAATGTTCTTGTGATTATCCAGAAGCTGACTGACTATCTTATCGAGCACCGTGACGCAACGCTCATGCTGATTGATTCGTCCTATTCGGTATCATTCACCAAGCGCATAAACAAAGCATTCAGCGATTTTTATTTTGATTATTTCAGGCAGTATCACAAAACCGATTTCAGGGGAACCTATGATTTCTTTTATGAATTTGTTTCAAACGGTTATTGCGGTATGCTTGTTCAGTGGCTTCATGACCCGGGCGAAATTTCAAAACGACACTTTATCAGACTTGCTTATACTTTTGTAAGGCGTCTTCTGGTTGTTGACGGAGTTGCGGAGGTCAAAAAGATCAAATCGCCGGAAAAAACGCAGGATGAAAAAAAATAATAAAAAGCTGCCGGATATGCAATTGAGCGTATATCCGGCAGTTTTGATATGATAGGAGTATTATATTTTAATTTATGTTTCAAATGCACCTTCGGCAATCGGATCATCTTTCAGAAGCTGAGCATTCTGATAGGGGAGAATGATTGTAAAATCCGTGTGATCGACCGTGCTTTTTGCACTGATTGTTCCGCCGTGAAGTTCAACAATCTGCTTTGAAATTGCAAGACCCAGCCCTGAACCTCCGGTTGAAGAGGTACGGGAAGAATCAAGACGAAAGAATTTTTCAAACAATCTGTCAAGCTTTTCTTTCGGAATTTCGTCGCATTGGTTGCGGAATTTAATGACAACTTCGCCGTTGATTATTCTTGCACCTATTCTGATAACAGTGTTTTCATAGCAATAGTTAACAGCGTTTTTCAAAAGATTATCAAAAACCCGTGCAATTTTATCCGAATCGGCAAGCATAACGATTTTTTCTTTCAGATCAATATCAACGCTAAGATTTTTTTCTTTCAGCATCGGATAAAATTCATCGGTAATCTGACTGAGCATCAATCCGAGATCAATACGGTTTTTTTCAAGACTGATGTTTTGAAGATTAAATCGGGTAATTTCAAAAAATTCGTTTATAAGCTGTTCAAGCCGGTATGCCTTGTCAAGGGTTATACCGATATATTTTGCTCTTTGAGCGGTCGGAAGCTCCGGACATTCATCAAGAAGCGAAAGATAACCGATAACGCTTGTCAGCGGTGTTTTCAAATCGTGGGCAAGATACATAACAAGATCGTTTTTTCGCAGTTCCGACTGTGCGGCAAGCTGCTGATTTCTGAACACCTCGTGCTTAATATCCTTGAGGGCGATTTCAACATCTGAAAAATTCTTTGAAAATTTTTTGATTTCTCTGTCGTCCGAAGAAATTGCAAAAAGGCTTTGCCATGTTTTATCAAAATTAACAAGTGTTGAAACAGAATAAGCAAAGCAGGTAATTATGAAAACAACAGCGTATGCAATCAAAACGCCAAGAAAACTGTTTCTTAATATAAAACTACCCGTATCGTTACCGAGAATCATTATTAAAATTTCCGAAACAACATCATAAATCGTGTTGAACTGCCTTGCGGCAAGATAAAGAATAAGATAAATGACGCATAAAAGAATAAAGCAAAAAATGTTGAAGCGAAGAAAATCCGCAATTATTTTGCTGCTCATTTTTTCATAAGAAACAGTGTTCTTTTTCTTCTTTTTGACTTTTTTTGTCACTTTCTTTTTAAGATTTGTTTTCAATTTTATAACCAACTCCCCAAACGGTTTTCAAAAAACGGGGATTACGAGACGGTTCATGAAGCTTTTCGCGAATTCTTCTGATGTGAACCATAACCGTGTTATTACTGTCGAGATATTTTTCTCCCCAGACTTTTTCAAAAATTTCCTCTGTTGAAACAACCTTGCCTGCATTTTTGCAAAGCAGCCAAAGAATTCCGAATTCAATCGGAGTAAGATTAATCTCTTCACCGAAAAGATAACATTTATGAGTGCTGTTGTCAACCTCAAGACCGGAAATTTCAATAACGTCGTCGTTTGCGGTCTTATCGTTATATTGATTTGAACGGCGAAGCTGAGCTTTGATTCTTGCAACAAGCTCGAGCGGATTAAACGGCTTTGTCACATAATCGTCAGCGCCGAGAGTCAGACCTGAAATTTTATCCGTGTCACCGGTTCTTGCCGTGAGCATGATAACAGGATAGGTATAGTTCCTGCGAATTTCAGAGCAGAGTTCAAACCCGTTTATATCGGGAAGCATAACATCAAGCACCGCAAGATCAAACGGCTGTTTTTTGATTTGTTCAAGAGCGGTTTTTCCGCTGAAGCATTTTGTAATATCATATCCCTCATTTTTAAGAAAAAGTTCAACCAGATCGGCAATTTCCTTTTCATCGTCAACAACAAGTATTTTCATCTTATTTTTAAACGTAAAAACGCATTTCCTTTCTTTTTTTATTCGCAACATATCAGCTTTTCTGATTGTTAAATGCATTATACCATAATTTACCGATATAATTCTTAATTTTTTCTTAATATTTAATTAGAACAAACACCCGATGCAACCGTTTTGCAGATGTTCTGATTGACCGTATATACCGGGAAGAAAAACCGTAAGAGCCGCAAGAGACGAAAACGGAAAAAGTAATCATGTTCCGGGTGATATGACGTATCGGCAGTGGTGGAGGTGACGTATCGGCA
>JBJEOJ010000158.1:0-22801 GCA_051880655.1 Acutalibacteraceae bacterium | reverse complement strand
GTGGTGGAAGGTGACGTATCGGCAGTGGTGGAAGGTGACGTATCGGCAGTGGTGGAAGGTGACGTATCGGCAGTGGTGGGAGGTATGTTGACAATTCGGCAGAAAGTGTTATAATAAATATGGGAAGTGAAAAAATGAGTATATCTTCAATAGAAAAGCCTATTGATTTTCCGATTGAGCAGCGAAACACCGGAAAAGGAAACCCGAATGCTATTCTGACCTTTGATGTTGAACTGAACAACAGGCAAAAAAAGCTTCTTGAATCTCTCCCGGATTATGACAGCAAAGTTACAGTAAGAAAAACCGATGTGAATATGAAAGACTTATCCGCTTTGACTGCTTTTACCGGAGATGAGTTTGCAATGTTTACAAAAGGCAATGAAAGACTAATTATACGGGGTAACGCATATCGGGTTAATATCAATGTCGATACGGCAAAAGAAATAGCAAAAGAAGGATACAGATGGAGCGGACATACACATCCCGGAATTGATATAAATTGCTCAATGCCTTCAAGTGGAGATAAGGAAATATTGAAGTGTTTTAGGCAAAATGAAAGTGTTATTTATGATTCCAAAGGGCAATACAGAACATTTGAAAAGGAGTGATTTTGATGTGTAAAAGATTTGATGATTGGTCAAAGGAAATCGAAAACTTTTGCAATACGAATGGCTTTGATTTCGAAAAGGCTAAAAAACTTTCAAAATGTTGGGGAAAAAATGATTTGATTTTACAATATTATGATCCCGAAAAAGGTAAGTTGGGATTACTTGATGAAACTCCGATGCCCGTAGTTTTATGGATAATTAAAAACGGAGATAAATTGGAATTCAAGCAAACCGAATATACAAAAAAATACCTTGCACAGTAAAGGTTATAAAACTTAATATCATTCAAGCACTTTGCAAAATGCAGGGTGCTTTTTTATATCAAAATTTAACACTGCTTTTTGTTAAAAAATATAATGATAACAAAGGGGGTGTTATTTTGAAAATTATCAAAACTGCGATTTGTTCTGTTTTGTCTTTGTTGCTTTGCATTTGTTGTGTTTCACCGTCTTTTGCACTTGCTCCTCTGAGCGAACGGGTATATGACGGAATCGATGTAAGCGTCTATCAGGGAGAAATTGATTTTGAAAAGGTGCGCCAAAGCTCTGCTGATGTTGTTTATATAAGAGCAGGATATGGCGTCGGACTTGAAGATGAATATTTCAGAAGAAATGCAGCCGAAGCAAGAGAACATCGGCTGCGGTTTGGTTTTTATTTTTATGTTACGGCAAGAACACCTTATGAAGCTGAGCTTCAGGGCAGATATTTTGCTTCAATAATTTCAAATACAGATTATGACTGCCGTCCGGCAATGGATTTTGAAGAGTTTTCGGGTCTGTCTGTAAAGGAAATCAGAGAAATCGGTCTTGCCTTTATGAAAGCGCTTGAAGAAAGAACAAGGATTCTTCCGATAATTTACAGCGATGCTTACGCTGCTTCCTATGTCTGGGGAGAAGATTTTGCCCGTTATCCGCTTTGGGTCGCCGATTACGGACCGACAGAGCCGGATGTTGAAAGCGAAATCTGGAAAGGCTGGTCGGGCTTTCAATATTCGGATAACGGCAGAGTAAACGGTATAAACGGCGCAGTTGATCTTGATAAATTCACCGCTCATGTATTTTTAACCGAGGACGAAAAAGCGGAAAAGTGCGGCTGATATTAATCCAAATTTATCATAACGATTGATTTCTGAAAGAGAGGACGGTTTTTGCTCAACACAGTCCTCTTTTTCATGTTCGGTTTGATTTTCATAAATATAACGATTTAATTCTTTTTATTTACTTGCAATTTGATTGAAACGTATATAAAATGTATGTATGCTTTTTTTCATTAAGAAAGTGGGGTAGCTCACGACATAAAAGTAATATTATCAAAGGCAAGTGATTTTTATAAAAACAAAAAATAAGATAAGAGAAAAAAATTGCGTTTCAGGCAGAATATGGGAACTTGATTTTCTCAAAGGTATTGCGTTTATTTTTATGGTATGGGACCATGTGGTTTATGATCTTGAAGCTTTTTTCGGCATGAATACCGCTTCGCTCGGCTTTTTTAAAGAGGGAATCGGTATAATTTCAGCCGTAATATTTATGACCGTTTGCGGAATTTCGGTAACATTGGGAAAGAAAAATCTGCGTCATGCATTGACAGTCGGGGCTGCTGCGATTTTTCTGACTTTGTTCACTTTTACCTTTGACAAGGTCACAGGCTCCGACACCGTCATATGGTTCGGAATTTTGCATTTTCTTTCGCTTTCAATGCTGATAGGGCATTTTGCAAAAAAACTGCCTCGTTTTGTTTTGCTGATAATGGCGGCGGGTTCTTTTATCCTCGGAAAATATTTTTCAACGCTTATGGTCAGTACGGATTATTTTGCACCGTTCGGTCTGTGCTCTGCCGGATTTTATTCAAGCGATTATTTTCCTCTCTTTCCGAATATCGCATATACTTTTATAGGAATAGTAATCGGTAAAACGCTTTATACGGAAAAGAAAAGCATTTTTGCACGAAGCTTCAGAACAAGGGCGATAAATTTTCTCGGAAGACACACTCTTGTTTTATACATAATTCATCAGCCGATTGTTCTTGCAGTGCTTTATGTGATTAACTTTATCATTGCAAAAATCAGGTAAATAAGGCAGAAACAGGCATACTCTCAGGAGTGTTCGTAATTGATTTACGGCATTGACTTTAACGAGTTGATATGATAAAATCAAAATGTTAAATTATGTTGAAGTTTAAATTATAACGAAAGGGGAATTTTCATGGATATTGAAAAACTGCGTAATTTTGAACCCCTGTTCGGCGCATGGTATATTGACGGCAAGGTTGCCCAGGGCAGAAGCAGTGATGTTTACCGCGTCAGAAAAACCGAAAACGGAAACACGGTTTATCTTGGACTTAAAACCATTCGGTTTCCATCAAGCGAGCGTGAATTTAACCGCATAATGGAATCGGGTAAGTATCCGTCTGCCGAAGAATATCTGAACTCGCTTGAAAGCAAACTGCGCATCAATATGGAAAAAATGATGCAGCTTCGCGCAAACAAAAATATTGTCAGGTTTGATAATTATCATATTGTCAAGGAGTTCAACAGTGTTTCTGTAATTATACTGATGGAGCTTCTGACGCCTTTGGGTGATTATCTTTCCGCTGACAAAATCAATCCCGATGAAATTGCAAGAATGGGAATTGATTTGTGCAGTGCTCTTGAAGGCTTCCGCAGGTTCGGAATCATGCATCGTGAAATTAAGCCGGAAAACATTTTTGTTGACAGCGAAGGCACATATAAGCTCGGTGATTTCGGAATTTCAAGATTAGGAAGCGACGAAAAAGACGATGAGGAAATTTCAACCTATCTTGCGCCCGAAGTTCTCAGCGGCAGCGGAACAGACTATTGTTCGGATATTTATTCGCTCGGCATTATGATGTATAAATTCACAAACAACAACAGAATGCCTTTTATGCCGGAGTTCCCCGCACCGATTTCAATGGCAGACAGACAGCGTGCTTTTGAAAGACGCATGAGCGGTGAAAATCTGATTAAGCCTGCCAATGCAAATCTTGCGCTTTCAAAAATTATTTTTAAAGCAACATCCTTCAGACCCGAAGAAAGATACGCTTCACCGAAACAGCTGAGTGATGATTTGCATTTATATCTTTCCGGCGGTGCTGATGAAGAGCCGACACAGGTCATTGCTGCGCAAAAGCTTTATAAAACAGCGGGTCAGGAAGATGCACAGTTCGGGAAAATTCCGCCTGTAAGCACGGTAAAGTCAGATGCCGAAAAAGATGAATTCAAAGAAGCGTTCAGTGATGATGACGACAGCGACGAACCTTCAAACAAAAAAATCTATGTGCTCATTGTATTAATTGTTATAGCTATTGCAGTGGTTGCTGCGCTTTCATTTAAGGCTTTCACAAAAGATGACGATGAAACAACGTTGTCGGTTATGGCTGAAACAACAACTCAGATGCAAACCGAAGCCCCGACAACAGAAACCACAGCCGAGCAAACAACTGAAGAAACCACAACAACGCAGCCGCCAACAACAACAGAAACAACAACCGAGCAAACAACCGAAGAAACCACAACAACACAGCCGCCGACAACCACAACAACACAGCCGACAACCGAAGAAACCACAACAGAAGCTGTGACAACTCAGCCGGAAACCGAAGCGACAACACAGAACACGGAAAATGTTATTCTTTACACACCGTCATCGCATAAAAACGGCGATGAAACATCGGACGGCAAGATGTATGTTGACGTTGAAGCAGATGCTATTAAAGAAGTTGATGACGGACAGATCGTAAAGGTTATTGTAAATCTTGAAGACATGGGTCAATTCCCCGACAAGAAAGGCAACGCCTATATTTGTCAGGTCATGAACGGTTCGGTAATTTTGAAAGAATCGGTTGATTTTGATTGCATCTATGACGAAGATGATCCTGATTCGGGTCTTTCGCTTGTTGCGGAAATTGACAATGAAATCTATGACGAAGAGGGAACGGATTTTTATATTGTTTTTGAGCAGGGTGCGGTTGAAACCGATACTTCACTGAATCTTCCGTTCCAGGTAAAGCTTTAAATTGCTCATGTTCTGAAATTTATTATAAAAACCGATCAGTCGGTACAATACAGAATTCATTTAAGGAATCCGGAAGAAAATTTGCGGATTCCTTAAAATTTTATTTTAAAAATGCTTGACAACATCAGGTCAAAATGATATAGTATATAAGCACTTGCGAGAGTGGCGGAATCGGCAGACGCGCACGTTTGAGGGGCGTGTGGGGTGACTCGTACGGGTTCAAGTCCCGTCTCTCGCACCAGAAATGGCAAGTTTCAAAAGAAACTTGCTTTTTTTTACTTCTTACCTTTTCACTTTTCACTTTTATTTTAAATTTTCAAGGTAAGAAGTAAGAAATATAAAGTTTTTGTTATCTTTCAGCAGGTTTTATGCCTGCTGTTTTTTGTTGCAGCAAAAAATAAAAAATCATTAAAAATTCGTTTTTTTCGCCGTTTGCTTGCATAAAATGCGCAAGTAACTTGATTTTTGGCGGATATTATGGGGACTTAAAGAAGTTTAACAAAAAAGCAGTCGGGTTTTTAAATATCTTATGAAAGGAAAAAGGTTAAAACAATGAAATATTTCAAGCAAAAAAGGGGCAAAGGCTTTGGGAAAGACGAGGTGAGATTTTCCAATGTTTGAATATTCGGATAATGAATTCATAAAACTCAACAGAAAAATTCTGAGTTGGCAATGGTTTTCCGATCCGTGTACCCGTGATTTGTTCATTTACTGCCTTTTGAAAGCAAACTGGAAAGACGGAAAATGGCATGGAATTGAATATAAACGAGGTGAATTTATTACTTCTTTGCCCTCGTTATCTTCTGATTTGGGATTTTCTGTCCAGAACATTCGCACCGCATTGGCTCACTTGAAATCAACAGGCGAAATAACAGACAGAAAAACCAACAAAAACCGCATAATTACGGTGGTTAACTACAATAAATATCAATCGGTTAACAAACAAGCTAACAGGAAACCGACAGGCAATCAACAGGCAGCTAACAGGCAACTAACAGCAGATATAAGAAGTAAAGAAGTAAAGAATAAAAAAGAAAATATAAAAGAAAAAAATCAAGCCCAAGAGCCATGGAAGGCTTTGGGCATGACGGAAGAAGAATATGTGAGGGTCATGAATCAATGAGTCCGGCTGCGGTTAATCCGGCTTATTACATAACAGCTCGTGACGGCTGTTAATTTTCAAATTCAATCAGCTTGCCAATGGTTTCATACATAAATTCCTCACCGAGCTGTAACGGATAAGATAATATAAAATTATTTCCGTGTTCACTCCAGGTGCAGATGATTGAATAACTGTTTTTTATGAAAAGAGTGCCTATACCGTTAACGGAAATCTCTATTGTTTGCGCACCTTCACTGTCAAAGGTCGGGGAAGCGTTATCGGTGAACTGTGACAGATAAATTAGACCGTTGCTGCTGTTTTCCCAATATATATCCGATGTGTTTTCACTGAAAAAGGGCTCGCCTTTCGGTTTATAACCTGCCGGAACTGACGGCAAAGTATAAAATTCGGTAATAACATTGTCGCTGTTTTCACCGAATGAAACATCTGTATGTGTTGAAAACACCCTGTAAAAGAATTCAAATATCGGTTTTCTGACAGCATCTATGCTGAGAGTTGCGGTAAATCCGATGATGATTGCCAGAATAATTGCGGCTGCTTTTCTGCCCGAACTTTTGAAAAACTGCCAGACCGGATTTTCCTGTTTAATGATAAGTTTTTTGATTTTTTTCTGAAAGCTTTGTGAAAATTCATAATCGATCTGATCTTCAGACGGTATTGCTTCCAGTTGCTGCTCTTTGTAAAGACACAATGCCCCGATAAGCAGCTTATCATATTTTTCATTTGTCATGAGCGCTGTCTCCTTGCGACATAATATCAATGAACATTTTTCTTCCCCTTGAAATTTGCTGACGAACGGTGTTTACATTTCGTCCGAGCGAAAGCGCAATTTCTTTTTCACTCAGTTCAAGAACAAAGCGCAGATACATCACTTCGCTGTATAACGCAGGCATACGTCTGATGACCGAAACGGCAAAATCAAGTGTATCAATTTCGTTAATTCTGTCATCTGCCTTTGTATCCTTGATATTATTAAGACTGTCAATATCAACGGTATTGCCGAATTTATTCTTTCTCGCAATCATTAAAGCGGAATTTCTCGCACTTGTAATGACATAGGCACGAATTGTATTCGGCTCAAAGCTTCTGATTTTTGAAAAGTTTCTGGCAATACCAAGAAAAGCGTCATGTACGGCGTCCTCAGCCAGAAAGCTATCATGAAGCACTTCGTTTGCCGTGTACCACATTTGTTTTTTATATTCATCGTATATTTCCTGAAATTTGATTTTGTCACTCTCATCATCTATGAGAGTCAGATAAATTGAAATCATAAGTTTATTCCTGACCTCTTATATATTATGATGCAAAAATATTCTCAATTGTTACATTGTTTATTATTTTATCACGAATTTTGTAAAAATAAAGCAGATATATAAATAAGTAAAAAAATTTCAAAAATAATTGTGAAGATTTGTAACATTTTGAGTTTTTCTTGCATCTATATAAGTGAAAGACAGATAATTATCGTTAAAAATTTTGAAAAAGGAGGTGATTTATCATGAAAAAATCAATCGCATTATTTCTTGCAGTTGTTGCTTTGCTGTCCTGCTGCGGCTTGTCGATGATAGCTTCTGCTTCTTTTGATGAAGAAATAGCTCCGTATTACAACAATACGAATACGGCCAAGATTGTTTTTTCCATATCAAGTTCGGGAAAAGCAACATTCACTGTTTCGTGCACAGGAATCAGCGGTGTAACAAGCAAGATAACAGCCGTTTCGTGTATTCAGAGAAAAGTCGGTCTGATCTGGGTCAAGGTTGATAACGGTCTTGACGGCAAACAGTGGACAGATACGGTCAACGGAACGACCATGTCAAAATCCCATTCGCTTCAGCTTAGCAAAACGGGAACATACCGTGCCAAAGTTGAATTCACGGTCAGCGGCAGCGGCGGCAGTGCAGATGAAATTACAAAAACTGCAACTGATACATATTAAGATTAAAGGGGCTGTTCTGTGTTTTCAGAACAGTCTCTTTTGTTTTGCAGCAAAGTTATGAATATGACGCCGATAATCAGTTAATTCGTGAAAATAATATTGACACGAACAAAACAATAGTTTATACTTATGACAACGGCGGAAATATTACGTCAAAATCCGAATATAGCTATACGCTTGTTCCGACAGAAAATCTCGGTACTGCACAAAACACAAACAACTATTCTTATGATGCAACATGGAAAGACAAGCTGACAAACTATAACGGCGAAAGCATGTCATATGACGCCATCGGCAACCCGACAACATATCGCGGAGCAACAACCACATGGTTCGGTCGTCAGATGCAGACCTATGAAAAGGGAAGCAACAGCATCACTTATAAATATGACGAAAACGGATTGAGAACATCAAAAACGGTCAACGGTGTAAAATATCAGTATTACTATGTTGCTGACAGGCTTGTTTATGAGCAAAAGGGCAATGAATACACATTGTTCTATCGCTATGATGAAGCCGGACAGCTTTCCATGGTGATAAAATATCTATTCCAATACCCTCATTGTGATGTATCGCCCAATAATGGAAAAGACGGAGATTATTATGATGTCAGTTTATCAGGTAAAGTATTAAAATGAACAGAAATTATTTAACAGTAAAAAAATTCAATAAAAAATCTTTTATCGCAACCAATGAATGGAAAAACAGGGAATGTGGTTCCTTTGATTATCCAAACTTTATAGTATATACAGAAAATGTCATGGTAGATGGTTTTGAAAAATTGTGTTGTGTTGAAGATAAAATTGTTTTTTACTCATTTGTAAAACAAGTCAGAGATTTTATTCTTTGTGTAGCAAAAGAAAACGGAGATGGCATCATTGGTATTGGTCCATATTTTAACGACCACAATTACAATGATTGGTCAAATATGAATCAATTTGATTCATTTATCTCGTTATCTTCTACAATCAAAAATAATGAATATGCATTATTGAATATAGAAGATGATACTAATATAATTGATCTGATTATAGAAAATAATTTCAGATATCTTTCATATGTTAATATCCTTTTAAAGAATGCAAATATGTTAGTTTTTCCTACGCACAACATGGAACTAATTGTTTTTTCAAATGACATAAGCAACGCCAAAAACAAATGGAGCAAAATCATTCGAAATACCGAATGGAAAATTTTTGATGATCAGAAATATTGATCCCCAATAAAGGAGCAAAGATTTTGATAGAATAAACCCATAATATATCTTCAAACCATTTTTTCTGCCAAAAAGAAAGACGTAATTTTGTATCATATTATCATTGACACCGTCATATTTTTGTTGTAATCTTGAATTGGGATTATTTCTAATAAAATATAAGGGGAAATGTTTATGATTTTAACTGACGAACAGCAAGCCATATTGGACGGCTCTAAGGGCGAAACTATGGCGAAGGTTATGAAAACTCTTGTAAAATACGGCGAGGTTTTCGGCGCGGAGAAAATGGTGCCGGTAACAAGCAAATACGGTCATCTTGTTTTAAGCTTCGGTCTGACTTTTCTGGGCCCTGTTTTTGATTTGTATCAGAAGCTGATAGACGAGGGCTGCCTTTCAGGTCAGAAGTTTACCTGCGACCCGAGACCTTATGACAAAAACGTTCCGCAAAATCCGGTTCAGAAGCTTGCGGCAAAGCTTGTTTTTTCAAAGCAGGCGAAATATGAAAATCAGCTCAGACAGCTCGGACTTCTGGGTGATGATTCGTTTACCTGCACTTGCTATCTTGATGAAATCGGCAACACGCCCGAAAAAGGTCAGGTGCTTTCCTGGGCGGAATCTTCGGCGGTTGTTTATGCAAACAGTGTTTTAGGTGCTCGCTGCAACCGAAATTCCGGAATCATTGAACTTTTCGGAAGCGTTGCAGGCTATGTTCCTTATTTCGGACTTCTGACCGATGAGGGAAGAAAAGCCGACTGGATTGTTGAAGTGAAAACTTCGTCTTTGCCCGATGCTCAGATTCTCGGCAGTGCCATCGGAATGAAGGTTATGGAAGATGTTCCATATGTAAAAGGTCTTGATAAGTATTTTACCGAGCTTGACGAAGACGCAAAAACTTATTTCAAGGATTTCGGTGCGGCAACGGCAAGTAACGGCGCAGTCGGACTTTATCACATTGAAAATCTCACTCCCGAAGCTAAGGAACAGGGCATAAGCCTCATAAAAGAAAACGCAAAAACTTATGTTATTGACGACGCAGAGCTTCAAAGAGTAAAAGATTCTTATCCGTGCATCTGGAAAAACAAAGATGCCACCCCGAAGCTTTGCTTCCTCGGTTGCCCTCATATGACTTTAAGACAGCTTATCGACTGGACAGAAAAAATCGAAAGCGGTTTAAGAAAAAGCGGTCTGAGCAAGGTTTCCGTACCGACAGTGTTCACAACTTCATCGGCTGTTATGAAAGAATTCGCCAAAACAGAATATGCAAAGCGTCTTGAAAAAACAGGCGTCATTGTCAGCTATATCTGTCCGCTTATGTTCATGGATAATCCGCTTTGCAAGGGTATTCCGGTAATTACAAGCTCCAACAAGCTTCGTACATACACCTCCGCACGTTTTTATTCAAATGATGAAATTCTGAACATACTCACAAAGGAGGTTAAATAAGATGAAAACATTCAAAGGAAGAGTTGTTGCGCCGGGCAATGTTCAGGCTGAAGCGGTTGTTTCAAAGCAGGGCTTTAACACACTTGCAAGTATGCAGATGATGTTTATTCAAAGCAAAACAAAATGCGTTGATCAGAATAACTCCGATCTTTATAAAAAAATCCTTATGGGCAAAGCCCTTTGTCTGCCTCAGACAATCGGTTCAACAACGGGCGGAATGTTCCTTTATTCCGCTGTTGCGCAAGGTAAAGCTCCTGCGTGTATGCTGTTTTCAAAAGAAATTGATTCTCTTGCGGCGGCAGGTGCAGTGCTTGCCGATGTCTGGCAGCAGGAAAACAAAATGCCGGTAGTCGATTGCCTTGGCGACGAATTTCTTGAATATGTCACGGACGGAATGACAATCACCGTCAGCGACGACGGCACGGTAACGGCTGAATAAGTGGTGAAAAATCAAGCATAAATGAAAACTACGGTCAGTTTCTTTCGACCGTAGTTTTTTTGATTATTTTTGCTTTACTGTTATTTTGCTTTTGAAAAAGTCGGTAAGATGCTCAATTGCTCTTTGTCCCGGCTCGCTGTATGGATCGGTAACGCTGAAAACATGCTGAAGCTTCTTGCCGCCAAGACGGTCCGTGAAAACCTCAAGCTTGTTTTCAACATGATATTTTGATAAAATTGCACTTAATTCATATGACTGATGAAGAATGAAATCTCCGTCGGATGATATGATATAAAACGGCGGAAGCTTGTTTGAAGCAATTTTGTCAAAATCCATATATTTATAAAATTTGCTGTTTTTATATTTTTCGCCAAGCAGCATTTTCAGGTTGATGTTCATCATCAGGTCGCGCGATACCAGATCAACAGCAGGCGAAACTGCACCGACTGCTTTGAAATTTAAGCCGCAGGGCTTTACGCCGAAATCCTTCTGATAATCTTTGCTTATGTTCACCGCTGCACTTACACAGGCAAAATGTCCTCCTGCCGAATCGCCGACAAGGAAAACGTTGTCTGTGTCGGCAGGGTAATTTGAAAGATTATCATTAAGCCATGAAAAAGCGGCAAAAATATCGCTTATCTGATCTTTAAAGAAAACCTTGTCTGCAAGACGATAGTTGATGGAAGCAACAAGAAAGCCTTTTGAAGCAAGTTTCAGACAATAATATTTGTTGATTTCCTTATAGCCGTACATCCAGCCGCCGCCGTGAATGTCAATGATAACGGGCAGCTTTTCTTTTGTGTTTTCGGGATAATAAATGTCAAGAAGATGCGCACGCTGTGTGTCGTCAATATAATGCAGATCGCAAATCTGAGTAATACCCGGTGTCGGTTCCTGTGAGGCAATTCGTTTTGCGTCCATGCGTTCGGTGTTTTTCCAGAACAGTTTCATAATCGATGCTAAAATATCCATAAACATTTCTCCTTATTTAACCGGCTGACCGGTTACTGCGTTGATAATATTGTTGAAAACGCAGATGTGTGTTTTTGAAATAAATTTATCCAAGTGAAGCGAACCGAAATACCAATGGTCAAATTTGCAGGTTCTGCTTACATCTTCAAGATAGGTATTGATTGCAGTGATGCTTGCTGCGTTCTGCGTTTTCAAAAGCAGAAAATCCTTGATTTTTGCCGGCGGCTCATGAGAAATGACAATGTTGATTTTTGCCGAGTTTTTCTGAAGATTTTCAACGCCTTCAATAAGCTCTTCGCGTGTCGGAATTTCCATTTCCGACCATGTGTTCATTTCAAAACGAATGTCAATGTCCGGACTTTCTCCGCCACCCATGGTGAAAATTTTCTGATTTTCAATTGTGAACACCTGACCGCGCATCAGATGAAAAATGTTGTCGGCAATCTGATGAACTTTTCCGCCGTTCCATTTTTTAACCTTGAGCTTGTTAAGCATATCAAAATTTTCATGAGTTCCGTCAATAAAACAGATATTATATTTTTTTTTGCTCAGCTTTTTGAGCATATTCATTTCATCTCTTGAACCGTCCCATAAAAAGCCGAAATCCCCGCAAATCAGAAGAGTGTCACCTTTTTTTAAAGAACGAAGCCTCGGGTCGTCGAATCTTGAAGAAACCCCGTGCATATCACCGGTTACATAAATCATAATTTCAACCTATAATAAGGGCAAGAAGCCGTTCCTTTCTTTTCATAAAATAATTTAAGAATTCTTTATTAATTTTCAGTCAAAAGCGTTTATTTTTAACTTAAAAATTGTTATAATGGAGTAAATGAACAGATGCATAATCGGCGTGCGGCTTTTTGGCTGCCCGCTCATCTTTGTTTATTTTAGCATACATTTGAATTTATTGCAAACCTTGTGTGCAAATTTCAAAAAATTGCATTTTCTTAAAATAAAACAATGTTAAAATTTACGGATACGGACGGAGAGAAAAAGATGAAAATTAAAAAAATCATTTGCCTGATAACAGCTATTGTTTTAGCTTTTTTAACGCTGACGGTTTCGGCATCGGCAAACTTTAACGATGCAAGTGATGTCGGAAAACTGCGCTCATATGCTTATTATATGATAAGTCTTGACGACGGCTCGGAAATGTTCAGCAAAAACGAAAACAAAAAGCTTGCTCCCGCCGCTTTCAACAAGCTTGTTGCGGCTGTTGTTGCAATTGAACAGTGGGGTGACCTTGAAGAGAAAATTACCGTCAGCGAGCAGTCTCTTTCTCTTGTAAAATATGATTACGGTGTTCGTGTTGCGGATATAAAGGCGGGCGATGTTTACACAAAGCGTCAGCTTCTTGACTGCTTAATCATTTACAGTGCGAATGATGCTGCGAGTGTTATTGCTTATAACATTTCAAAAACAAAAGCTGCTTTTGAAGCACAAATGCAGGCGCTTGTCACGAAAATAGGCTGTAAAGATACAAAGATTGTTGATATGCTCGGTTTTGACTCGGAAGGTCAGTATACAACTGCGAAAGATGTTGCGGCAATTATTAAATATGCGCTGCAGTATCCGGCGTTTTCGGAGGCTTTCAGTCAAAGCAGCGTCACAATGCCAAAGACAGGCGAAAACGAAGAGCGGGTATATCAGGGCAGCAATAAAATGGCCAATGCAACAATTGCCGATTATTATCACAGCTCTGTTACGGGCGGCAAACAGACTTCAACAGACGAAGCAGGCGAATGCATTGCCGTCACAACTTCAAAAGACGGTTATTCTTATCTTGTTGTTGTTATGAAAGGCAAGCTTGTTGATACGGATTCTGACAATGTTAAAGAAAACACTTGTATGCTTGATGCAAAGGCGATGCTGACATGGGTTTATAATAACGTCAGATTCAAGGTTGTTGCTGCGCCCGGTCAGATTGTTGATTGCGTTGATATTTCAGCCGGAAAGGGAACGGATACTTTAAAGCTTACACCGGAAAAAGAGGTTTCTGTTCTTGCTCTTTCAAAGGTTTCAAGCTATTCGGTATTGATTGAGCCGATTGCCGAAACCGTTCCGAAAAAAATCCGCGCACCGAAAAAGGCAGGAGATATAATCTGTCAGGCAAAGGTTCTTTATGCAAACAAAGAGCTTACAACAATCAATCTTGTTGCCGCCGAAGATGTGAATTTAAGCTTTACAGGTCTTTTCATAACCGGTTTAAGCTCAATTCTTATGTCTAAGCTATTCATTACTGTTGAAATTATTCTTCTGATTATTCTTCTGTGCTATCTTGCAGTAAAGATTTACAATATCAGAAGCGAAAAAAAGATTTCACTTCATATCGTTTCGCAAAACAGAAAAACAAAAAATGAAGCTTCGGGAACAAAAAAAGCTTCAAAAAATAATAAAAGCACGGATTTGAAAGCAGCAAACAAAAATTTAAAACAAAAAAAGCCGGATTCAAAACCAAATGATTTATCTGTTAATAAGCATTAAATAATTAATAAAATATTAATTTTAACTTCATTTTATGTTTAATATTGACATTAATAACAATTTTATATTATTATATTTTATATATATTGCAAGCTGATTTTGTCAGTTTGAAAAGACGCTAAGAAAATATAAGGCAGGGATATGTATGAAGAAAACAATTAAATTTTTGTCAGGAATTTTGTTCGCAGCAATTACAATGATTTGTTTTTCAATTTGTTCTTTTGCTGTTGACAATAATTCAAACGGAAAATGGGTTGCCGCCTGGGGAACGGGTCCGACCAATATTTCCCTTGAAGATTACGGTAACATTGCTTTTACCGCAAAAGATATGACTGCAAGAACGGTTATAACACCGACCGTCAGCGGTGACAAGCTCAGAATAAGATTTTCAAATTATTACGGTGAAGAAGATCTTGTTCTCAGCAGTGTTTCAATTGCAAATTGCGTGCAGAGAGATTCAATTGAACCGAATGATGCAACTTCTGAGATTGATACTTCTTCAATCAAGGTTGTAACATTTAACGACGGTGAGCCCGGAATAACAATTCCGAAGGGTAAGGAAGTATATTCAGATGATATTAACTTCCCGGTTACCGCCCTTAAAAATATAGCCATCAGTTTTTATGCAAAGAATGCAACCGAAATCCGGACAATGGGTCTTTCAGGCGGAACAACATTTTTAAGCTTTGACGGCGATAAAACCAGAGAAAAATCATTCAGCTGGTCACAGTATCTTGATTCGGATCAGCTTACAAGTTTTCTCGAATCACTTTTAGGCTTTAAGTTTGATTTTTCTGTTTCCTATAAAATCGTCAGAGTTGTTCCTTGCCTCGCAGGAATCGATGTTCGCTCGGACAAAAATGCATATTCTGTTGCAGTTGTCGGCGATTCAACCGTTGCAAACGAATTTCCGCTTTATCTTGCTCAGGAAATCAACACAACATACGGTGTCACAAATGTCGGTGTAATGGGTAAAGGCATCATCGGCAATATGTTAGGTGGCGTTGAGGAAAGTCTCGGCAGCAACCTTTACGGTCAGCCGCTTGTTGAAAGATTCAAGCAGGACGTTCAGGCTCAGTCCAGAATTAAATATGTCATTGTAAAAATCGGCGCAAATGATATTATCCATCCGGTCTGCGGTGAAAATGCCGATGAAAGCAAACAGCCGTCAGCAAGCAAACTTATCTCGGATTTGAAGAAAGTTTGCAAAATGTCTCACGATATGGGAGCAAAAGTTATTCTTTGCACAATCACTCAGTGGAAAGGAACAACCCGTGATTATTTCGGAGCAGGCGCTTCGTATAAACGTACTGATGCGCAGTTTGAATCTGACTGGCAGATTGCAAAAGATGTTAATAAATGGATAAAGAGTTCTTCTAATACATATCATGACGGTTATATTGATTTCGTCGGAATTTCGGCAGATAAAAACGATCCTGCGAAATTTGACTCAAGATATTCAAACGATATGATTCATCCCAACAGTGACCTTCAAAAGCTTTGGGCGAAAAGCGTTCCGATGGGATTAATCGGCGTTTCAAAAAAGGTTGCTGGAATTAAACTCAGCGCTTCTTCAAAAACAATGTATATGACCGGAAGCGTAGGTCAGACCTCTTCCATAAGTGTTCAATCAATTATTCCTTCAGACGCTGCTAATAAAAAAGTCAAATGGACAACAAGCGACAGTTCTGTTGTCTCCATAACGTCTCAGACGTCAACGAAAGTAAATCTCAAGGCTCATAAAAACGGAACTGCAACAATAAAATGCATTTCCGAGGATAGCGGAGCGGTTGCTTCCTGCAAGGTTACTGTTAAGACACATGTTTCTTCTGTCAGTCTTTCAACAAAAAGTGCAACGCTTTTCACAAGAGGAAAACTTCAGCTTAAAGCAACGGTTTCACCTTCAAATGCTTCGGATAAAACCGTAACATGGAAAACAAGCAATAAAACCGTTGCAACTGTCAGCAGCAATGGTCTGGTTACGGCTGTCGGAAAAGGTACGGCAACAATCACCTGCACAACAAAAGATTCATCTAAAAAAGCTACCTGCACAATCACGGTTAAAAAAGCAACCGATGTAACCGGTATTAAAACAAATGTCAGCAGCAAATCTATTTATATTGGTTCAAAATATCAGCTTACGGCAACAGTTTTGCCGACTAATGCAACATATAAAACAGTTTCATGGAAATCCGAAAACAGCAAAATTGCTACTGTTGATTCAAACGGTCTTGTAACCGGCGTTTCAAAAGGTACAACTTATATCGTATGCAGATCAAAGGATAACACGACTGTTTCCGCAAGGATAAAAATCAATGTTCTGATCAGAGCAACCGGAATGAAGATTTCTCCTTCAAGCGCATCTGTTTATAAAGATGCAACCAAAACATTGACTGCTGTTTTCACACCGAGCGGAGCTTACGGCAAAGAGGTAAAATGGAAATCACTTGATAAATCCATTGCAACAATCAACAGCAAAGGTGTTGTAAAAGGTGTAAAAGTCGGCAAGACAACAATTGTCTGCACAACCGTTGACGGAAAGTTGACTGCGAAGTGCACAGTTACCGTTAAAGCTGCCGTTAAAACAACAAAGGTTTCCTTGAATTCATCATCAAAATCTGTTAAGGTCGGAAGTTCGTTTACACTCAAAGCGACCGTTTCTCCGAGCAATGCAACTTATAAAACGGTTACCTGGAAATCAAGTAATACAAAAATTGCAAAAGTCAGCTCAAAAGGTGTTGTAACCGGTGTTAAGGCAGGAACTGCAACGATTACCTGCACAACAACCGATACCGGTAAAAAAGCAACATGCAAAGTAACCGTTCAGAATGTAACACCGCAGTCGGTTAAACTTAATGTTTCAAGTGCTTCCATCAGAATCGGCTCTTCAAAAGCACTCAAAGCAACGGTTTCACCTTCTCAGGCGGCAAACAAAAAGGTTAAATGGACATCAAGCAACACAAAGGTTGCAACAGTTTCTTCCTCGGGTGTTGTTAAAGCTGTCGGAATCGGCAAGGCAACCATTACCTGCACAACTGTTTCGGGCGGCAAAAAAGCAACCTGCAAGATTACTGTTACACCGATTAAAGCTTCCTCGGTCAAATTAAACCGCACTTCTTTAACGCTTGATTACGGCAAAACCTATACACTCACTGCAACCGTTTCACCGGGCAACACAACAAACAAAAAAGTTTCCTGGTCATCAAGTGATACCAAGGTTGCAAAGGTGGATAAAAACGGAAAGGTAACGGCAGTCGGCAAGGGCAGTGCAGTAATCACCTGTAAGCCTGCTGACGGCGGAAACGGAACAGCGGCAAAATGCAAGATAACCGTTACCAAAACAGATGTTATCGGCGTAAGCATCAGCGATACTTCAATCACGCTCAGCCCGGGTCAGAAATATACGCTTCTTGCAAAGGCTTTGCCTGATAACGCCAGCGTAAAAACACTTACATGGACATCAAGCAACACAAACATTGCAACTGTTTCTTCAAGCGGCGTTGTAACAGCGAAGAGTAAGGGTATTTGCTTTATTAAAGTGACTGCCAAAGACGGCGGCGCAATTGCACGCTGCACGGTTTATGTTCAGTGATTAAAATAGAATAATTTATCATGCTCCTGCATTTTTTGCGGGAGCATTTTTGGTGACATATTTCTCACGAAAAGAAATTGCCGATACACACAATTTGCATGTATCGGCACAAAATATTTGGATTATTAAAGACCGAGGCTTTCAATCCAGTTTATGACCTCAGTTTCCGATTCACCGGAAGAAAATCTTTTTCCTTCAAGCCAGTTTCCGGTTCGTGCGGCTTCCTTGAGTAATTCTCCGCTTTCGCCAATGCCGGAGCTTGCAGAAGTGCAAAACGGAATAACTGTTTTACCCGAGAAATCATTGGCTTCAACAAAGCCGTTGGTCGGCCATGCGGCAATTCCCCACCAAATCGGATAGCCGATCAAAACTGTGTCATATTCGTTCCAGTTATCAACTGTTGCAGCTTTCAGTTCCACTGTTCTTAGGTCGGGACTATTATGTTCTTTCACGACTCTGCTGTTATTGTCCGTCCAGTTTAAGTCGTTTTCGCTGTAAGGTTTAACCGGTTCAAGTTCAAACAGATCGCCGCCGGTTGCAGAAGCAATATATTCGGCAACTTGTTTTGTGCTTCCTGTCGCAGAATAATAGACAATCAACACTTTTTTGTCTGATGTGCTGTTCAGAGTTTCAGACGGTTGATTTGTTGAAGCTGCTTTATTATTGACAGAAGAGGTTTCTTCAGAAGTTCCGGTACTGATATCGGATTCTGCATCGTTTTTACTTTGGCAGGCAGACAGCATAAACAGCAATAAAATGCTCATTAAAGTAATTGTTATCTTTTTCATTTCTTGTTCCTTTGCATTTAATTTTTATACGCCAAGTCCCATTTCATAAGCGTCGCGCATATACTTTTTGGATTTAACTTCACCTTTTTCATAAACGCCGGTTGCATAAAGAATGCCTTTTTCCTTTGCACCGTTTACGCAGTCGGCATAGCCTCTGAAGCAGGCGAGTGTGGTTTCCATGGATTCTTTTTCCGAATCGGCTGCTGTCATGATGTAATAAAATTCTTTGTTTTTCACTTCGGTCCAGCGGGCAACCGTTCTGTCAATCAGTGCTTTCAGTTGTGCGTCAATTGAGTAAAAATAAACCGGACTTGCAAGAACAATCACATCGGCATCAATCATTTTTTGCAAAATTTCCGCCATATCATCTTTTATGGCGCAAACACCGGAATTTTTGCAGGCATAACAGCCGCAGCAATATCCGATCTTTTTTTCGGCAACTCGGATTTTTTCGGTTTCGTTGCCGCTTTCTTTTGCACCTTTCATAAATTCATCGCAAAGCAGATCGGAGTTTCCGCCTTTGCGTGGACTGCCGGATAAAATTAAAACTTTTTTCATAATACTTTCCGCCTTTTTAAGATTATTTATAAGATTTTTGCTGCTGCTTTCTTTTTTCAACCATTTCAACGAACCATTCAACCATGCCCGGATCGCTGTGCGAAAAGAAAGAACTTGTGTTTTTGTCAAGAGAAGCAATCGTTTTCATATCTTCGTCCGAAAGCTCAAAATCAAACACTTCGAAGTTTTCTTTCATTCTTTCAATGTGTGTTGATTTCGGAATTACAACAATACCTCGCTGCAAATGCCAGCGTAAAATCACCTGTGCCGCTGTTTTTCCGTATTTCTTTGCAATCGTATTCAACTCGGCAAGCTCAAACATACCTCCTCTGCCTTCGCCGAACGGTGCCCAGGCTTCAAGCTGAATACCGTATTTTTCATTCCATGTTTTAGCTTCTGTCTGCTGATTGTGCGGATGAATTTCAATCTGATTGACCATGGGACGTATTCTTGCAAAAGAAGCCAGATCAACCATACGGTCGGGATAAAAATTTGAAATGCCGATTGCACGGATTTTGCCCGCTTCATATAAATCCTCGAGTGCTCTCCATGCGCCGTAATAATCATTAAACGGCTGATGCAAAAGCATCAGATCAATATAATCGGTTTGAAGCTTTTCCATGGAAATTTCAACCGACTTTTTGCACTGTTCATAGCCGTAATGTTCAATCCAGACCTTTGTTGTCAGAAAAATCTCTTTGCGGAGTATGCCGGACTTGACAATGGCATTGCCGACTTCCTCTTCGTTAAAATAGCTTTGTGCGGTGTCAATGGAACGATAGCCGACTTTGAGCGCATCAAGAACACAGCGTTCACATTCTTCTTTTGTGACCTGATAGACGCCGTAGCCGAGCTGAGGCATCTGAACGCCGTTTGATAAAGTAACATACTGCATAAAATCAATCTCCTTTATATTTATTTAAGTTTTGCATATTCGCTGTCAGAAACAGGTTCGCACCATTCATTGTTGCCGCCCTCTGCCGGAACTTCCAAAGCAAGATGCGAAAACCAGCTGTCTTTTGCTGCGCCGTGCCAGTGTTTGACTTCGGCAGGAATATTAACAACATCGCCGGGCAAAAGCTCAATTGCGTCCTTTCCCCATTCCTGATAGTACCCTCTGCCCGAGGTGACAATGAGAATTTGTCCGCCGCCGCTTTGCGCATGATGAATGTGCCAGTTATTGCGGCAGCCCGGTTCAAAGGAAACATTAAAAATTGTAATCTGCTTGTCGGAGAGCACTTTCAGATAGCTTTGACCGGAAAAAAACTGCGCATATGCGTCATTCGGCTCACCGATCGGAAAAATATTTTCGTTCATTTATAACTCCTCCTTGACTGAATAAAAAAATCAGTGTATTATTTAAGTGCAAATCAATTATATAAGTTAAACCTAACTTTAAGTCAAGCGATTTTTAAAATTTTTTTTTATTTTTTCGGAGGTTTTTATGCTTTACACAGTCGGAGAAATGGCAAAACGCCTTTCTGTTCAGCCGTCCACACTCAGATATTATGATAAAATGGGCTTGTTGCCGTTTGTTGAACGCTCAAGCGGCGGAATTCGAATGTTTAAAGACAGCGATTATGAATGGCTTCAGATTATCGGCTGTTTGAAAAAAACGGGTATGCAGCTTACGGATATTAAGCACTTTATTGAAATGGCAATGCAGGGTGACAAAACCATTGATGAACGCCTGAACCTTATCATAAAGCAAAAGCAGGCGGTTAAAGAACAAATTGATGAACTGAATGAAACAATGAAAGTTCTTGAATTCAAGCAGTGGTATTATGAAACGGCAAAGCAGGCAGGAACAACCGCAGTACCGAACAATATTGCAGCCGAAGACCTGCCCGAAAATCTGCGCGAAACACGAAAAAAACTTCGCGGAGAATAAGACTATATAAACAAAACAGCGTAAAAAGCAATTTGACTTTTAACGCTGTTTTTTATTTTTATGTGTCTGTTTATTTAATGATGCTTACACCGGTCATTTCTTTGGGCTGGGGAAGATTCATAATTTTGAGCATTGTCGGAGCAATGTCGCAAAGCTTTCCGCCCTCGCGAAGCTCACAGGGATAGCCGACAACAACAAACGGAACGGGGTTCGTTGTGTGCGCAGTGAACGGTGTTCCGTCTTCTGCAACCATCTTGTCTGCATTGCCGTGGTCAGCGGTGATAAGCATAACGCCGCCCATATCCGCAACAGCCTCGGCAACCTTGCCAACGCAGGTGTCAACCGCTTCAACAGCAGCTTTAGCCGCATCAAAAACACCTGTGTGACCGACCATGTCGCAATTTGCAAAGTTCAGAATGACTGCATCATATTTTCCGCTTCTGACAGCTTCCGTGACCTTGTCTGTAACTTCATATGCGCTCATTTCCGGCTGCATATCATAAGTCGGAACTTTCGGAGAAGCAACAAGAATTCTGTCCTCGCCGTTATATTGCTTTTCAACACCGCCGTTGAAGAAGAAAGTTACATGGGCGTATTTCTCGGTTTCAGCAATTCTAAGCTGTGTTTTGCCGTTCTTTGACATATATTCGCCAAAGGTGTTTTCAAGCGATTCAGGCTTGAAAGCAACATAAACATTCGGCATGGTTGCGTCATATTGCGTCATGCAAACATAATAAAGCGGGAAGAAGCCGTTCTTTCTTTCAAAGCCGGAAAAAGCTTCATCAACAAAGGTTCTTGTGATTTCTCTTGCTCTGTCAGGGCGGAAGTTGAAGAAAACAACGCTGTCGTTCGCTTTGATTGTCGCGTTTTCTGCGCAGACTGTGGGAAGCACAAATTCATCGGTGAGATTTTTGCCGTCCTCGTCAACGGTTTCATAGGAAGCCTTGATTGCGGCAACGGGGTCTGCATTTTTGATTCCCTCGCCGTAAACCATGGCGGCATATGCCTTCTGAACTCTTTCCCAACGGTTGTCTCTGTCCATGGCATAATATCTGCCCATGACGGTTGCAACCTTGCCGACGCCGATTTCTTCAAGCTTTTTGACTGTTTCGGCAACATAATCTGCACCCGAAGCAGGCGGTACGTCTCTGCCGTCAAGGAAGCAGTGAACATAAACATCGTTTACGCCCATCTTTTTTGCAAGCTCAACAATTGCATACATATGTGTGTTGTGGCTGTGAACACCGCCGTCACTCATAAGACCCATAAGGTGCAGGGCAGAGGAGTTCTTTTTGCAGTTTTCCATTGCGCCGACAAGGGCTTCGTTTTCAAAAAAGTCACCGTCGCTGATGGATTTTGTAATTCTTGTAAGCTCCTGATAAACAACACGGCCTGCGCCGATGTTTGTGTGACCGACTTCGCTGTTGCCCATCTGTCCGTCAGGCAGACCGACGTCCATTCCGGAAGCTCCGATATAGGTCATCGGGTTTTCGCTCATCAGCTTGTCAAGATTGGGTGTATTTGCGGCAGCGATTGCGTTGCCTTCGTCGGACGGATTTTTTCCGAAGCCGTCCATAATGCAAAGTAAAACAGGTTTTTTCATAATTATGACCATTCCTTTCCGCTGTGCTGCAAGACACAAAAGTAAAGTTACAAATTATAATCAATTATAATCAATTTTGCCGCAGGCAAAATCACCGCACTTTTTCACTTTTCACTC
>JBJEOJ010000157.1:0-36021 GCA_051880655.1 Acutalibacteraceae bacterium | reverse complement strand
GTAGGAAACCCTCGCCGGGGGTTTCCTGATTGACGGTGAAGCCGTCAATGAAATCTGCCCGATAATCTATAATTTACCACACAGCGCAAATATTAAAGCCGCCTTTTTCGGGCGGCTTAATTTATCGTCTTTTATGCAACATATTGAATGACTATTTTGGTGAAAATTTCCGCAATCATTTCAATCAGTTTTCCGAGAAATGCATAGCTGCGCTTGTCATCACATTCAACACTCTCTGTCGGAGCATTTGTCATGAACGGCTTGTTAGACATATAAATCTTTTCACAAAGCTCTTGCGTTGCAAAATCCATGCTGATTATACCATAGGCTTTACCGGCAGCAAAATTGTAGTTCATGAGCTTTTCATTGATGATTTGCGCATTATAAAGCGGTACATTCTTGTCAATGCTTGAAGTTACGCAAATGTTAAAGTCCGTATTTCTGAGGCTTAATTCAAGGAAAGCTTGAATTGCCGTCCATTTGTCTTCGGCAGCAAGTTTGTAGGAATCCTGAACAAAAATGTCGGTAACGTGCTTTTCTCTGTCAGGCGTCATAATCATAACAGTTTTGAAATTATAAATCTTGTCCTCTCCGACAAGCGGATACTCAGAAAAATCAATTCCGCAGTTGGTTTCGTCAAATTTGAGAGCATCAACCGCATCTCTTCTCAAAAGAACAATTTTTCCTCTCGCTTCGCCGAGGGTCGGAACACGGTCTTCTGCAAACCAAAGGTTGTTGTCTTTTATATATTTGTTATAAAATCCGGTATAAAATTCTGTTCCTGCGTCGCTTTCTTCCTCTTTAACGCTCATGAGAATGGTTTCGTTAGGGTTGCCTGCAAGAAACTCTTCACAGTAGGCAATAATATCATCGGCTTTGAGTTTCTGTGCTCCGATGCCGTATGATTTGTTGTTATAAGCAACTGAATGAACCGAATAGTAATTATTTCCTTGCTTTTTCAGTCTGATATCAAGGAATCTTACGCCGGCATTAAGCTGCTGCATAATCGAAAGAGACTGTGTTCTTGCAAAAGCTGAAAAATTGACGTTTTGTGTTGCACTGTCATGTGTTCCCGGCATATTAATTGCAGTAATCAATCTGCTGTCATCAAGGGTGCTCATCCAGTTTGAACCGGTGATGCTCTGTTCATCGGCTGCAAAACAAACGGCTGCAAGAGAAAAAACCATAATCACCGAAAGGATGAATGACAGGGTCTTTTTTGCTGTTTTTTTCATTTGAAAATCCTCCTAATATATATTTAACTGCTTAAAACCGCAGCAAATTATTTGTGTTTTCTTTTCTTGTTTTCGGATTTCTTGTTTTCATCCGATTCATTTTCTTCGGTTTCGTGTTCGGTCTTTTGTTTAAAATCTTCGTTTGTTTTGATGTCTGAGCCGTCAGCCTCAGTCTTAACCTTTTGACGTGCCGGAGATTTCCAAAGATTAACAATACCCTCATCATTTAAAAGCTTGAGCATGATAACCATTACGGGAACAACAAACATTCCGAGAACACCGAAAATTTTAAGTCCGAAATACATTGCCGTGATCGTGACAATCGGTGAAAGTCCGAGCTGACCTGCAACGAGTTTCGGCTCAATAATCTGCCTGATAACCGAAATTGCGGCATAAATAACGATTAATCCTATACCCATGCCGAAATTGCCGATAATCAGCGAATATATTGCCCAAGGAATAAGCACGGTTCCTGTTCCGAGGACAGGAACAATGTCAACAATTGCCGTTACGGCTGCAATAATAACAATATAATTTGAATCATAAACCTTAATCAGCCGAAGCACAGTCAGTCCGACGCTCATTTCAATAAATGTTATAAGCATTATAAGCAAATATGCCTTTGCCATTTTTCCGAGCGAATCCTGAAGAAGAACACGTGCTCTCGAAAGATCGCCTCTGCGCTTTTCCGGGAACTGAAGCTTAATAAAACTCATGATTTCGGGAAATTCACTTGTCATAAAACAGCAAGCAACAATTGAAACAATAACCGCAACAAAAACCGACGGCAGCTTGCTTGCCGTTGAAATCACACCGCTTATCGGTCCTGTTATCCATGAAAAACTGAATTTGCCGGAAAGACCGTCTGTTATCTGCGTGGCAAGTTCGTTGCTTTCACCGGTAACGGTTTCACGGATTTTTGTGAAAAGCTCGGTAACGTTTTCGTTAAGGGTTTTTCTCAGAAACTCGGGTAAATTGGAAATAAAATTCATCAGCCACGCTTCAATATTGTCAATTACCTTTTCAATATCCCGAAGCTGCAAAGCAATATAATCAATGAAACCCTTTATTTCCTCCGAAACACGAAAACCGATAAGCACGATAAGCGACACAAAAATCACAATTGCAAGAAGAACACAGATTGCGGAAGCAAGTCCTTTTTTAACCGGCGTTTTTCTGACGATAAAATTTTTCGGTTTCTGAAGAATTGCTGCGGCAACAAACGCAATCGCAAACGGCAAAAACACACCGAGCGCATACCTGATAATGAAGAACGCAATTGCCAGAATTGCCGCAAAATATGCAATATTAATTAATGTCTTACGTCTTTTTTCAACTTCCGACACATACATCACTCCTTTATAATACACGGAATTTACAAATACATATAAGATAATTTTGGTATATATTAATATTATACTAACTCATAAAGCAAATAAAATCAATGGATTTAACAAAATATATTTTTTTTGTCGCAAAGACTTTTATAAACTGACAAAATGTGATAACATATTA
The DNA here is from genome assembly GCA_051880655.1 of Acutalibacteraceae bacterium. GTDB lineage: Bacteria > Bacillota > Clostridia > Oscillospirales > Acutalibacteraceae > UBA6857. Next base: position 33,271 of record JBJEOJ010000157.1, on the reverse strand, counting down.
AACATACTGTTTTAAATAGGCAACTTTATAATAAAGAGGTGTATAACTATGTATGTTGCAATTCTCGGATTCGGCGTTGTCGGCTCCGGCGTTGCCGAAGTGCTGAAAAAAAACGCAGATGCCATCAAAGAAAACAGCGGCGTTGAACTTGAACTTAAATCAATTCTTGATATAAGAGATTTTGAAAACAATGAATTTTCACCGCTTATGACCAAAAATTTTGATGATATTCTTAACGATGACAGCATCAGAATTGTTGTTGAAACAATGGGCGGCGTCAATCCTGCTTTTGAATTTGTTTCAAAATGCCTTTCAAAGGGCAAGCATGTTGTTTCTTCCAACAAAGAGCTTGTTGCAAAAAGAGGCTATGAACTTCTTTCAATTGCAAAAGAAAACGGCGTAAACTTTCTTTTTGAAGCAAGCGTCGGCGGCGGTATTCCCATCATCAGACCGATAAGCCGCTGCCTTGCCGGCAACAGAATCAGCGAAATTGCCGGAATACTCAACGGAACAACAAACTTCATTTTAAATAAAATGATAGTGGATAAGATGAATTTTGACGATGCTCTGGCTCTTGCCCAGGCAAACGGTTATGCCGAAAAAGATCCGACCGCAGACATCGAAGGTCATGACGCCTGCAGAAAAATCTGCATTCTTGCCTCTCTTGCTTTCGGTCATCATGTTTATCCCGACGGCGTCTATACCGAGGGAATTTCAAAAATCACGCTTAAAGATGTTGAAGATGCAAGCGAGCTCGGCTATGTAATCAAGCTTATCGCAAAAACGAAAATGCTTGAAAACGGAAAAATCAGCATTATGGTTTCCCCGGCGCTTGTCGGCAAAGACAGCATGCTTGCAGGAGTTAACGGTGTTTTCAATGCCTGCCTTGTAAGAGGTGATGCAACGGGCGACATTCTCATGTACGGCAAAGGTGCCGGCAAGCTTGCAACGGCAAGTGCCGTTGTCGGAGATATCATCGACTGCGCTTCAAACGATGAAAAGCGCAAATTCTTCGGCTGGGGCGATGCAAAAGGGGACTTTGTTGAAGATTACAAAAAAGTTCCGACTGCCCTTTTTGTCAGAGCAAAGGCGCAAAACGGCGCAGAAGAAACAATCAAATCCACATTCGGCTGTGAAGCCGTCAAAAAAGGTGATGAAGTTGTTTTCATCACAGACGTTCGTCCGGAGGGTGAACTTCGCAGTCTGCTTGAGACAACAGGACTTGAAACACTTTCGGTAATCAGAGTTACGGACTATTAAAAGCAAAATAATCAGAAAGGAAAAAGATGCGTTTTTTCGCATCGGTGGCGATATTATGGCGCTTATTGTTCAGAAATTCGGCGGCTCCTCCGTTGCCAACGCCGAACGCGTTATGAATGTTGCAAGAATTGTAACAGACACATATAAACAGGGCAACGATGTTGTCGTTGTTGTTTCCGCTCAGGGCGACACAACAGACGACCTTATTGAAAAAGCAAAGCAAATCAATCCGAAGGCTTCCAAAAGAGAAATGGATATGCTTCTGACTTCGGGCGAACAAATTTCAATTGCTCTTCTTGCCATGGCAATTGAAAGCCTTGGCTGTCCGGCAATTTCACTTCTGGGCTGGCAGGCAGGCTTTAACACCAACATGGCATACGGCTCTGCAAGAATTTCAAAAATCACGCCCGAAAGAATGCAAAGCGAGCTTGACAAAAAGAAAATTGTTGTTGTTGCAGGATTTCAGGGAATCAACAAGTCAGACGATCTGACAACACTCGGCAGAGGCGGCTCGGACACAAGCGCCGTTGCAATTGCGGCAGCATTAAGTGCCGACCGCTGTCAGATTTTCACTGATGTAACCGGCGTTTTCACTGCCGACCCGAGAAAGGTTCCGGGTGCAAAAAAGCTTGCGGATATAACATATGATGAAATGCTTGAGCTTGCCACTCTCGGCGCTCAGGTTCTTAATAACCGTTCTGTTGAAATGGCAAAAAAATACGGCGTTGAGCTTGAAGTTCTTTCAAGCCTCGAAAGAGAGCCGGGCACAATAGTCAAGGAGGTTGCTAAAATGGAGAAAATGTTAATCAGAGGTGTCACAAAAGATCTGGACGTTGCCAGAATTTCAGTTGTCGGAATGCAGGACGTTCCCGGCAACGCATTCAAGATGTTCTCACGTCTTGCCGCAAAAGGAATCAACATTGACGTTATTCTTCAGTCGGTCGGAAGAGACGGAACAAAAGATATTTCATTCACCTGCGCAAAAGAATATGCAGAAGCCGCAACCGAAATTCTTGAAGACATCTTCGGCATGGAGGGCGCAAAGGTTTCCTGCGACACAAGCATCGCCAAGGTTTCCATTGTCGGCGCAGGCATGCAGACCCATTCGGGCACGGCATCAAAAATGTTCGGTGCGCTTTATGAAGCCGGAATCAACATCAGCATGATTTCAACAAGCGAAATCACAATTTCCGTTCTGATTGACAAGGATCTTGCCGACAAAGCCGTTGCGGCTGTTCACAAGGCATTTTTCGGTTAAGCTTAAACACCGGTTTTATCCTCTGCTTCATAAAAACCGCGTATAAATATTATGCATAATCAGTATCGAAATCAAGTTTCACAGCTTGATTTCGATTTTTTGTTCTCTGAAAATTTTTTGCTTGTATTATATTTGCCATATTAAAATTCGTAATAAAAATATACAACTGTATATTTGTTTAAAAAATATTAACTATTTGTTGACTTTTTTATAAAAATATGCTAAAATTATCTTACAATGTTGAAAAAATTATAATTGCGCAAAATAAAAAAATATGAGAGTCACAGACAAGCAGGCACTTTTCAAAAATCTTGCGCAATAAAAAATTTCTTCAGCATTGTAAGGGTGTGTTTTTCGTTTCATTATTACACGAAAAAAATCAAAAACAAATTTTAAGGAGGAAAAATCAAATGCGAAACAAAACAAAAAAACTTTTAGCAGTCTTCATGGCTGCAATCATGCTTGTCTGTGCAGCCCCGCTTGCAGGAATCTCAATGCGCGCCGACGCAACAACCGATCTAAGCATCGCTATCGGTGACAACATCATAGGGGAGATTGAAAACGGAACTTTAACATTAAGAGGCACCGGAAAAATGAAAGATCTTTTTGCTCCGGCTTCTCCCTTCAGCAGTTACGATTCTTTGTTTACAAAAGTTGTTATTGAAAACGGTATCACAAATATCGGCTACTACATGTTTTGGGACTGCAAAAATCTTGAAAGCATAGAAATTCCCGCAAGCTTAACAAGCATAGACGGTTATCCTTTCGGAGGCTGTGATAATTTCAAAAAAATCATTGTTGATGAAAACAACCCCGTTTTTAGCTCTGACGAGAGCGGAATATTATTCAACAAAGACAAGACTCAGTTGGTTCTTTATCCTATGGGTATTGAAGACACCGTTTACACAATCCCCGGCACTGTCAAAAAAATCGCCCGCGAAGCATTTTACGGTTGCTCAAATCTTGAAAAAGTTGAAATTCCGAACAGTGTGACAACAATAGACGGTTGGGCGTTTGCTTCTTGCATAGGAATTGAAAGTGTTGAATTTCCCGAAAGTGTAACAAGTATTGGAGAAATGGCGTTTAACAATTGTGACAATCTTAAGCGCATTACCGTTGACGAAAACAACCCTGCCTATTGTTCTGATGAATACGGCGTTCTGTTTGATAAAAACAAAACCCGGCTTATTAAATGTCCCGCAAAAACGGATAATACGGCCTATACCGTTCCCGACACCGTAAAGGAAATATCGGAATATTCGTTTATATCAAATGCTAATCTTGAAAGCATTGAAATTCCCGACAGCGTGGAAATCATTCAAGACGGCGTTTTTTCCCACTGCTATAAGCTCAGTGCAATTAAGCTCGGAAACGGGCTGACCCAAATCGGCGACATTGCATTTCACGCAACAGCTTTCTATGATAATGAAGAAAACTGGGAAAACGGTGTATTATACATCGGTCAATATCTGATTAAAGCAAACGATTTGGAAGAAAACACTATTACTGAATACGAAGTGAAAGAAGGCACAAAAACAATCGCAGATCTTGCACTTGGCTGTGAACTTCTTGAGTCTTTAAAAATACCTGCAAGTGTTGAAACCATCGGCAAGTGGGCATTAGCTAACTGCATGAGCTTAAAAGAAATCATTGTTGATGAAAACAACAAGAATTATATGTCTGATGAAAACGGCGTTTTATATAACAAAGCCAAAACGCAGCTGATTCGTTATCCTGCCCTTTCTTCAGGCACAGTTTACGACATTCCCGAAAGTGTAAAAGAAATATCGGATTATGCATTTTTCGGAAGTTCAAATCTTGAAAGCATCGAAATCCCCTATAATGTCACCAACATGGGAGATAGTACATTTGGCTATTGCACAAATCTCAAAAGCATAACAGTCGGAACAGGTGTAACAAATATCGGCATTTGTGATTTTATGGTTTCTCCGGCTCTTGAAAGTCTTGAACTTTACGGCGACATGAAAGCAATCGGCTATATGTCGTTTGCATACTGTGACAGCTTAAAAGATGTATATTTTGGCGGTAATCAGGAACAATGGCAGAATATTGAAGTTATCAATGACGCACGAACCGAAGGTGCGGACACGCTCAAAAATGCAACCGTTCATTACAATTGCGAGCATACGCACAATTACAGATTTGTTGCCGAAAAAGTTCTTCCGACCTGCACCGAGGACGGTCAGATCACATATAGATGCTCCATTTGCGGCAATAGCTATCAGACAGAAGTTCTTCCCGCAACCGGTCACATTGACAGCGACAATGACGGCAAATGCGACAATTGCTCCGAGCTTCTTGAACAGCCCGAGCCCGAACCGGAAAAGAGCCTGCTTGATAGAATCAAAGAATTCTTTGAAACAATTATCAACTGGCTTAAGAGTCTTTTCGGAGTTATCTGATAAAATTTAAATAAATTTATAATTATTCATGGAGGAAAATCAGATGCGAAACAAAACAAAAAAATTTTTAGCAGTATTTATGGCTGCGATCATGCTTGTCTGTGCAGCACCGCTTGCGGGAATCTCAATGCGTGCCGACGCAACAACCGATCCAAACATCTTTGTCGGTGACAACATCACATGGGAGCTTGAAAACGGAACTTTAACATTAAGCGGCACCGGAGAAATGAGAGATCTTATGATCGCATCTTCTCCTTTCAGCAGTTATGATTCGTTGACAAAAGTTGTTATCGAAAACGGCATAACAAATATCGGCTACTTGATGTTTTGGGACTGCAAAAATCTTGAAAGCATAGAAATTCCCGCAAGCTTAACAAGCATAAACGGTTATCCTTTCGGAGGCTGTGATAATTTCAAAAAAATCATTGTTGATGAAGACAACCCTGTTTATAGTTCTGACGAAAGCGGAATTTTATTCAACAAAGACAAAACTCAGCTGGTTCTTTATCCTATGGGCATTGAAGACACTGTTTACACAATCCCCGACACTGTCAGAGAAATTGCACACGAAGCATTCTACGATTGCTCAAATCTTGAAAAAGTTGAAATTCCGAACAGTGTAACAACAATAGACGGCTGGGCATTCGCTTTTTGTAAAGGACTTGAAAGTGTTGAAATCCCAGAAAGTGTAGCAAACATAGGAGAATTGGCGTTTTACAGATGTGACAATCTTAAACACTTTACCGTTGATGAAAACAACCCTGCCTATTGCTCTGATGAATACGGTGTTCTTTTTGATAAAAACAAAACCCAGCTTATTCAATATCCAAAGAATACAGATAATACGGCCTATACCGTTCCCGACACAGTAAAGGAAATATTTGAAGATGCGTTTGTATCAAATGTTAATCTTGAAAGCATTGAAATTCCCGACAGCGTGGAAATCATTCAAGAAGACGCTTTTTCCAACTGCTATAAGCTCAGTGAAATTAAACTCGGAAACGGGCTGACCCAAATAGGCAACGATGTATTTTATGAAACAGCTTTCTACAACAATGAAGAAAACTGGGAAAACGGAGCATTATACATCGGTCAATATCTGATTGAAGCTGATAAACTTGATAATTACGATATAGTTGATTATGAAATCAAAGACGGCACAAAAACAATTGCAAATCTTGCTTTCCAATGTGAACTCGAAACGCTTACAATTCCTGCAAGCGTAACAAATGTCAGTGATATGTCATTTGCCATGTGCGGTGCAAAAAAATTCATTGTTGATGAAAACAACAGTAGTTTAACGGTTGATGAAAACGGTGTTTTATATAACAAAGAAAAAACACATCTGTATCGTTATCCTTGCTTTGCTTCAGAAACAGTTTATGACATTCCCGAAAGTGTAAAAGTATTATCCGATTACGCATTTTGTATGAGTCAAAATCTTGAAAGCCTTGAAATTCCTTATAATGTTACCGATATAGGAGATAATACATTTATTTATTGCTATAATCTCAAAAAGTTTACAATCGGAACAGGCGTAACAAGTATTGGCATAGGTGACTTTATGATTTGTCCGGCTCTTGAAAGCCTTGAACTTTACGGTGACATGAAAGCAATCGGCTATATGTCGTTCGCAGGTTGTGACAGCTTAAAAGATGTATATTTCGGCGGTACTCAGGAACAATGGCAGAATATTGAAGTTATCAATGACGCACGAACCGAAGGTGCGGACACGCTCAAAAATGCAACCGTTCATTACAATTGCGAGCATACGCACAATTACAGATTTGTTGCCGAAAAAGTTCTTCCTACCTGCACCGAGGACGGTCAGATCACATATAGATGCTCCATTTGCGGCAACAGCTATCAGACCGAAGTTCTTCCCGCAACCGGTCACATTGACAGCGATAATGACGGCAAATGCGACAACTGCTCCGAGCTTCTTGAACAGCCCGAGCCCGAACCGGAAAAGAGCCTGATTGAAAGAATCAAAGAATTCTTTGAAACAATTATCAACTGGCTGAAGAGTCTTTTCGGAATTATCTGATCATTCACAAAAAATAATAATAAAAACTGATTTCGTTTCGGCGAAATCAGTTTTTTATTGCTTAATTCAATTATGGATCAGTAATATTATCTATAAATTAAAAATCAGGCATAAAACTTTGGGTATAAAAACAAATCTGATTATTACGGGTCATATTTTCTGCAAAGGAAGTCCACACCGATGCTTTCGGCAATCTGCTTTGACTTTTCGATTTTTTCTTTTCCGATTACATCAACAACCGTAAGACGAACCTTTGCGCCGCTCTGCAAACAGTCCTTTGCAAATTGAAGCAACGCATCAAATGCTTTTTTGGGATAGATATTGCGTGTTATCTTGTCATATTCTTCGCTTGTCGGAGCATTGAGTGAAACCGAAACACTGTCGATATTTTCGCAGATTTCTTTTGCCGTCGGTCTTGCATTGATCAGATCCGAAAGTCCGTTGGTGTTAAGTCTCAGACTGATACCGGGATATTTTTGTTTCATATATTTTGCGGCAAAAAGAAGATTTTCAAGCGCATTGGTCGGCTCTCCGTAGCCGCAGAAAACAGCCGTTTGCGCGTTTGAAAAATCAAATTCATCAATCGCTTGTCTGATTTCTTCTTTTGTCGGTTCACTTTCGTGAAAAAGCTTTTTCGCTTCTCCGATTGCGTCCTTTTTGTCCCTTATGCAAAACGCACATCTGCAGGGGCATTTGTTGGTTATGTTGAAATAGATTCCGCCCTCAAATTTATAGATAATATCAGCCATTATTTTTCCTCTTTCGTAACAGTTCCGATTTTCAGAAGCTTATTGATTTTTGCCGCATCAAGCGCCGCACCAACAAGGATAAAGATTACGGCACTTCCGACAGCCTGAATGATACTGAACGGAACGGAGGTCCATGCCGTCGGGAAAGAATACATGAGTCCCTCGGCAAGAAGATAGCCGAAAATCGTAATCAGACCGGAGAGAACAACCATCGGAACAGTATAAAGATTGATGATGCGAAACGGTTTCTTTTTAATGTAAAAATGCGAAGCAACAACAAACGGTATGCAGTTGAGAGATTTGATGATTGCTGTCGGAATCGCCCAGACTGCACTGCCTGCAAGAATGTCTGCAAGTGCTCCGCCGATTGCGGAAGAAATGATGCCGAACGGTCCGAGAATACAGCCGGCAAGATAAATCATGGAATCTCCGAAATGGAGATAGCCGTCATTGATTCCGGTATTGAATTTGATAAATGCAGTAAATACTGCAATAATTGCCGCCATAAGTCCTGTCAGGCAGATTTTAAACATCTTTTTCTGATTCATTTTTGTTTCACCATTGAGATTAAGGGTTCAACCCTTTTTTCATTCCTTTCGTTCTTTGGTTATATGTTACCTAATTTATAAAGTATTTTTTCAAAATTAGTGCCGTTGGCTTCATAGTGCTTATTTTCACCGAAACCGTCTTTAACTGTTGTTTCAATTGCTTCAAGAATAAACCCGGCAGCTTGTTCGGTTGCTTTTTTCATCGGCACGCCTTTCACGCTTTGTGCCGTGATGAAAGACGAAAAAATATCACCTGTTCCCGAAAAGCTTTCGCCGCTTCGCGGTGTTCGGATCACATCAAACCTACCGTTTTCAAAAACACTGTTTGCAATTTCATCTTTACCGAGGCAAATTCCCGTTGTAATGACGGTTTTGCCGCTTTCACCGCTTTGCTCTTTAGACATCTGTTCAATCTTTTTAAGCAGATTTTCATTCTCAAGAGCAATTATTTTTGAATAACTTTCACCGCAAAGCAAACAAAGTTCCGTCAGATTCGGCGTTATGATATCTGCTTTTTGGCAAAGGTCATAGATTGCCCTGACGCTTTTATCGTCATAACATTTGCAAAGTTCGCCGTCGTCCGCCATAACCGGGTCAACAACAACAAGGGTGTTTTCATCGGCAAAAGTGTCGATAAACTCCGAAATAATTTCGCCCTGTCGGCTGTTTGCGATAAAGCCGGAAAGAATTGCATCAAAATGAACGTCAAGCTTTTTCCATTCGTCCATACACGGTCTCATATCGTCAGTAAAATCACGCATATAAAAGCTGTCATAGCCTGTCTGGTTAGAAAGCACGCTCGTCACAAGCGGACAACACTGCACACCGAGAGCGGAAATGATGGGAATTGCCGCTGTCAGCGAACATTTTCCGAAGCCGGACAAATCATTGATTACTGCAATTTTTTTCATTGGCACCACCCTGATATTAAAATTCCGTACGGTAAGCGCAAAGCAAACAGGCGGTAACAAAAATCCTGCTTTGCACTTATTGAAAAAAGTATATAATAATTCTGACCTTAAATAAATGCACAAAATCAAGATATTTTAAAGGGACAGTTTGAAATATAAACAGCAGATGCCATGAAATTTTAATAAGGGCAGCTTCAGGTCAGTAAGTTCAGGAACCAACCGGGCGGCGCCCCGACAAAACCTTTGGTTTTGTTCTTGAAACTGCAACGCAGTTTCAAGTGTGCGGCGCAGCCGCACGGGCGCCGGTGGCAGAGCTTTACCCGCCAAGCTGAAACTGCATCTATGCAATTGAAGTTTATAAAAATTACTCTTTTCCCCACAAAGAATAACTTCCTATCGCGGACGATAATATAATTCTGACAAGTTCTTAACCCGCGACCACAATTCCGCATTCCGCATTCCGAATTCCGAATTAACAAAAAAGCCGCAGGCTTAATTTCCTGCGGCAAACCTATTCTCTTTTTATTTTTCGCATCTGAGCGATTTGAAAAATTCAGTCAGAATACTCTGACATTCTTCCTGCATATAACCGCCGATGATCTGTACCCGACTGTCCGGAATCTCCTGCGGTAAATTAACCGCACTGAAGCATGAACCTGCTCTTTCATCATATGCACCGAAAATTACCCTTGAAATTCTGGCATTTATGATTGCGCCGGCACACATCGGGCACGGCTCAAGCGTGACATACAGTTCGCAGCCGTCAAGCCTCCATGAACCTGTTTTTTTGCAAGCTTCATGAATGGCTTCCATTTCTGCATGGGCAAGCGCATTTTTTTGTTCTTCCCGCCTGTTTCTTCCGCAGGCGATTATCTCTGCATTTTTCACGATTACCGCACCGACCGGAACTTCCCCGTCATATGCCGCCTCTTTTGCAAGGCAAATCGCTTTTTTCATAAACTCCCTGTCTGCCATATCAGCCGAGTTTAACATACGCAGAGGTATAAAAAAGCATAACCGCAATTGCAATAATCATTGTAGGATTAAAAATATATGCCCATGTTTTCTCTGCCGCCGAAAGAGTACAACTGCTTCTCTGAAGCGGCGAAACTTCTTTTGCCTTGCGAACATAAAACAGCAATGCAACAATACCTGCAATAAGCAGAAAATAAACAATGAAATTATAAAGCAAATTCACGGTGGTTTGATTAATATTAGAATCGAGCAAATAAGAAAAAACATTGGAAACAAAATTGTTGAGCGCATGAACAAAAATTGCCGGCCATAAGCTTCCGGTTGTAACCGTAATATAACCAAGACCCAAACCGACAATCAGTGCAAACGGTGCCTGAATAAGATTACAGTGCATCAGACCGAAAGCGCAGGCTGACATGGCAATCGCAAAACCTTCGCCGTATTTTCTCAGCGGCTGCATGGCACAGCCTCTGAGTGAAATTTCCTCCGTCAAAGCCGCAATGACACAAACACGAAGCACAGACAAAATAAAACCGGAAACACCTGTCGGATTTGCCATTTCAGGTGAGGAAAGTTCAATGCCGAAAGCCGAAAGAAAAACAGTCAGATAAGAAGTAACGATATTGGCAAGCATGCAAATCCCCAAACCGGCAGGAATGGCAAGCAACGAAAGTGATGTGCTGTTAGGTTTTCCGAGCGGAATCAGGTCAACTTCGACGCTTCTCTTTTCCATGACTTTCCCGAAGATATAAAACGGAAGCAGAATAGTTACAACAGTCAGTAAAATGTCAATGCCGAACTGAAAATAGGCATTTTTCATATAGCTGTCGTAAAGACCCGTTAAGTATAAAATCAGCGTTGCAAGATTTTGAAAAAGAAATACCAAAAGAATCGCCGCACCGGTAAGAGTTCCGAGAATGCGGATTTCTTTTTTTTCGGCATTTTTTCTTAAAATGTTTTGCTGATACATCTGATAATATTCGTCCTGACCGTACGGTGGCGGATTGTATCCGCCGTTATAATTCTGATACACCTTTTTTCACCAACCTGTTATGAATAGATCATTCCGACAATTCTGTTGACGGCACTCATCGGGAGCACTTTTGAAAGGAAAGCAAAAAGTTTATACTGTGCTCCTGTTGTTGAAAGCGGCTTGACTTTTTTCTTTTGAGCAAGCTTAAATACCGCTTTTGCAATCGCCTCGGGAGTCATACCGTTTTGCTCGTCATGCTCCATTGTCTCAATGCTCTTTTTAAGCCTTTCACCATAGACAGACTGACCTGCGGTTTCCTTTTCTCGAACAAGAGTAAAGGAAGTTCTCACATCGCCCGGCATAAGTGCGCAGACGCTGATATTAAACGGTCTTGTTTCGTTTGCAAGAGCAAGCGTCAAAGAGTTAATTGCCGATTTTGAAGCCGAATAAAACGCCTGAAACGGAATGGAAAGCGGAGCAGCCATGGAACTGATGTTAATAATTCTTCCGCCGCCGCTTTTTCGCATGAAATCAATCACGCTTTTGCAGCAGATGAAACAGCCGAAAAAGTTCACTTCAAACTGCTTTTTCGCCTGTGCCAGATCGGTAAACTCAACAGCTCCGGAAATTCCGAAGCCTGCATTGTTAACAAGCAGATCGATTTTGCCCTCCTTGGCAAAAATGGTTTCAAATGTGCTTTTAACCTGAACTTCATCGGTCACATCACATTTGAGATGCCTGATTTTTTCATCTTCGCCGCCTCTTCGGCTCAAAGAATAAACCCTCCAGCCGCTTTCTGAAAAAAGCTTTGAACACGCAAGCCCGATTCCGCTTGAGCCGCCCGTTATGATTGCAACTTTCATTAACACTACTTCCTTTAATTTAAACGAAACAAAAATCTTTGCTTCCATTCATATATTTTAAAAAAGCTTAATTTTCTTCATTTTCGTCTTTTCCGCTTTTTCTCAGTGCCGTGCGCTGATTTTTCTTGATTCCCTCGGTGCTCGACGGAACAAACATAATTTTAAGCGTCATAAGAATCAGCCTGAAGTCCTCGGTCACTGACTGATTTGCAATATACATAAGATCCATCTGAACCTTGTCATAAGGCGGTGTGTTATATTTTCCGTAAACCTGAGCGTAACCGGTCAGACCCGCTTTTGTCTGAAGTCTGAGTGCAAACTCCGGCATTGTTTCTTCATATTCCTTTGCGATTTCCGGTCTTTCGGGGCGCGGACCGACAATCGACATGGAACCGGAAAGAATGTTGAATATCTGAGGAAGCTCATCAATCCGGCATTTTCTGATAAATCTGCCGACTCTTGTTATTCTGTCGTCGCCGTCCTCGGCAAGTCTTGCAATTCCGTCTTTTTCGGCATCAACTTTCATGCTTCTGAATTTGATGATTCTGAACTTTTTGCCGTTTAAAGTAAGCCTTGTCTGCTTATAAAAAACAGGACCTCCGTCATCAATTTTGATTGCAATTGCCGTCAGAAGCATAACAGGACTTAAAACGATGGTTGCAAGAAGTGAAAAAACAATGTCGCTGAAACGCTTTATGAAAGCATAAATCAGGCTTGTGTCACTTCGTTTGCAGCGGTAAACCGGAACATTCATAAGCTGAATGATTCTGCCGCCTCGGATGATTGTGTCTGAAATTTTCGGCTTGACATAGGCAACCTTTCCGGTGGCAATACAGTGCTTGACAACTTCATTTCGATAATCCGACGGAACACCGCAAAGGAAAACCGCATCAACGCTTTTCATATAATCATAAAGCTCTTCAAGGGTTGTTTTTTCGGAATTGACAGTTCTGACAACACGAAAACGCTGCTCAATACTTCTGATTCCCTTAATTGAAAGATATGCATTAACATCGCCGAAAACAACGATGGTCTTTTTCGGAACGTGCATTTTGAAATAGATTGAGTTGACAATCAGAACCCAGACAGCGGCAAAAGCCGAAAACGCAAGGAACATAATGACAAACGGCCAGACCGAAACCATTTTGTAGCTTAAAAGTGAAAAAATAATATAAGAAAATGCCTGCAAAAACGCAATCGCAATAATCTGGGAAAAAATGAGATCCGAAACAGGGGACGTGCCGACAAGAAATCCTCCATATACCTTGACGAAGCTCACATAAATCAAAAGAAACAGCACTCCAAGAAAATAGTTGCCGTATCTGAAGAACGGAACCGGAACATAAGGGTTATAATATTTTGTCCAGCAATAATACATCGCACCGGCAAAAAGGGCACTTATCAGTATTTTAAAAAAATAAAGTATTAATTTTTCTTTGACATATTTTCTTTTAAACATAAAAGTTTCCATGCTTCGCTTTTGAACTCATTTCAGCAATCAGTTCAAAAGCGAAGCTTCCTTTCCTACTTTGCATGGTAAACACAGTTTATGTTAAATGATTATCTTTCCATCGGAACCATGGTGCTTTCCACTTGTTTTTTCCATTCAAGCACTGCCCGCTCATTATATTCCTCCGGAATTGCAAGATACGCTTTTTTTGCAGCATCACCCTTTGTCAAAGCAGATGCCGTGCGAAGCAGAACGGGAAGATTGCCCATTCCCTTTGTCGCCCTGCTGATAATGCTTGAAAATGAAATCGGGCCGCCCTTGTCTCTCCCGAAATTCAAATCGTTTTCGGTGATAATTTGTTTATCGAAAAGGTAATCGATTCCGTCAACGGGCAGACTTATCATAACATTTTTAAGAATATCAATAGAAGCGAAGCCTGCACCAAAATGTTTGATATATTTAACATTATAATCCCAAAGCGTTTTTGTGCTGAAAACATTATCAATATCGCTCAGAACAGTTGTTGCAAGAATTTTCCCTGCACGAAGAGCGGCGCAGATTCCCGAACCGTTCATCGGAATAGTCATGTAAGCACTGTCTCCGACTGCGGCATAGCCGTCGCAGACCATAACGGGAAGCGGAGATCTGATTGGAATGTTGCAAAGCTGTCCGCCTCGAAGAAGCTTTCTGCCGATTTGCGGACTGAATTGTCTCATTTCTTCAAGATGTTCTTCAATATCCGCTTCAGAAAGCGGCTTCATTCTCCCGATAAGAACATCAACGCAGTTTTCTTCCGTGACGACCCATGAAATTCCCTTTTCACCGTTCGGAACAAGAAAGACCTCATAATCACATTCAGGCACATGACCCGGAACTTTATCAAAATATGCCCTGTATGCATAAAGAGAATCACCGTAGCCGTAATCACGGTCAACATTGCAGCAGACAGGAAGATTTTTTCTGACCGGCGAATCAATTCCGGCGGCGTCGATAACTAAATCACCCAAAACCGGACCGTCAACCGTATCGATTCCGACAACCCTGAGTCCCTGCATAATCGGACCGAGAATAACCGTGTTGAAAATGAATTTTACTCCCCTTTGCTGGGCAAAATCAATTAAGTCGTCATAAATTTTCTTTCTTTCAATTTTTGCAGAGCCGTTGCCGTTTGCAGGAACCTTGAGCGGTGCAGATAAAGCCGGATTATAAAAAAGCATATCGCCGTTTCTTGAGAATGTACCCTCTTCGGGAACAGGCAGGCCGACCTGTGAGAAAGCGTGAAGGTCAACAGCATCAAGCCAATCATAACCCATTTCACTTCTTATCTTCTTTTCATAAACCGTAACGTCATATCCCTTTTCAGCAAGCAAAGCTGCGGCAACAAGACCGCCGTGTCCTGCACCTGCAACAATAATCTTCTTACCCATTAATATTATCTCCTTTTGATATATAATATAATTGTTTAATTTTTTATAATCTAATCAAGTATAAAACCGTGTTTAATCATATTACTTATTTAATAATTTTTGTTTATTTCCGAATTTGAAGCATTCACAAAACATTTTTGAACATTTTAAAATAATTTTTTAAATTCTACCATAAAATTCAAAAAAAGTAAAGACAAGCACATTCTGTCACGGCTGAATGTAATACAAGACAAACAAAAAGGAATTTTTTACAAAACTCATTGACAAAACATTTCTGATATTCTATAATACAAATGTATCAGCGAAAGTGTGTTCATTTTCGCACCAACTCAATATAAGGAGGAATATCTCTATGAAAAAAGCATTATCATTATTTCTTGCGGTACTTATGCTCTTCTCAGTCAGTGCTGTGACATTTGCTTCTGCAGAAGATGAAGAAAAGTTCTATTCAATCACCTTTGTTGACTATGACGGAACCGAACTTGCCGCTCTCACAGTTGCAGAAGGCGGAATTGTCAAGGCTCCCGAAAATCCGACAAGAGAATCAACCGAAACCGTAAATTATGTTTTCAAAGGCTGGTCAAGCGACGGCGGTAACACAATCTATCATGCGAGCACAATTCCCCTTGCAACTTCAGATGTTACATACACAGCAATTTACGGTGAACAGAAAGTTGAAGAGTACACAACATTCTGGAACTTTGTCCAATCCATTTTTGCAAGAATCAATGCAGTGTTTGAATATTTTGCAAGAATTTTCGGCAGAATAGGCAGAGACGATTAAGATTATAACTTAAAAAATTTTTCCCGGCATGTTTGCCGGGAATTTTTTTTATTTTTTAAGAAACCTCTGAATAAATCACAGCATGCGCTTTGATGCACAGCTTACTTGCACATCAGATTTAATCAGAGCTTCTTTAACTCTTGTTAAGCCTCATCTTTATAGCTGTTTAAATCTGTCTCAGTCTCATTCTCTTTAGGACCGACCTTTGAAATAACCGTCTTATAAACATGAAGATAGGAAACCAAACTGACCAAGAGTGAAGCGACCTCAGCAATCGGAAAAGAAAGCCAGACCTTATTGACGTCACCTGTTTTTGAAAGCAGATAGGCAACCGGAATGAGCACAACAAGCTGTCTTGTGAAAGAAACAATCATCGAATAATAGCTTTTGCCGATTGCCTGGAAAACGGAGCCCAATGAAATACAACAGCCGGCAAAAACAAATGATATGCTGATAATTTTAAGAGCCGGAACACCGATTGACATCATCTCTTCCTTTGCGTCGAAAAGCATGAGCATTTGTTCCGGAATCAGCCACATAAGAACCGTTCCGACCGCCATAATCGAGCAGGCAAGAATAAGGCTGAAAGAAACCGTTTTTGTCATTCGGTCTTTTCTTCTGCTGCCGTAATTATAGGCAATAATCGGAACCGTTCCGTTGTTAAGACCGAAAACAGGCATAAATATGAAGCTTTGCAGCTTGAAATATACTCCGAAAACAGTTGCCGCCGTTTCAGTAAACGAAAGCAAAATTTTGTTCATCAGGTAAGTCATAACCGAACCGATTGCCATCATGATGATTGACGGAATACCGATTTTGTAAATTTCGGCAATATATTTTGCGCTTGGTCTGAAGCCCTTGATTTGAAGCTGTATTTCTTTGTTAAAGAAATGATTAAGGCAAATTCCGACAATGAAAGCCGCAATCTGACCGGTTACGGTTGCAACTGCAGCGCCCTTTGCTTCAAGGCGAGGAAACGGTCCGATGCCGAGAATCAAAAACGGATCAAGAATGATGTTGATAATTGCGCCAGTCAGCTGAGAAGCCATTGAAAGAACCGTTTTGCCTGTTGACTGCATAAGTCTTTCGCACATCATCTGACCGAACACGCCAAAAGAAAAGATACAGACAATTGAAAGATAATCAACACCGTAATCAAATGTCGGCGAATCGGGCGAAATCTGTGTTTTGAAAAACAGCCTGACTGCGAAAAATCCGAAAAACATAAAAAATGCCGCCATAACAAAGGCAAGAAAAAGACCGTTTGAAGATACCTGATTGGTTTTTTTATAATCCTTTTCTCCGAGACTTCTTGAAACAAGAGCATTCACGCCGACGCCCGTTCCTCCCGCAAAAGCAATCATCAGGTTCTGAACAGGAAACGACAGCGAAACCGCTGTCAGTGCTTCCTGACTGACCTTTGAAACCCAGATGCTGTCAACAACATTATAAAGAGCCTGAACAAGCATTGAAAGCATCATCGGCAGCGACATTGTAATGATAAGCCGTCCTATGGGCATAACGCCCATTTTGTTTTCCTTTTTCATTTTTATCTCCCGTTTATATATAAAAATTTATCTGATATTTACCGTAATCATTATATCATCTTAATATATACTTATCCATATACTTATTGTAGATTTTACCAATAAGTGCAGGGTTGTTTTTGTGCATTATGGCTTTTTCTTGTTGAATTTTAATAAATCTGACAGTTCGCTTTCGTTGATTTTCACGAAATGATTTTTAAGACAATTTAATCTTCATTTGTCGCTTGTTTTGTGGTATAATAACTAAGTTATAAAAGGTATAAAAATAACGTTATACCTATTTCAAATTATTTTTTAAGAAAAAGCGAATGCTTTTTCAAAAGGAGGAAACATTTTAACATGAAAAAGCTCAGAAAAATTCTTGCGGTAGTCCTCTGCCTTGCCATGCTGACGGGAATTATTCAAATAACATCCGTTGCGGCAGATGAAAGAACCGTAAGCTCACTTCCCTTTATGTCGGTTTCGGATATTCATTACTATCCCGAAAGCCTCATGGGAAACAAAACAGACGCCTGGCTTGAGTTCTGCCGTCTTGATTCAAAAATGTATAACGAATCCGAACAGATTCTTCGCACCGGTCTTGACACAATGGTTGCAAGAGCAAAAAAGCAAGGGGTCAAATATATCCTTGTTCCCGGCGATCTGACAAAAGACAGCGAATATGAAGCACATGTGGGACTTGCCGCAATTTTTGAAGAGTATCAGGAAAAATACGGCGTTCAGTTCCTCGTTATCAACGGAAACCACGATGTCAACACAACGAAAGCCTGCACTTTTGAAAACGACAAAAAAGAAAGTGCAAGAGCAATCACTGCCGCTGAATTCCCGCAGGTTTATGCAAAATGCGGTTATGCCGATGCAGTTGACCGTTATGCTTATCCCGAAAAAGGCGACAAGATTTCAGGTGCTCTTTCCTATGTTTATGACCTTGACGACAACTACCGCCTTATCGTTGTTGACAGCTGCAAATATTCATTTGACGAACCCGGAAAAGATGAAACAGGCGGCAACATTTCTCCCGAACTTATGAGCTGGATCAAAAGTTGGGCAGACAAATCAAAAGAAGACGGCAAAGTTCCATTCCTGATGATTCATCACAACATGGCTCCTCATATGAAGGTTGAACCGTCTATCACTTTTGCTTTCCCGCTTGAAGATTATCTTTCAGTTTCCGAACAGTTTGCTTCATGGGGAATCAACTATACTTTCTCCGGCCATCTTCACACAAACGACATTGCTTCTGTCACAAACGATGACGGCGAAACGCTTTATGACTTTGAAACCGCTTCAATCACAGGCTATCCCAACACCTACCGCGAAAATGTCATTTCAACAAAAGCAAACGGTGAAACCTCCATGGGAAGCAGCGCTGTTGACTTTGATGATGTTGCAAAAATGACCTTTGACGGCATTACATATGACAATAACACCTATAAATACAAAGCATTTGATCTTTGCTTCGGCGGCGGAATTTCAGACAGCGGAAAAGCTGACGTAACCGCTTTCCTTGTCGGTATTGTCAAAAACTATGCCGGTTCTTATATCACTCAGATTAACGAAGCCGGCGGAATTGTTCCGTTCCTTAAAACAATGGGCATCGACCTTGAACAAATCCTTTCCGACTTCCTTTATCCGTACATCGGAAACGGCTTTAAAATCGGCAGCTACAACATTTTCTCGGTTGATAATCTGATGTGGTTCATCAATGATTTGTGTGACCAGATTTCCGATCTTTATCTGAAAGATCCCGAAAAGCTTTATGCACTTCTGACAGATGTTGTTGATGAGCTTATGAGTATGCAGATGTCAGACCTTCCCTGCACCAAATTCATTGGCACGCTCGGTTTCGGCAACGCTTCAAAGCCCGGTACTCTCGGCGATGTTGTTTTATCAGCAATGAGCTATTGGTACACAGGCAACGAAGACATTTCGGACGATGCATTCATCAAAGATGTCATTGATAAGTTTGAAAACGGCGACAGCGCAAGCAAGCTTTTCTATAAGCTGATTGACCTTGTTTTGCATGATCTTCTTGAAGACGGAATTCTTTCAAAACTTGAAATCAGAGTTGACAAGCTTCTTTCAGACACAAAGATTCAAAAGAAAATGGGCGAAGGCATCAACTATCTGCTCTATTATGTTCTCAAGGGCAACTTCTCATATATGAACCTTGTTGACACAGTATTTGCACTCGGCGTTCTGCCTTATAAAGATTTGTATGATGTTCTTGACCAGCTCCTTTTGAAAAAATATCTGACAGACAGTCAGCTTGAATCCATCGGAATTTTCATTGCTTATGTTCTGAGCGACTTTGCAACCGATGAAAACCCGAGGCTTCACGGCGACAGCGGAGTAACTTACACAAACAGCGTTGTAAAGGCCGAAGCAACGCAGGAAAATTACAGACTGCCCACAATGGTAAGCGTCACAATGGGCGAAGATTCCCAGACGCAGGCAACCGTTAACTGGTTTTCAAAATACAGCCTTGACGGCGATATTGAAATTTATAAAGCCGACAGTGAGCCGACCTTTACGGGTGTGCCCACAACCGATGCCGATTTCACAATCAGCAAGGAAAGCAAAACCGTAACAAGATCTTATCCCGGCATTGATCTCGGAATTATCGGTCTTTTCCAATATGCTTTTGAGATGAAACAACATACGGTAACACTTTCAGACCTTGAACCCGGTTCAACCTATTACTACCGTGTCGGCAACGCAAAATACGGTTGGTGGAGCGAAACAGGAAAAATCACAACCGCTGACGGTTCAAAGAATGTAACCTTCTTCCACATGACCGACCCGCAGTCTCAGAACACAAGACAGTATAACAGAGCCTGGAAAAACGTTTTAAACACTGCATTTAACCTTTATCCCGACGCTGATTTCATTGTTAACACCGGTGACCTTGTTGACCACGGCGACAACAACAAGCAATGGCAATATATGTTTGACTGCGGTGCAGACACACTCATGAACACCTATATGATGCCTGTTTCGGGCAATCATGAAGCCATGGGTACAAACGCAACAGCAAACTATTTCGTTTTGCCGAATATGCCGAAACAGGATACAACCTCAGGCGTTTATTATTCGTATGATTACAACAATGTTCACATTGCCGTTCTGAACACAAACGAACTTGAAGACGACGATTCGCTTTCAAAAGAGCAGATTGAATGGCTGACAAAAGACATGAAGAGCAGTGACGCACAATGGAAATTTGTTGCGCTTCACAAGGCAATTTATTCGCAGGGTTCACATTATGACGATGATGATGTTTGTGCACTTCGCACACAGCTGAGTGCTCT
Organism: Acutalibacteraceae bacterium; assembly: GCA_051880655.1. Lineage (GTDB taxonomy): Bacteria > Bacillota > Clostridia > Oscillospirales > Acutalibacteraceae > UBA6857. The sequence continues at coordinate 12,745 of JBJEOJ010000157.1, read as the reverse complement.
TATGCCGACTCTTGACATTGATATGGTATTCCAGGGTCACGATCATGTTTATATGAGAACATCTTCCATAATAAACAACGAAAAGGCTGACGTTCAAAAGACCTATCTGATAAAAGACGGCAACTATTATAAAACACAGGTTCAGCCCGAAGGAACATCTTATGTTATAACAGGCTGTTCGGGCGTTAAGTCCTATATTGCAAACGACACCACAAAAACAGACAAATACTTCCCGAGAGCGGAAAAAATTTATTCTGTTGATTGCCCGATGTTTGCCGCAGTTCAGATTGAAGACGGAGTTCTTTATTTCGATGCTTACACCGTCAAAGACGGAGAAGCAACGGCAGTTGACCGCTTTGCCATTCAAAAAGACACAACACAGGGCGAAGTTGCCGCAGATTATGAAGAAGCCGAAGAAGAAGACAACGAAAACAGCGCAACGTCATTCTTGAAAACTCTGATCGAATATATTCTTAAAGTATTCAAAATCGTTTGGAATATATTTGCAATTTATATTGTCGGCATTGACGTTAAAAAGGTTAATAAATAAAACATAAAAAAAGAAATCACAGCACTTGAAAAAATGCTGTGATTTTCTTTTTACCACTTGTTATAAACCTTTTCACAAAAGGCATACATATCTTTGATTTCAAGCACCGTTCCGTCATCAAGCACCGCTTTGCCGCTCCACAGTCCGTGCACCTGATGCGTTTTCATTCCGACAAGTCCGAGCGGCATCATGTCATTGAAGTTATCATAATACGGCACCATTGTCATATCAAATTTCCCGTTTTCATCAATGAAGTGCCACGGCTTCATCCAGCTTTCGCCGATTTCGGGATCTTTTTCAAGTCTGACCGGACCAAGCTTATGGCAAACGCCGTCATAAAAAACTGCCGTTTCGGTTGCGTTGCTTTCATCGCCGAAGCCCCATGTCAGCTCAAAGCCGAAAAGCTTGCCGTCAAGAAAAGTGCTTCCGTTTGCCCAATACCACATATTGCTGTGCGGCCATACGCCCCTGCCCCAGTCAAGAACGGTAAAGGTGTTTTTGTTTGAAAACTCAATCACCCTGTCGCCGAATGTTACGGTTCCTTTTGTGGGCATACAGTTGATTTTCTGCGTATAGAAAAATCTTCCTTTTTGCTCAAACGGCGTTGCAATTGTCAGACTTTCATGCCGAAGCTGTTTTTCCATTGTCAGATCAATGATAAACGGCTTGCCTTTGGCTTTGCCCTCAAAATATAAATGCCTTGAATAAACGCCGACATCGAAAACCGCTTTTCTAACGCCTTTTGCATATTCAAAATGAGACGGCTGATCTGCATTTTTATCAAGCGGATTCTTATTCGGCGTAATCAGTTCAAGCGCCATATCCGAAACAAATTCGCCTGTTTTGAGGTTACGGATTTCCGCGGTGAGCGCCGAAGCAATTGAAATGTTAAAGAAATTGAGCTGAACCATATATTCGCCGTCTGAGGTCTGATAAAAATCCCATTCTTTCAAGCGCCATTTGGATGCGCTGATGTTCTCTTTGTTATAAACAAAAAGGTTGTTTTTGCAATAACCGGGATTGAAAAGCTGACCGTTATCGGCAAGCAGCGGTGTTTCATAAGTGATTTGGTTTTGTTTACTCATCTCATTGACCCTACGGCAAAAATTTCTTTGTTTTTCTGCCGTTCCTTTCTTATTCTTTCTTTATAATCTTATTCATGCTTTCAAAATAAGATGAATTTCACAAAGGTTATTGTATAATAATGCAATAAAAAAGTCAACAAAGATACAATTAATTTTGGTTAAAATAACAACAGCCGCCCGGTTAAAGGCGGCTGATATGATTCATTTTCTAATTCATCTGTCCTGCTTCCTGCTGAGGGTCGTATGCAAGATTATATTCAACAACAGCGGTAAACAAATCACCGTTAATTTCAATGTTCAGCTTTCCGCCCTGCAAGCGGCAGAAGTTTTCCGCAATGGAAAGCCCGAGTCCGTTGCCGTCGGTTGAACGCGAAGCGTCTCCGCGGACAAACCTTGACATCAATTCGCTTGCCGGAATGTTCAGCTGATTTTCGGAAATGTTGCGCAAAACCGTTATGCCTTTTCCGGCATTTTTGAACACACTGAGATAAACTCTCGTGTTCGGCATGGCATATTTTTTAACATTGCCAAGCAGGTTATCAAGCACTCTGTATGCCATTTTGCTGTCTGCCGAAACAAAAATGTCTTCGTCCTGCGCATCAATCACAAGCGTCAGATTTTTTGCCGAAAGCTCATCTTCATATTCGCCCACAAGCTGCATGACAAGCTCTTTGAGATTCATCTTAATAAGATTTACATTCACATTGCCTGCCTGCGCTTTTGAAGCTTCCACAAGGTCTTCAATCAGCCTTTTCAGCCTTGCGCTTTTATCCTTAAGAACAGCAATATAATTTTTTGCGTCCTCGTCCTGAATGTCACAGCGTGAAAGCAGGTCAACATAGTTGATTATGGAGGTCAGCGGTGTTTTGAGGTCATGAGAAACATTTGTAATCAGCTCTGTTTTGGTTCTCTGCTCCTTGACTGCATTTTCAACGGCAATTTTCAATCCGTCGTTGATGGCATTGACATCGTTTGCATATGCCTTGATGCTTTGCGGCATACCGTTTGTGTTGATGCGCCCGTCATAGTTTCCGTTTCTGATCTGATTGACCGCATACAAAACGCTGCGAAGATGATAAGCATATCTGACCATATAAACCAAAATGAAAATGTCATATATGACAAGCGGAACAGCGAACAGGAATGCTGCGCCCCATGAATCGCCGCCGGCAAGAATCAGTGCAATCAAGCCGATAATCATATTCGGCAAAAGAATGAACAAAACGGTCTTTTTCCTGATGTCCTTATAAATATCCTTGTAAAACACAGGCTTTTCATTACGCTTTTCCATGCGCTTTCGGTGAAGAGCACGCATTTTCTTGATGAACCAGACAGTAAATATCGTTTCATGGAAGCTTTTGTTTTTAAGATTTCTTGTAATGTATAGCAGCCAGTCTGTTAAAAGAAGAACCGCCACCGCCATGCAAAGCGCAGTACCCATGCTTATAAGTTCCTTGTTTGCGCTGCTTCCCTGATCAATTAATTCAATCATGCACGCACCCAGCAGAACAATCAGACCACCATTGATTGCCGTTCGCAGCACAAAGAACATTTTATCGGTAAACATCATGTGAAGCTCATCGTCACTGTGTCTTCTGCCGCTTTTGATAATCAGAATCACAATGCACAAAATCGTCATGAGAACGCAGACGGCAAGTTTAATGATAAACACCGTAAACTGATAATAAACCTCGTCATAGGTCTGCTTCATGGTGCTGAAAACATCATCTTTTGAAAGCGAAGTGTCGAAGCTTATGCAAAGGGAGTAATCCCCCGCATCAGCAAGCCTTTCTTCTGTACTCATGCGAATATATTCGTCATAGACCGAACAGTTGCTTTCGCGTTGAAGCTTTGCAAAAAGCTCACCGCAGCTTTGCGTATTCTTCCCGAAGTTCTTCACAACGCTCCATTCATTTTTAAGAAATGCCGCTTCAACCTCATCGGGACTGTCTTTTGTGCTTGTTTTGGAAAGGTTTGTGAAAAGAACCTTGTTGCTTTCATTATCAATGACCGCAGCTGAAAAGTTCTTATATTTTTCAAGCTGTTTTTCTGTCCAAAGATAGCTTTCTCTGAACTCGTCATAGCTTGAAAATTTTTGAGGATAAAAGCTGTAGTCACTATATTCTTCATTATATTCTTCACTGTTCTGAGCAAAATACTCTTCTTTAACGGCATCACGGTTGACGGTCAATTTATAATAGCCGTCAAGCTGCTGACCTTGATAAATTGTTCTGCACAAAGCAACAACACCGTTTACATCACTGTCGTTTTTCACTTTTTCAATTATATTTTCAGGAACATGAAGCGAATAGAAAATATCTCCGATTTTTCCGCCCGATAACGAATAAGAGTACTCGGAATTTGCAAAGGTTGTCGGCACAACGATGCTTCCGTCGGAATCTTCATCATAATAGGTGGTTTCCGGATGTGTTACATCTTCATATTCTTCGGCACCGTGATAATCGTATTCCCCGTCGCCTAAATAAAAAAACATCTCACCGGCAAAATGTGTTGTGTGATCCTGAATTTTTGAAAGCCTGATGAAGCCCTGTTCAACTTTTTCAAAAAGCTCCGGCAGATAGACATCATCTGAAAAGATTTCTTCAAGCTCTTCATCAATATATTCGTCAACTCTTTTTTCAAGCTGCTCGTTCTGTTCGTTTAGGAAAGCGTCATAAACTTTCAGATAATTTTTATAAGCCTGCTTGCTTCCGTCGCCGTAAACAAGGGCTTTTTCTGCAATGAGATTGACATAATCCGTATATTCATGAGCAAACATTTTGCTTGTTTCAAGCCTGAAGTTTTTGCCCTGTGAAAGAATGTTTTCATAATAGGTATCATCAATCGAATCTGTGCTGCAATCTGCGGCATAAGCCACTGCGCTGAATGTGCCGTAAAAAACAAAAACGGCAATGAGCAAAAATAAAATTGTTTTTACAAAATAGGAGCTGTCAGATTTTTTCAATTTTGTATCCAATTCCCCACACCACCTTAATATACATCGGATTTTTTGTGTCGATTTCAATTTTTTCACGGATTCTTCTGATATGTACGGTTACAGTTTTGTCCGACGAAATGGCTTCTTCATTCCAGATGTGCTCATAAATCTGCGCCGAAGAAAGCGTGCAGCCGAGATTTTGCATCAGATATTCCACAATTTTATATTCCGTTGCGGTCAGATGCACCGGCTCGCCGTCAAGTGTGACGATTCTTTTTCTTGTGTCAACGCTCAGACCGCCCGTTGTGATAACGCCCTCTTTTGTGCCGCAGGCACTTCCGAGCGAAACATAACGCCTGATCTGAGATTTGACTCTTGCAATCAGCTCAAGGGGATTAAAGGGCTTTGTTACGTAATCATCGGCGCCGAAGCCAAGCCCTGCAATTTTATCCGTGTCTTCGCTTTTTGCAGAAAGAAAGATAATCGGCACATTGCTTTTTTCGCGGATTTTCATTGTTGCAACAATTCCGTCCATCACAGGCATCATGATGTCCATAACGATGCAGTGGATTTCATTTTCCTGCTCCTTGCGTATTGCCTGCTCGCCGTTATAAGCTTTGATAACAGTGAAGTCCTGCGCTCTGAGATAGATTTCAATGGAATCAACAATTGCCTTATCGTCGTCGCAAACCAAAACATTATACATAATTTTGCCGTGCGGCACTGCCGAACATCACAGTGCCCTATCCTTTCATTGAACTTTGAAAAAACTGAAACCGTTTGACAAGAGAGATTTTTTCTGTTCCTCTCTTTGATAATATGATATAGGGTAAAAGTTACAATATGCGCTCATAATTATAACAAATTTATTACGATTTGAAAAGTTGTTTGAAACATAAAAAATCCGCCGAAACGGCGGACTGAAAGAATCAATCTTTTTATTCAATCTTAATTTCTTTTTTGCAGTTCGGACATTCAACGGTAATTGAGCCTTTCATGGCTTTGAAGCTGAAACGCAGTTTTGCTGTAAAATACCCTCCGGCTTTGCAGTGGGGACATCGGCATGTTTTTGAAGCGAGATAGTTTGACGCTTCAAAAATCACAATAGAAACTAAAAATCCGATCCAGACCGGAAAAGCCTTTGTCATTTTAGCCGTGACGCATAGCACAATGAGGCTGACCAAAGCCAGAACTGTAATCAGAAAAGAAAGAATGATATTTTTGCGTTTAATCATAAAGGGTCGCTTCCAAATTAAATTGTTAAGACGAAAAACAATCGTTTTAATGTATATAGTTATAGTCCTTGAAACAGAAAAAATCAAGTGAAAAAATTAGCGAAAACTGTCAAATTTTAATCGGAAGTTTTATTAATTATGATTAATTTAATTATATTTCATATATGTGTTTACTGTTTATATTCATTAATATATTCGTAAACACAAAAACAATAAATTATATACAGCAAATTTTGCTGTGTTGACAACGCAAAAAAAGCTGTTATAATAAATAAAAAAACGCTATGGGGAAACAGATGTGCATTATATAGGAAAAATAGATATTGAAAAATATAAATTAGTTACTGATAACCAAATTACAACTGATGAAGTTATACTAACTGAAAACAGAAAGCAACATATAATCGAGCGAAGAGGTCAAGAATTTTATGATAAATACAATAAATATTTTTCTTTAATTCTTGAGGAACCTGACTATATTTTTAAGGATGAAAGAATCAATACCGAATTTGTATCGAAAGAAATTAACCAAGACGGTAAATCAATTAACACAATATTAAGGTTAATTGTTCAAGAAGATGAACCTGAGTATAAAAATTCTATAATTACCGCAATACCGGAAAGCAAAAAACGTTTCGCACAACGATTAAGGAATAATAATCCGGTTTATATAAGAAAAGTTGACAAGCGAGAATAAAAGTGTTATTATATGTATAGGATAAGAATAGGTTATTTGAGGTGGTAAATTTCGTAGCGACCACACGCCGATGGTATGACAGGGGAAACCCGAGAGATGCAGGAGAGTGCTACGCCTGCCAAATAACCGCTTATTTATAAAGCCGCCTTGAAAACAGGCGGCTTTTCCTTTGTTTTAAAGTTTACCTCCGGTTTTTGTTTTTGCGCCGGAAGAAAGTTTTACTCCCTGAAGAACGTTGGAATCAAAAGCATAGGTGATGTTTTCTTCTTCACGTTCACGCTTTAGCGAAAGCGAAATCATTCTGTCAAGCAGTTTTGCATAGGGTACACCCACAGGCTCCCACAAATAAAACGAAAGCGAACCGGGAATGGTGTTAATTTCGTTGAGCCAGATTTCACCCGTTTCGGTGTCCATCATAAAATCAAGGCGTGAAACGCCGCTGCAGCCGAGACACTTGAATGCTTTGACCGCAAGAGACTGAATGGTTTCTTTCTGCTCAGCAGTGATGTCGGCGGGAATTTTTCTTTTGAGCGTTGCCATGCCTTTTGAGCCGCTTTTGGTTCCTGCTTTTGCCGGAACTTTTGCACCCTTTGCGCCTTTTGCGCTGCCGTCACCGATATATTTTTGCGTAAAATCAAGAATTTCACCGCTATTGACCGGTTCTTCACATTCTGAAGCTTCGGCACTTTCGTAATCGCCGAGAACGGAGCAGTTGATTTCTTTCAGATGCTCAACGGCTCTTTCAACAAGCACCTTGCCTGCATAGCTGAAAGCAGTGTCAAGACTTTCCAGAAGCTCTTTTCTGTTTTTCGCTTTTGAAATTCCGATGGAGGAGCCCAGATTAATCGGCTTGACGATTGCCGGATAGCCGACAGCCTGTTCAATTTCGTCTGCAACCCGGTCGCAGTCACTGTCATATTCCTTTGAAGTGAAGCATTTGCAGTCAAGAACAGGGATACCGTTATCTTTAAGCACCGTTTTCATCACATACTTATCCATTCCGACGGCTGAAGAAACCACATCACAACCGACATAAGGAATATCAAGCATTTTCAGATAGCCCTGCAAAGTTCCGTCTTCAACATTGGTTCCGTGAACAACCGGAAAAGCAATGTCAATATAATCAATAACATTGTTTGAAAACTTCTTGAAAGGATATCTGATAAGCTTAACCTTGTTTTCATCTTTAACCGGAATGACACGGGTGCTTTTTGAAAGAAGACCTTTCAGATCGGTATAGCTTTCAATTTTGCCGATGTCTTCGCCGACATAGAATTCGTTACCCTTTGTTATGTAAATCGGGATAACGTCATATTTTTCTTTGTCAAGATAGCCGATAGCCTGAATTGCGGATATAATCGAAATTTCATGTTCAACGCTTTTTCCGCCGAACATTACGCCTAATTTGATTTTCATATTAATCGCCGTGCGCTTAAATTTAAAAAGTATTTTGCGCTGTTTCCTTTCTTTAAATCAATAATTGTCCGGTAAATCGTTTTCAAGAAGAATAACTTTCTTTTTGCCTTTGCTGTTTAATGCATAAACATGCTCAAGAGCTTCATTAATTGTTGACGCAACAAAAATTTTGTTTTCGTCATATTTTTTGTCAAGCAGACCGGCTTTAATCGGCACTGCCTGCTTTCTTCCGACAAGAACAACATAATCGGCAACGCTTGCCGCATTGGCGCCGAATTCACGGTTGAGTTCATCTTGTTTTTCGCCGAGTTCAACCATGCCCGGTGTTACAAGAATCTTGAAGCCGTCAAAAAGACTGAGTGCTTCCAGCGCCGCTTTTGTTCCGCTCGGGTTGGAATTATAAGCGTCATCAATGATGGTTACTCCGTTCTTTTCGGAAAGCTCAAGTCTGTGCGGCACGCCTTCAAGCTTTCTGACCTGACCTTTGAGCTCGGCAAGAGAAATTCCGAGCTGATTGCAAACGGCAATGGCACCGACGATGTTCAACACATTATGCCTACCGATAAGCCTTGTTGAATATTTTTCGGTTTCACCGTCGGGCGCTTTGACGCTGAAAGTGGTTCCTCTGTCCGAAACGGAAATGTCAAATGCTTTATAGTCAGCATCACCGCCGAGACTGTAAGTAAAAGCAGGTCTTTTGCAGTCAAAGCTTTTTATGTTTTCATCATCACCGTTTAAAAACAGCATACCGTCTTCGGGGAGCGCGTCTGCCAGTTCAAACTTTGTTTTTTTAACGGCATCAAGCGTTTTGAATGATTCAAGGTGCTGCGGTCCGATTGAAGTAATAATACCATGGTCAGGGTGAACGATGTCGCAAAGCTCTTTGATGTCACCGACCCATTTTGCACCCATTTCGCAAATGAAAATTTCATGCGTTGCCTTGAGTGAACCTCTGATTGTTTTCACAACACCCATCGGTGTGTTATAGCTTTCAGGTGTCATCAGCACGTTATATTTTGCTCTTAAAAGCGTGTTGAGATAATATTTAACACTAGTTTTTCCGTAGCTTCCCGTAACACCGATAACAATCAGGTCTTTGCACTGTGAAAGAATCTTTTTGGCGTCATTGGTATAGTGACGGTTGATGGAAAGCTCAATCGGCTTGTTAATCAGATTAGCAAGCAAAACCGCCGCTGGGGAAAGCAGATACATCAGCGAATAAACAAGGAAAATCATTGTGTGCTTTGCGCCTATTGAAAAGCATATACCGCACGGAACGGCAACAGAAACCGCAAGCAAAATTGAAATTGTAACAAGCATACGCTTCACTCTTGCCGTATAAACAAGCGGCTTTTTTGCCTTTTTCGGTTTTTCCGAAACGCAAGCTATTACAAACAGAATAATACTCAAAGCCGCTTTGACGTTGATGTTCATCGGAATGAAAACAACAATCAGAAGCAAAACAGAAAGCATCATATGAGAAAGATACCTTGAAATATTTTCCCTCATCCATTTTGTGTGGGTGTCAAAGCGATAGGAATTAAGCTGAAAAAAATGCATTGAATCAATAACCGAAAGAATAAAACCTGCGGCATAAAGCACTGTTGAAACAGCTGTCAATATAATTAGCAGTGTTGTTTTCATATGTTTCTCTCCTGTTTATAAATCAATTTTCATAAATGAGGCAAGCACTCGGTTGAAAAGCACCTGCTGTTCAAGAAATGAATAATGACCGGCGTTGTCAAAGCTTACCAAAGCCGCCTCGGGCATGAGTTTTTCCATTTTCTGTCCGTCCGAAAGCGGAGTTGCGTCATCGTTTTTACCCCAGATCAGAAGTGCGGGACATTTTACGTTCGGCATATATTCGCATAAATCCTCGTTAACAACCTTAACAAGCGTCTGTCTCATAACGGGAGATGCGGCGTTATAATCGGCTGAGCCGTTTTTCTTTCTTAAGTTTTCAAGTGCATCGGGAAAAAGCTTCTGCGCCGCAGAGGTGGAAAGAAGTTTCTTTCCCATTTTATATGTCTTTTGCTTGAATTTTTGCAAAGCGGTTTTTTCGGGCTTTACTCCCGCGCTGTCAACAAGAATGACCTTTTCCACTTCAAACGGCAAATCTCTTGAACAAAGCTTAATGATTACTCTGCCGCCGAACGAATGACCGAGAAGTGTTATTTTTTCAAAATCATAATTTTTCAAAAATTCAAGAATAAAATCAACATAATCATCAACGCACCACGGCTCTTTCGGCTCGTCACTTTCGCCGAAGCCCGGCATATCGGGAGCGAGAACTCTGTATTTTGAAGAAAGCAAATCAATCATGTTTTGATGAAGCGTTATATTTGAGCCCCAACCGTGCAGAATCAGAACAAGCTCACCCTGTCCCTGATCGATATAGTTAATGTTAAGACCGCCTATATTGGTTTTCAAGGCAAAAACCTCCTTAAAATCAAAGGTTTGTTCAATTTATATGAGCGGTTTTGACCGCATAGTCTTATATATTATATCACAACAGAAGAGATATTTCCACTTTTTTGCAAAATGTTTATAAAAATGTATTTTTGTGTTTTTGAAAATTTTCGTTGGATTGTAGGAACAATTCTGAAAAAAGAAAGAGCCGATGAACTTTGAGATAACTCACAAGTTCATTGACTCTGCGTCTATGTGTCTTTTTATCTGATAAATAATGCGCTGATTTAATGTATATCTTTCTTAGTGTATTTCAGATAGGCAACAATTATTCCGCCGATTCCCATGACTGCACCGATAACAACCAAAGTAATGTCAAGACTGCCGTTTGACACAATATCAGCTCCCTCACAATATCCGAACGGTGTTATGTACTTAAGAAACTCGGCGACATCGGCAATGTTTGCAATCAGGTTCAAAAAATACATCATTGCGGCAATTCCAAGCCCCACACCCGCGCTACCTTTGCGAAGAAAAGCCGAAATACCAAAGCATATCCCTGCCAGCTCGACTTGCAGCAGATAATAGGCGAGATGCAACAGACTGATTTCTTTCAGGGGAATTGTCTCGCCGACAGCGGCTATTGAGCCGACAGCAAGAGCATAAATGATTATATTCATAGCTGTAATCTCAATCAGCACGGCAATCAGCTTTTCCGTAATAATTCTTTTGCGGCTGACAGGATGAGTCAGCAGAAATTCCGCTGTTTTGTCTTTTTCTTCTTTGCTGAGAATCCCCACTGCACAAAGAGATGCATAAAATGCACCGCCGAGTCCCAAAACATTGCCGCACTCAACAGCATAAAAACCTATAAGCGTTCCGAAGTTCAAACGGTCCATACCAAATGCCTCGGTAAAAGAACCCATGGAGGCGAACATATCGTTGACACCGTCCATCTGTCCTTTCATTTCCGGGAACAGAAAAATGCAGATTGCAAGAAGAAATCCAACAGAAGCCGTCCATATCAAAAACGAAGTTTTGCCTTGCTTCAGTTCGTGTTTTACAAGCGTCATACCGTTTCACCGTCCTTTTCATAATAATGCAGAAATACTTCTTCAAGATCTAGTTCCGTAACCGTAAGGTCGGTCACCTGTCCGCAGGACAGCGTGCGCAGCAAGCTGTTCATGTCACCGCTGTAAAGAAAGCTGACCGAATCTTCCGAATCTTTTCTGTCACGAACGCCGTTGAGTTGTTTAAGATCTACAGTTCCGTGAACGGTAATGCGTTTTGCACTTGTTTGCGAAAGGACATCCACGCTGTTGCATGCAATGATCCTGCCGTCACGGATAATGGCAGCACGGGTGCAGTTGCGCTGAATTTCCGAGAGAACATGGCTGGATAAGAGAATCGTTGCGCCGTCCTTGTTTCTTTCCCGCAGAATGTTAAAAAACTCTTTTTGCATCAGTGGATCCAGTCCGCCTGTCGGCTCGTCAAGCACCAGCAGCTCCGGTCGATGCTGTAAAGCACAGACAATGGCAACCTTCTTTCTGTTACCGAAGGACAGCTCATCTGTCTTTCGGGATATATCAAGCTGTAAACGTTCACAGAGCATTTTTGATTCAGCGGTGCAATCCTTTTTCCGCAAATCGGCGGACAGCTTCAATACATCTTTTACTTTCATTCCTTGGTAAAATAATGCTTCCGACGGAAGATAGCCGATATTCTTTAAAACGGATTCTTTTTCTTTTGCGACATCTTTCCCGAATATCATTGCGCTGCCGGAGGTGGGGCTGATCAGCCCGAGCAATGTTCGGATTGTCGTGGATTTTCCGGCGCCGTTCGGTCCGATGAAGCCAAAGAACTCGCCCTTTGCTACCGTCAGGTCAAGGTCAACAATACCTCTTGCCTTACCGTAGTATTTTGTAAGCTTTTCCGTTTTAATTACATCCATATTTCGTCACTCCTTTTTAAGATATATACTCTTCCAAAAATTTATCAGCTTTGAAAAGTCCTTTTCCAGCTGTTCCATATCCACATTTCCACGCTGAACCATTTCCCAAATATACCCTTCGGAAGCTAAATACATTTCACGGTACATCATCCGGATATCAAGTCCGGGAATAAACTGTTCCGGATTCATATTCAGCAGTGTCTTATCCGCTTTAAGATTAAAGTATTTATGATAGCTTTCCTGAACAGCGGCGGAAATATCGGCATCCTTTTCATAAAAAGCCTTGATGGTAAAGCTCGCCATATCGGGGTAGAGACGAATAATTTCCATTTTTGCCCTCATACCTCGTTCCATACTCTCAAACAAATTTTTCTGCTCGTAACAGTAGAACTTTGTCAGATATTCGATGGTTATCTCTGCACATTTGTCCCACAGAAACATATATAGCTCTTTTTTGTTGTGAA
>JBJEOJ010000156.1:0-8035 GCA_051880655.1 Acutalibacteraceae bacterium | reverse complement strand
GAGTGAAAAGTGAAAAAGTGCGGTGATTTTGCCTGCGGCAAAATTGATTATAATTTCTTTAACTTTACTTTTGTGCCTTGCAGCACAGCGGAAAGGAATGGTCATAATTATGAAAATATTTTTAGCGGCGCTTATTGTGATTGCGGTGTTTGTTCTGTTCCTTGTAATCAGAACCGTCATCGTTTCTTCAAAAGCACGAAAACTCACAGAATCAACGCTCAACTTTTCAGATGAAGAAATTAACCGATATGCCGACAGGCTTTCCGAAATGATTAAGTGCAAAACCGTGTCGGTCAAAGATCAGTATGACGATACGGAGTTTAAAAAGCTGCGCGACACCATGGAAAAGCTGTTTCCGCTCGTTCATGAAAGGGCAGAAAAAATGACTTTCTCTGATGACTGCTGGGTTTATAAAATTCCCGGTAAAGACACGAGCCACAATATCATGCTAATGTCGCATCACGATGTTGTTGCAGTAAGCGGTGATTGGATTTTTGACGGTTTTTCGGCTCAGATTGATAACGGCAAAATGTACGGCAGAGGTACGGTTGACACGAAAACTCCGCTTTTTGCCGAATTCTCGGCGGTGGAAGAGCTTTTGTCAGAGGGCTTTGTGCCTGAATGTAATTTGTATATCGCGTCCTCTCATAATGAAGAATTGGGCGGCGACGGAATTCCTAAAGCAAACGAATATTTCAAGAAGAACAATATCACTTTTGATGTGATTCTTGATGAGGGCGGGGCAGTCATCGAACCGCCGCTCGGCGGCATGAAATGCGATAAATGCGCAATGATTGCCGTTCACGAAAAGGGAAGATACTATCTTAACTTAAAAGCGACAGCCGCAAACGCTCACGCAAGCCTTACAAGTGCGGCAAGCAACACCCCGGTTGAAAGAATGTCCATGTTCATTAACGAAGTGACAACCAAGGATATTTTCATCAGACGGCTTAATCCTCAGGTGGTTGCCATGTTTGAACATCTTGCCCCTTACTGCGGCTTTATGATGAAGCTTTTGTTCTGCAACTTATGGCTGTTCGGTTCGCTTCTTAAAAAGGTTATGCCGTCACTTAACGCTCAGGCAGGCGGATTAATCGGAACAACCTGCACATTCAATGAGATAAAGGGCAGCACAACTGATAAGCTTTGCACAGCCAAAGCCTTTCTTCGCCCTGTTGACGAAGATGATTTTAAGCTTGATCTTGAAAAATTCAAAGAAATTGCCGCAAAATATGACATTACCGTTGAGGAAGCCGACGGCAACGAATATCACGCTCCGGCAGACATGAAAAAGCCGCAGTTTGAATATACAAAGCAGTGTATTGCCAAGGTATTTCCGCAATATCCGGCTTCACCGTTCATTCTTCCGGCCGGTACGGACGCAAGAACGCTCACAGATGTTTGCCCGTGCGTCCTGAGATTTGCTCCGATCAGACTTTCAAAAGAACAGCTTGCTTCCGTTCATGCTGAAAACGAAAACATAGACCTTGATGCCGTTGCGGCAGCGGTTGCATTCTATAAAGAATTTGTCAAAGGATATAAAATTTAATTCACTGTCAACGCCGGCAAGCACCGCTTGCATGCTCACGCGGGGTAGAAAGTTGCAATCTTTAAAATTTCGCCGCGGCGGAAACTAAACGAAAATAGGAGTAAAGTTTTTTGCCAAGCTTTTTTCAAAAAGCTTGTGGGTGTGGGCAACGCCCACGGGACTCACGCGGGGCAGAGAATGATAAACTATACAATTACGCCGCGAAGTAAAGTAAGCGAAAAAAGGAGAAAAGTTTTTTATCAAGCTTTTTTTCAAAAAAGCTTGGCGCCGTCCGCAGACGGCGAAATCCTTAAGTTTCAAAAAAGCGCAGGAAGGTAGGCTAAACAGTCCGGTGGACTGTTTAGCCGTAGGAAACCCTCGCCGGGGGTTTCCTGATTGACGGCAAAGCCGTCAATAAAATTCGTCAGCAAAAAAATTTTTAATTGGTTATTGTCTTACAGTATTTACATTACCAAATAAAATATCAAGGGGAGAATAAAACATGGCAGGCATTCAAAGAGCAGTAGCAACATTTCTTGCGTTCATCAGCCTTTTCTTTACAACAATTACGAAAAATGATGACAGCAAAAAAGATGAAAATTTCAGGGTGACTTCCTATGTGGTCGCAAGGTATGTGCAGGATAAAGACCGCCTTTATAGCGAAGACTTTGACATTATTACCGATGTAATTCTTTTCGGCTGTGCAACCTTTGACGCAAAAGGCAATGTTAATGCTGATGAAGAGGTTCTCAGTGTAGCGCTGAATAATCTTCGTGATGTAATCGGAGAAAGAGATGTTCAGATTCATATCAATCTGCTCGGTCCCGGACCGCTCGAAAGTCACGGTGATGTTACAAAAGACCTCAACGACCAGGGCAAACAGCACACACTTGCGTTCAAAAGCGGCGTGCTTGAAGATAATATTGTAAATCTTGTCAATGAATATGACTTTGACGGAATCTTCTTTGATTATGAATATCCGCTTAATTATATCAACTGGACGCCGTTCAATCAGTTCCTTGTCCGTCTTGACAGTAAGCTCGGCGATAAAATTCTCGGTCTTGCCGTTACGGAATGGGATTTGAAGCTGTCCTTAGGCTCGTTTATGGCGGTTGACAGATTTGAAGTTATGCTTTATGACATCTATGACGATGAGGGCAGACACTCAACACCCGCAAAAGCCGAAGAGCTTTCAAAAAAGCTGAAGCTTTCCGGTGTTCCCGAAGAAAAGTTTGATTTCGGCTTGCCGTTTTATGCAAGACCGACTGACCACGACACCTATTGGTACAGTTACGAAGGTTATTATGATAAGCTTGACGAAAACGGCTATTATTATGACAGTCAGCTTGATAAAACCTTCTGGTTTAACCGTCCGGCGGATATTGCCGAAAAAACGCAGTATGCTCTTGAAAAAGGCTTTGGCGGTGTCATGTACTGGCACTATACCTGCGACATTCCGTCAAGCAATCCGCTGTCACTTCTGAGAGCCGTCGGTGAAACGGTTGATAATTATACGCCCTCTGAAACAAGCAAACTGCCTTGCTGATTAGAATTTATTATTTATGAAAATAATTCCGTATGATAATCGTTACAGAGACGATATGATATTTATGGTGCTTCAGGCAAAAGATGCAATTGGAAGAAAACCCGGATTAAATGATGACTTGCTCACAATACAAGAAAGTTATATTGATTCAGGTGATATGTTTTGGCTTGCAATTGATGATAATGACCGTGTGGTTGGCTGTGTAGGATTTTGTTCTGTCCCTGAAACATCAGAGGCGTTTTTACATCGTTTGTTTGTGAAAGCAGAAAAGAAACATTGCGGTATCGGAACCGCTTTGCTAAAAACAGCAGAAAGGTATATGAAAGAAAAAGGAAAAACAGTTGTTAAAGTTCATCTGGGAGCACCGAAAGAGCAGTGGTTTGAATCCTATTCTTTTTATAATAAAAACGGATATACTGAATATAAAGAACGGTATATGAAAAAGAAATTATAATTAATTTATTTTTAATGTAACAAATAAAAACAGTCCTTTGCCCGAAAAAACAGGCAAAGGACTTTAATTTTAATTAATCATGAAACATCAGCAAATATCGCCGATTGAAATTTGCGATGAATAGCCGACTTCGGCAGGATCAACATAAATGTGTTCTGTCAGCATAGAACCGTCGGAAGCAACCGTCAGCTTTGTTCCGCCGTTCATACCGTTGTCCCAATAGCAGCCGGAACCTGTTTTCATACCGTAGGTCAGGCGGATTCCCTTGTAAAGAATGGAAGAGTTGTTCACATGGTCGTGACCGCAGATCATGTTTTTGGTGCTGCCGAGAGAGCGGCAAAGCTCAAAGAAACCGTTGTTAACAGGGGAGCAGCAAACATCTTCGCCATTCTTTCCGAACGAAACATCTTTGTATTCATCGTTATACGGACCGTCTTTGATTTCTGAAGTGTCGGTGTCTGTTTTGATAGAAGCAGCTTTCCATGCCTCAGCATATTCACAAACAGGAATGTGGAAAAATACCGAGCTTTCAACGGTTTTGCCCTCTTGCTTGGCAACGCCGTCAAGCACCCATTTGTACCACTGCATCTGATTGCTCCAAAGATGATCATAGCCGGAAACCTTTCCGCTTTCAGTTTCAAAGGTTGCGTCTGAATGGGTGTCCATCATGAATATTGTGTGCACAACATGACCGTTTTGTGTGATGTTGATAACATAGTTGCCGTAGCCCATATCTTTTGGACCGAATCTGAACAGGCAGTTTTTGGCCTGCGTGAACTTATATGCGCCCCAGAACTCGCTCAGAAGTCCCTGACCGTCATGGTTGCCCATAATCGGCGCCCACGGTATACCGTAGGAATCAAGCTGTTTTATAAGCTCAATATAAGCCATGGTTCCCCAGCCGTTGTCGCCGGTCATTGTGATCAGGTCGGGTTTAACATCGTTCACCAGCTTGTCAATGGTTTTCTTTGCAAGCTCGCCGTTTTTGCCGTAAACTTCATAATCTTCAAGTTGAACGTCGGTAATGTTGAGAATAACAAAGTCTTTGCCGGGTTTCTTTTCAATTTCCTGAGCGTAGCTTGCGGTATATTCGCTTTCGGGCGACCAGTTTTCAAAATATTTGCTTTCACCGCCAAGCTGTGCGGCAACAGGTGATAAAATCTGAGCCAACGAAAGCATAAAAGAAAGAATGAGTTTTAAAATGGATGTCATAGTTTATCTTCTCCTTTTCATAAATTTACTATATTTTATCATTATAGATTTGATGTTTTGTTAATATTTAGGAAAAATAAATAATTAAAGATGAACAAATTATGAATTTTATGTGACTTTCAAAAAGCTGAATGCATAAAATAATTCTTAATTGCTTCAAACTGTTTAAAAATTCTTGAATTGAGCTGATTATTGTGTTAAAATTACAGAAAGATTTGTTATAGGGGGAAATTAATAATGAAGAAAATTCTTTCTGTTTTTCTCAGTTTTTTGATGTGCGTATTGCTGATTGTTCCGGCTTTTGCCGCACAACCGCAGAACACGGTCATAACAAAGCAAAACAGTCTTGAAAACGCTTTTTGCGAAAACGAAAACAGTCTGATTGTTTTTGTGACGGGAATCGGTCAGTCCTTTTCCTATAAGTTTGATGAAAAATATCTTGAAGACGGTGCTTTTCCGGTCGGAACGCTTCATGACTATGACAACTATGCGCCGCTTATTGCTTCGGGTGAGTACGAAGCCAAATGGAACCTTTTGAACAATGATTTTTCGTCCGCTCTTTCCGATAAGCAAACCAAAAAGTCAATTGCAAAAATTGTTTCGGGTCTTCTTGCTTCAATCGTGACAAGAACGGGAAGCTTCAGTCAGTCCGATGTTGACACGATTATCAGAAGCCTGTTTTCGGTCAATCTTCTTGATGAAAACGGAAACAGCGATCCAAGCGTCGTAACACCCCGATATACCTGCCCGGTTTCGGAATATCCGAGTGTGACGGACGAAAACGGCGAACAATTCAGCGAAGCAAAAAGCCGTTTCTATTCGTCCATTCCGTGCGCCGAAATCGCCGAATCCAAGCTCGGCAAAAACTTTGAAGATTATCTTTACTGCTATAATTACTGTGCATTTTCAAACACTGATGAAAATGTCAGCGGACTGAAAAGCTTTATTGACACAGCAATCGCCGAAAACAAGGTGGGCGCAAAAAAGGTTGTTTTGGTTCCGATGAGCATGGGCGCATCGGTTGTAAGCGCATATTTTGCAAAATATCCGCTTGTAAGCGACAACCATGTCCGCCGCGTTGTCAGCATTGTCGGCTGCTGGAACGGAAGCGATCTTGTAACAGACCTTATCAACAAGGAATACGTAAGTAATTCCGCCGATCTTTTCTATAACGGTATTATTGCCGAACTTGTCGGTGAACCGTGGGGCTATCTTGTCAATATGCTGTTGAGAATTTTCCCGAAAGCCGCTTTGAGAAATCTGATTGACAAGGTTGTTGAGTCAATATCGAATAATCTTATACTGAACACACCGTCACTGATGGCACTTGTTCCGTCATATGACTATGAAAGCATCAGACCGCTTATAAAAAATGAAAGGGTAAAAGCGCAGACCGATGAATACTATACCGCGCAGTCAACGCTGAAAGAAAGAATGGCTGAACTTGAAAAGCAGGGCATAACATTCTCGTTTATTTCAGGCTACGGTCTTTCTTACGGCGAAAAGACATCTGATTACAGAGTATTCTCGTTTATGAAATCTGCCGAAAGCACAAACAGCGATGAAATTATCAACATTTCTTCAACCGCTCCGGGAACAAGCTATGTAAAACCCGGCACACGCTTTGAAGACGAAAGCGGAAGAATTCTTTCTCCCGACGGTTCAATTGATATTTCAACCGCTTACTATAAAGACAGCAGCTGGTATTTCTACGGTCAGAAGCATGAGCTTGAAAACAATTATGCGGCTTTAAGCCTTGCCATTGAGCTTGCTTTGGGTAATGTCAAGACTGTCAGCGACTGCGACAATTTCAGCGAGGACGGCTGCCTTTATCCTCAGTTTAATAATTACGAAGATCTCAAAAAGCTGAACAGAAGTTATATTCCCGATATGCAGGCTTATCTTGCCGCCGGCGGAACGCTCACCGAAAAACAGCAGGAAATTTATGATAAGGCGCTTGCGGTCAAATATAATACCGTAAACGATCCGAAAGCCGATGAAGCGGCAATTGAAGCTCTTTATAACATGATGACCGAACTCGGAATCTATGACAAAAACGAAATCAGCATTTTTGAACAAGCACTTTCAACCATTCTTCGCACAGGCAGCAACGCCGTGAACAGAATTATCGGACCGAAAGGCTTTATTGACCTTGCAAAGTGATTGAAAACGTATAAGTAAAAATGCCGGCGCAATGCCGACATTTTGCTTGTTTTGGGTTTTATAATTTAGTTCCCTTGGCAGTTATGCTTTTCTTCGCCGCAGGAATGTTCGTGTGAATGATGTGAACACTGAATATCCGGATTATATTTTAAATTTCCGGCAAGCAAGGCTCTGACTGCTTCGTCTGCCAGACCCGAAGCACCGCCGTAAAGTTCGATGCCGGCTTTTGCAAGTGCGTCTTTTGCGCCTGCGCCGATTCCTCCGCAGATTAAGGCATCAACCTTTGCAGCAGAAAGAAAACCGGCCAAAGCACCGTGACCTTGTCCGTTGGTGCTGACAATCTGACTGCTTGTGATTTTTCCGTTCTCGGTTTCATAAAGCTTGAATTTTTCAGTGTGTCCGAAATGTTGAAAAATCATCCCGTCTTTATAAGCTACTGCAATTCTCATTTGATTTCTTCCTTTCGGTTGTTTTTATTTAATGATAATCACACTTCTGACATTGAATCATTGGTGCGCCGTTTTCATATTCTATCGCTGTTAGCAAAAAAATGCAAGCACTTTTGATTCCATAGTCAGGGTAAATAAAGAAAGGTTGCTGATTTCATTGGCGTCAAGCAAGGAATATTTAAATTATGTTTTAGACGGTCTTTCGCTCCTTGAAGACATAACATACCGTTCCATGATGGGCGAATATATTATTTATTACCGCGGTAAAATTGTCGGCGGAATTTATGACAACAGATTTCTTGTTAAAAATATTAAGTCGGCCCGTGCTCTTTTGCCTGATGCTTCGTTAGAAGTGCCGTATGAGGGAGCAAAAGAAATGCTTCTCGTTGAAGATGCTGACAGCAGGGAATTTCTGAAAAATTTGATAGAAGCTATATATGATGAGCTTCACGGGCCGAAAGGCAAAAAGTAAAACAGTTAATCGTGCCGAAAGGCTTGATTATAGGCGATGATGGGAATATGTCCGTTGCCGCCGAAAAGCAAAGATAAAAACGCAACGCAGTTTTTTGAAACTGCCAGAGCCGGTAGGTAGCCCGGCCGTCCTGAAAAAAATCAGGGTAAGTAACCTGCCCCTCCGGGTTGTCCGTTCTTTGCTAAATGAATTATTGGAGGGATTTTTATGA
>JBJEOJ010000155.1:0-8045 GCA_051880655.1 Acutalibacteraceae bacterium | reverse complement strand
ATGACACGGGAATGCGGGACTACATACTTGACAGAATAGATGCAGGCGACGATATCATCTGCGGCATCTTCCACAACATTGATACGGCAGGTCATAATTTCGGTTTCGGAGCAAGCACCGAATATACAGGAGCCGTTATCAACTGCGATATGTATGCGTATTCCGTTTTACAGGCAGTAAAAGAGAGAGAAGAGAAAAATAACGAAGAATGGCTGGTCGTTTTTGCCAATGATCACGGCGGTATCGGTCAAGGTCACGGAGAACAGAGCCTTGAAGAAAGAACGACATGGATCGCCACAAATATTCCGTTTGCCGACAAGTATTTTTCTCAGGGCTATGACGGTCATAATGTAAAACAGGAGAATCAGCAATGAATAAAAGAAACAAAATACTGAAAGTTTTCCTACGCTGCCTTTGTATTGTTATTGCTATTGTTCTGACAGTTGCCGCCCTGTTGTTTTTTCCTTTAACCGGTAAAAAGCACACGCAGATATGGAGCGCAGGAGATCCGTTTGACATCGCTGAAATTCAGACGGTAAGCAAAGAACGTGAGGATTTTAAAATTTTGCTGTTTACAGACACGCAGCTTTGGATGAATACAAAGGATAATCATGCATGCTATGAGCAGATGAAAAAGCTTGTTGAAAAAACAGCTCCCGATATGATTGCAACAGTCGGCGATAACATTTCCGGCGTCACCTCACGGTTCTTATTAAAAAAATTTATTCAGGTCATGGATTCGTTTGAACTTCCGTGGACTGTTGTTTTCGGAAACCATGACAATGAAATTCCGATGACAACGCTCAACTGGCAAGGAGATAAGTTCTTGGAATCTGAATACTGTCTGTTTCAGAAAGGACCGTCCAATCTTTACGGCTGCGGCAACTATGTCATCAACATCACGGAAAACGGTACTCCTGTTTATACGCTCTTTATGCTTGATAACGGACGGTATATTAAGTATGATGACGGCTCAACGAAGGAAATCTACATGGGCTATGAGCAGATTGCGTGGTATGAGTGGAATGTCAAAGGCATTGCCGCAGTAGAGGGAAGGACTGTGCCGTCCATGACTTTCTCACATTTTGCTCAGCCTGAAATGAAAGAAGCATTGGAAAAATATGCGGTCAGCAATAGTGACGGCAGCTATACCGTTCCCGAGGAATACGGTTTTGGTAATTGCGATTATCTGCCCGGCTGTGCGCCCGTAAAATCAGGCTTTTTCGATAAATGTAAGGAGCTTGGCTCAACAAAGTATATTTTCTGCGGTCACGACCACGAAAACAATGCAAGTATTACATACGAAGGCATAACAATGACCTATGGTCTGAAAACAGGACCTTCGCCTGCACCGTGGAATTTTGCAGAAGAAACAGGCGGCACGCTGATTACCGTAAGCGGACAGGGTGAAAACCAATCGGTTAACATTGATCATATTGTTATAGAATGATGGGGATTTAACAATGAGAATACAAATTTCCGCAAATTCAAAGCCGGTAAAGCAGGAGAATTTCAACTATTCAAATATAAAAAGTCCATACGGCGCCAACACCCAGTATTTCACGAAGAACGGCGAGCCTTTTACCGTAATCGCCGGAGAACTGCATTTTTCGAGACTGCCGAAAGCGCGCTGGAGAGAGACGCTTCTGAAAATGCGTGAATGCGGACTGAACACCGTTTCTACATACATTTTCTGGAATTATCACGAAGAAATCAAGGGCAAATTTGATTTTGATGGTAACAAGGATATTGCCGCCTTTCTCTCAATTTGCAGGGACATTGATACGCCTTGCATTCTGCGTATCGGACCCTGGTGTCACGGCGAGGTTATCCGTGGAGGTTTTCCAAAACGCATAAATAGAATGGTAAAGAAAAGATGCGATAACCCAAAATATCTTGCAGAGGTTAAGGACTTTTGGACAGGGTTATGCAAAGAGGTCAAGCCGTTTTTAGACGGCGAAACCGTTATCGGTATTCAACTTGAAAATGAATATACAGGCTCGACCGAGCATATCCGCACTCTCCGAAAAATTGCGGAGGAAATCGGCTTTAAAACCCCGTTTTTCACCATGACCGCGTGGCCTGCGGGTGTGCCCGACAACGATTTTCTGCCCACCATGGGCGGTTACCCCGATGCGCCGTGGATGATGGGGAAGAAAGCATTAAAACCCAATAACCGATTTGCCATCACGCCTGCCAAAACCGAGGGCGAAATCGGCGGGGATTTGTTTAAAAACAATCAAGAGCAAAAGGGTGCGTATGACGATGTGCCCTATGCGTTTTGCGAAACAGGTCCCGGCAATCAGGTCACCCAACACCGCCGACCGTACATCAGCGAAAAAGACGGCTACGGTGTGGGCTTTGCGAAATTTGCAAGCGGTGCGAATTGGCTCGGGTACTATATGTTCTGCGGCGGCGCAAACCCCAATGATCGCTTGATGCAGGAAAACCGCTTAACGGGCTACCCAAACAATTACCCGATTATTGACTACGATTTTCAAGCGCCCATAAGCCGTTACGGCGTCTGCCACCCCCATGGCGACAGACTGCGCCTCATGCACTTATTTATCAATGAATTTGACAGAGGAATCTGCACAAAGCAAGCCTATTTCCCGGAGTGGAAAAGCAACAACCCCAACGACATTTCCTTTTTGAAATGTTCCGTGCGTGCAGACGAGCAAGGGAGCGGCTATTTCTTTGCCTCCACCTATGAAAAAGGCTTGCAATATAACAATTTCAAAGATGTCAATGTTGAATTTGTAATGAAAGACAAAACCGTAAAGCTTCCGAGCATTGACATAAAAGCTGGTTCAATGTTTTTCTATCCGTTCAACATCCGGCTCGGTACGGTGGATTTTGATTATATTCTGGCGCAGCCGATTGTAAAATCCGAAGCAGACGGAAAAACGGTTTGCTACTTCGTCGAATGTGAGGGAATATCGCCTAAATGCTCTGTAAACGGCAAGGAAATCTATCTTGATTTTTCTAAAAACGGCACAGACATTGACAATGTAAAAATTATTGTAATTCCTTTTGAAAAGGCAAAGCAATTTCATTTTATTAACGGAAAATCTTATTTCCTTGACGGTACGGTTTACTGTGATAACGGTAAAATTTACTGTGAACAGATAACCGATATCGACCTCAAAACTGAGATCACGCTGCGAAAATGCAAAAAGCGGAAACTGCCGTACAATTACTTTTTGTATTCAACCGGCAAACGCAGTTATTATGAATTAAAACTGCCGAAGAATATACTTGAAAACAGCTTTGATGTCGTGTTGGAATTTGATTTTGACGGGCTGAATCTGCAAGTATTCAGCGGTAAAACGCTTATAAATGATTACTTTAATATTGACCGAAAATTTGTTATGCACCTGAGAGATTATAAGCAGTATATTGAGCAGAACAATACGCTCATAATCCGCACCGCGCCGAAAACAAAATTCGGTATTTCAAATGTGTATAATGAAATACCGATACCGCTTTATTCGAGCAAACTCGTGTTGAAGGAAGCAAAAGAAATCTTACTTACAGAGGTGGCAAAGTGAAAACGGAAGATGTAAACAGCACGGATTTTCTAAACCGCATAACTGCTGTTGTACCCGAAAAACGGCAGATAGATTTTCAGAATCTCGGTTATTACAATTTTATCCATTTTGGCTTGAATACTTTCACCAAAAAAGAATGGGGCAGCGGAAAAGTGGATCCCAAGGTGTTCACGCTTACAGATATTGATACCGATAAATGGGCAAAACAGTTGAAAGATACCGGCAGTACAGGAATCATTTTAACCGCCAAACATCATGACGGATTTTGCCTTTTTCCGAGCAAATATACGGATTATACGATTGCTCAAACAGGATATAGAAACGGTAAGGGCGATTTGGTAAAACAGCTTTCCGATTCCTGCAAAAAATACGGCATGAAATTCGGAATTTATCTCTCGCCGTGGGACAGGCACGAAAGCACCTACGCAACGGAAGCGTACAACGATTTTTTCTGCAATCAGCTAACAGAACTTTGCACAAATTACGGTGATATTTTCTGCTTCTGGTTTGATGGTGCTTGCGGTGAAGGCGAGAACGGCAAGAAACAGCGCTATGACTGGGAACGCTATTTTGCTATAATCCGGAAGTTGCAGCCAAATGCCGTCATTACCAACTGCGGACCCGATGTTCGCTGGATCGGCAATGAATTCGGAAAACCGAGGAAATCGGAGTTCAGCGTTATGCCGAAAAAGATGCAGGATCACTTGAAGATCGCTGAGATGTCGCAACAAAAAGAGGGCGCAACAGTTATGCTCAAAGCGCCTTCATTTACGGAACAATCACTCGGAGAGCGTGAACAGCTTGTGGGTGAAGAACTTTGTTGGTATCCTGCGGAGATGAATATTCCCGTCACCTATTTCGGTTGGTTCTGGCGACCGCTTTTTGAGATTTTCTTTACCCGAAGTGTACGAAATCTTGAAAAATGCTTTTACAATTCCGTCGGCGCCAACGCAACGCTTCTTGTGAATGTTCCGCCGAACGATAAAGGAAAATTGCCCGAAAAATTTATAAAGAGACTTGTAAAAACAAGAAAAAGAATAGAGAACCGTTTTAAAAATAAAGCGGAATTTATCGAAAAAGTTCAAAACGGAAACAGCTTAAAAGTAAAAATTAAGCCGCAAACCATCAAAACAATCGTGCTGTCTGAGGATGTAACAAAAGGCCAGCGGATTGAAGAATTTTCAATTACCGCTGACGGAAAAACTGTATATAAGGGTACGACAGTCGGATTCAAAAAGATTTGTCTGCTGAAAAAGCCCGTGAAGAATTGTTCTGAAATCATGTTGCATATTCAAAAATGCAGAATGAAGCCGTTTGTTCAAAGAATTGATTTGTATTGAGGAGATAAGTTTGAAACATTTTAATGTAAGCACCAACCCCAAAAGGGCACACAAAACCAGACCACCGGGAGGTAGTCAAAAAAAGATATATTAACCTAAGATTAAGAAGTTGCAGAGGTTACGAGATAACCCTGTCTTTGTAGGAGAAAGATAGCCTCCTCCACGGAAACTGTCCGATGTTCCGGTGGAGTGTTCGCCCGGCGATAGAGTTCGGGATTGTAAGGCTCATTCTTTTTGAGAATGTTGTAAATGGCAGTGAGCATCATTCGGGCGATAGCAATAATCGCCTTCTTGTGGCCTCTGCGCTTTTTAATAGAAAGATACCGACAGCGGATTTCGGGGTTGCACTTAGAGCGAATGGCACAAAGAGCACATTGAACAAGCAAAGGCTTGATGTAAGCCCCGGCACGACTGATACGAGTGGTTTTCTTCTTTCCGGCACTCTCATTGTTCTGTGGCGTAAGACCAGCCCAAGAGCATAAGTGCTTTGAGGTGGGAAACACGGACATATCCACGCCGATTTCGGATAGTACACCTATAGCGGCAAAGGTTTGGATACCCGGCACCGTAGAAATAAGATTGATTTGCGGCATATATTTTTCCGCGATAGAAAGAATTACGGACTCGGTATTCAGTCTGCAAAGTTCAAGACTATCCATGTGAGAACGGATAATCCGGAGTTTTTCGGCTTGCTCGGGACAGATTTTACCGTCAACTGCGGCGAGGATTTCCGCATCGGTAGCTTTCATCCCTTTGGTTCTGAAGCCGGACACATCAGTAATTGGTTCAAATGGATTTTCAAGCAACCGATTGACAAGGTTAGTGGAAGCCTTACCAAACACGTCGGAGAAGACATCATCGAGTTTGATGTTGGAAACAGTCAGGCAGTTCTGTGCACGGTTCTTTTCGCCGACATTGAAGTTGGTAAGTTTCCAGCGATAACGCATCAAATCCCGAAGTTGTCGGATATCCGACGGAGGAATAAAACTGCCGGAAATAAGGTCATGCTTGAATATGTCCGCAATCCATTTTGCATCTTTTTTGTCGGTTTTCTTGCCTTTGATTGCTTTCACATATTTCGGGTGAGCAAGAACGATATTGCAGGTTGGCTCCAAAATGTTGTAAACGGGAATCCAGTATTTACCCGTAGACTCCATGCACACATCCCTGCAGTTGTTTTCGGCAAGCCAAGAAGCACAAAAGCGTAAATCTCCCGTAAAGTTTGAAAAGCGTTTGCTTTTGTAAGTGGTCACTCCTTGTTCATTTGTTGAAGCAATACAGGCATAAACAAAGGATTTGTGGACATCCATTCCACAGCAGATAGGATAAACAATTTTGAGCATAGACACATCCCCTCAATAATATTTTGAGGAACACAGGCAGGGACTGAATGCTCACTGAAAGATTGAAGTAGTTCGTCTCTCCAAAGATAAGTTTACAGGGTTCAAAGCCCTACTCATTTGTGCTTGAAAGAGCATCCGGCACACATAAATATTCGGTTCAGCTTTCGCTGTGCCCACTCACCTCCACGTGCTCTGTAGTGTGCCTGGTTTCTCAAGTACATTTTAACACAAATTTTGAATGCTGCGTTACGGCAACCGGGTTTCATATCCCTTTTGTGCCTTGTAGCGCAGCGGAAAGGAATGGTCATAAGTATGAGAAACAGAAGACTGAATTCATTCAAATTTGCATTTTCAAACAATGAAAGCGAAATGATTCGTAATGGCGTAACTGGAAAAACCGTACAGATACCGCACACATGGAATGTAGAAAACGGCTTGGAGGAATATTTCGGCACAGCGTGGTACAGCACGGAACTTGAAATTGAAAAGCCCGCTTTTAAAACCGTTCTGCTGTTTCATGCGGTTTACCGTGACTGTACGGTATATGTTAACGGCAATGAGGTTGCAAAGCATTTGAACAGCGGCTTTACGCCTTTTGAAGCAGATATAACGAATGGTGTAAAAACCGGAACCAATTTACTTGTGATAAAATGCAGTAATGCCTATTCCGACGATGCACTGCCTCACGGCAAAGACTTTGACTGGGCAAATGACGGCGGCATGATTCGACCTGTCGAACTGATTGAATACAGCGAAAATGACATTGAACACATAAAAATTAAAAGCACCGTGATCGACTTCTTTAAGGACGGAAAAGGCAATGCAAAAATCGTCTGCGATTTTGACTTTTGCTGTCAAAAGCATTTGCCGTTTTCCGTCCGAGTGAAAGAAAAGAAAAGCGGGAAACCAGTTTTTGAAAAGGAAAATATTTGCGGCGACGGAACAGAATTCTGTCTGAACGATGTAACACTTTGGAATACGGAAAATCCGTTTCTTTATGTACTCGAAGTGCTCTGCGGAAATGAAATGCGTTCACAGGCATTCGGTGTTCGCAAAATCGAAGTGCGCGAAGATAAAATCTATTTGAACAATCGTCCGATTGCTTTGTGCGGTGTGGAATGGATGCCCGGCAGTAACCCTGAATTCGGTATGGCAGAGCCGGAAAGTGAACTTCTCAAGAATTTGGAAATGCTCAAAGACTTAAACTGCAATTTTACACGCTTTCACTGGCAGCAGGACGATTTTGTCTATGACTGGTGCGATGAACACGGCTTGATGGTGCAGGAGGAAATACCCTATTGGGGATCGCCGAAAAACGCAGGTGAAAATCAGCTTGCCGTCGCAAAAGCGCAGGCAGACGATATGCTTTTGCACCATTTCAATCACCCCTCAATTGTTTGCTGGGGCGTGGGCAACGAGCTCGGCGGTCGGAAGAAAGGCACAATTTCCTATGTAAAGCAAATGGTTGCTTATTTCAAAAGAAAAGACACTATGCGTCTTGTCAACTATGTGTCCAATACGATAGGCTGGAAAACGCTTTTACAGCGTTGGTGTCATTCTAAAGACGCAACCGTTTACGGAGACATTTGTATGTGGAATGAGTATCTCGGCACATGGTATGGTAATGTGAATTATGACAAGGTGTTCCGTCTTGTTCAAAATGAAAGCAAGGGCAAGCCGCTTGTAAGCACCGAGTTCGGGCTTTGTGAGCCCCATTTTAAAGGCGGCGACGAACGCAGAATTGAGATATACAAAGAAAAATTAGATTACTACAAAAAATACGGTTTTGCAGGCTGGGTATATTTCTCCTT
>JBJEOJ010000154.1:0-8055 GCA_051880655.1 Acutalibacteraceae bacterium | reverse complement strand
GTTAACCGCCCTTTCGGCAAGAGCAACGTTTTCCGCTTCACCTTGAATTTTAAGCTCACTGCCGCGGCTTAAAACAGTTACGGAAAACTCCTTTTCAATCAGAATCAGGTTTTCGTCAAAAGAGCCGAAAAGATTAACGGCATGTTCCATTCTTTCGATGTTTATGATGCTTTCAAACAAAGGCAGAACCTCCCGGATTTTCAACACAAAAATATGTATAACGTATCAATATTTAATTCAGTATATTTTTATCCATTTTTCACCATTATATCACAACTTTTTCAAAAATGAAGAGTATTTTTGTCTAAATTTTCCTTTTATTCTGTCATTATTTTTTGCTTTTTGCCCATAAAGTCAATACATTTGTTTTCGGACGAAATTATTATTGATTCGTCATTACTGCTGATTTTCACATTGGAAGAAAGTACAAGTGTATTTTTGAATTTTTCATAGGTTTCATCGGTGTATTCATCAAATGAAATTGCCAAAGCATCTTTTGTTTCTTCATTTTGTTTTTTATAGTATGCCCTTGTTTCGGTTATTATTGCAAAGGGCAGTTTTACCTGTCCGTAGCATAAATGCTTTTCGGTTATGAACGTGTCAAAATCCTTTTCGTTTTTCGGATAAAATTCCAAGGGAATTTTTATGCTCAGAAGTGAAAGCTTGTATTTTTTCTTAATCAAAAAATATCTTTTTGTGCTTTGCATAAGAGCGGTTTGCGTTTCGGCTTTGACATTGTGAAGTGCCGTAATTTTGCCCCTTGCTTCCATAAACTGAGCGGAGGTATCACGATTTTCAACAATTCCGCTTATAAGCAAATCCCCTGTTTCTGCTCCGCTTCCCTCTTTGCACGCTTTTCTGCCGTTATAGACATCGGCACTCAGAATCAGTCCGTCAAAATCGGCAATGATATTGCACGGTTCACCATAGGTTTCATCGTCCTTTTCCGGTATATAGTCACGCACTTCAACAACGGCATGCGTACCTTTAATATTAACGGCAAGCCATGAAACCTTGCCGCTTAATTCTATCATTGCCGCATCGGTTATCTCTTTTGTATTTATTTTCTTTTTCAGTGTGCCCTCATGAACGCCCAGGTCAGAGATTATCTGAAGAATTTCTTCTTTGTCCGTATTCTCACAGCCGATTACATCAACATTCCAGATAAACATGGAAGTCACCGCCATAAACACCGCAAAAATGGCGGCGGCAACAGCAAGTCCCACACGGTCTTTATGCCGTTTCAAAAAGAACGGCAGTCCGTGTTTTGAAACACAGCGGATTTTCATGCCAGAACGCTTTGCGATGCTTCTGAGATATTTATACCGGTCGGCTCTGACATAAGCTTCAAGTCCGTCGCTTCTTAGAGCAGTATCTCTGATTTCAATGTTGTTTTCACAACAAAGATTAATGAAACGTTCACTGAAGCCGCCCCATGCCCGAAAGAACACACTGCCCAAAATAAAACGAAAAATTCTGACAAAAATCAAAATGCTTCACCTCAAAAAAATGCCGAAAAGTTTATTCAAATTCAACGCAGCTTATTTTTCCGCTTACGCTGATTCGCCCGGCAGACAAAGCCTTGATGCTTAAATCACAGCCGCAAAACTTGACTGTTACATGACCGCAGTTGATTTTTACAATGCAGCCGTTATATTCAACGATTCCCTTGCACCCTTCAACCAAAGCCTGATCGGTTCCGTCAAGTTCGGTATGAGGCAAAGCGGAAGATGAAACAAAATCATCGCCGATTGAAGCAAGTTTTTCCATGCGCTTTTTATCCATAAAATAACCATTCCTTATTCATCACTCGTGATATTTATATGAAACAGTTATTTTTATCATGACCGCCGACATAAATATTTATCAGCAGTTAAATTTAATTTTCGTAAAAAGCGAAAAGCTTTTTTATTCGTCGGAGTAGATATTATGCAAAAAGAATTTCATTTGAATCTTGCAAAGAAAAAGCCGCATTTTCAGGTGGCAAAAATTGTGATATTTGCTTTTGTTGTTTTTGCTGCGGCATTTTCGCTTCTTGAATTTCCCGAAGAAGCCGGAAAAGGTGCATATGACGGAATTGAGCTTTGCCTTAAAAATGTGATTCCGTCGCTTTTTCCGTTTATGGTGGTTTCCTGCGTTTTTATTCAAAGCGGCATCAGCGAAAAAGTTTCCGCTTTTTTTGATACTGTCACAAAATTTTTGTTCCGTCAGCCCGGTAACAGCTTTTGTGTAATTTTGCTTTCACAAATCGGCGGCTTTCCGATCGGTGCTTCACTTGTCAAAAGACTTTTTGAAAACAAAAAGCTAAGTCCGAACCAGGCAAGACGGCTGATGCTTTTTTGCATCAATCCCGGGCCGGGTTTTGTGATCGGTTATGTCGGAAGCAGTCTGCTCGGTTCAAGAAGCGCAGGCGTTGTTATTTATTGTTCGGTGGTTTTATCATCGCTGCTTTTAGGCATTTTAAGCCGCTTTGTTTCCGACGAAAATGATTTTGAAAAATTAAAAAATACCGAAGAAGAAAAAGAAAACATCAACATCGGTGCAGGCTTAATTGTTGAAAGCGTTAAAAAAAGCACTTTCTCCATTGCGATAATCTGCGGTTGGGTCGTTATTTTCTCTTGCTTTTCAAAGCTTATTGACCTTGGCAATTTTTCAGATGAAGCAAAAGTTTTTTTAAGCGCATTTCTTGAAGTTACGAACGGCTGCAAACAAATCAGCCTTTCTTACGCGCCCTCACTTATTGCCGGTGCAATCGGCTGGAGTGGGCTGTGTATACATTTTCAGATTATGGACGCTGTTATTATGACGGGTCTGAAGCTGAAATACTTTCTGACGGCAAGAGTTACAAATGCGGCTTTTGCAACTGTTATTTGCGAAATTCTTTTTAAAGCATTCCCTGCGTGCAAGCCTGTTGCTGTTGTGGCAAACGGTAATGTTTCGGCAAGCGCTTCCGGAATTTCTGTTTCGCTTTGTCTGATTGCCATGTGTCTGCTTATGCTTATCGGCGACAGCGTTATCATCAGCAAAAACAAGCAAAAAAGCAAACGTCGGTTTTAACCTTGAAAACGGCATTTACAAAAAAGCAGATTTATGTTAAAATAAAATAAAGGATTGGTGATAAAAATGAAAAAGCCTGAAATCGAACCGAAATGTGAATATTGCCAAAGAGCATTTTTATCAAAAGAAACCGGTGCTCTTTACTGCGAAAAGAAAGGCGTGGTCGAAAGCGACGATTCGTGCAAAAAGTTCAAGTACGATCCGCTCAAAAGAGTACCGAGAAAAATTAAGATTTCCTGCGATTTTGATGAAGATGATTTTAAGATTTAACAGATATAAAAAACAGTGCCCGGAATTGAGCACTGTTAATTTTTTTGTCAGCAAACGATATAAACCTTAACGCCGTGCCTCGGCAGTTTTGCGTTGATGACATTAATTCCGTCGCTTGTGTAATCGTCCCAGACATCATAAACCTGATAGCCGTCTTTGACCGGGAGATTCAGGATGCTTTCGTTTGCAATCTTCTTCATGTCAACGGCATAAGAGGTGTCCGATCTGCCTTTGTTGAACACACAGACAGCAGCCTTTGAATTTTCAAGCGGTTTAATCAGCACATCAACAAGTCCCGCTTTGATTCTTCTGCACTGAACACCGAGCGGATCCTGATTGATGCCGATCATCGCTTTGTTTGTGAGGATTCGGTAAATTCTGTTTTCCTTATCGGGTGTACCGTCGGCCTTGATGAATTTTCTGACATCGTTGCCGAGAATCAGCGGTGCACACATCATGCACCAAAGCGAAAAATGAGATTTGTTTTCTTCATAAGTAAGGTTGCCGTTTCCGACTTCAAGCATATCGGGATCGTTCCATGCTCCGGGAGCGGAATATTTTGCAAGCCTTACGTTAAATTCATAGATACTCAGAACGGACGCCCATACCGCTTTAATATCGGGCGTGGTTCTCCAAAGATTACCGGCTTCTCTTCCCCATTTCCAAGGTTTATTCCAGCCCCATTCGCAAATTGAAAAAACAATCGGCTTTTCCTGTGTGCCGTTCTTTTCGGCATATTCCTTTGTTGCTCTTTTGAGCTCTTTGCCCATGAGCTTATACTGAATTGCGGCGCTGTCCATTACAGAGCCAACAGGATTTGAAAATTCAACGGTGTTTTTGCCCTTTTTGAGCGTAATTACTTTTTGTGTGCGCCTGTAATTGCCGTTATTAAATTTCGCCGCAGGAGAATAGATGTGGTATTCCTGCGTGCCGTTGACAACTGCAAGCAAAAATCTTTCTTCGCCGCCGTCTTTTGCAACGGTTAAGGTAAGCGCATATTCGCCGTCTTCGGGTGCGTCAATTTCCACGCTGAAAGAACCGTTCCGGCTGCAAATGCCCGCAATATATTCGCCGCTGTCAGAATTTCTGCCGTTGTCTTTGACAATTCTTGCTTCACCTTTGAGCGTAACTTCCGACGGCTTGATAATCTTAAACGCTGTTTCACCGAGCTTTGCAAATTCGATAAGCGTAACTCTCGGTGCTTTTGATGAAATCGGCACATTATGGCAGAAGTCATATTTGAAATATTCAATTCCCCACTGTGCAAAAGTGTCTGCGTCAATTGCTTCATGTTTGAGCGATGCCGGAAAATCTTCACAGGTCATCGTTCCGTTAGAAGAATAAATTCCGAGCTTTAAACCGCAGCTGTTGACATACTGTGCAAGACTTGCAATTCCGTTCGGGAATGTTGCCTTGTCGCACTGAAGCCTGCCGGCTTCGTCTCTTGCCGATGACTGCCAACAGTCGTCAATATTCACATATTGATAGCCTGCTTCGGCAAGACCGCTGTTTTTCATTGCGTCTGCAATTTCTTTGATAAGGTTTTCATTGATTTTTGCCGCAAAAAGATTCCAGCTTGACCAGCCCATCGGCGGTGTGAGAGCCACACTGTTTCCATAGCCGCTTTCGGCAGTCTGATCAAGCTTTACTTTGTTAAGCAGTCTTTTCACAGCACATCTCGGGCAGAATTTTACGCCGCCTTTTAAATTGTTTTTTGTTGTATCCACTATACATTCTCCTTGAATAAATTATATTAAGCTGAACGATTTCAGCATAAATACGATGATAAAGTTTGAAAGCATTGACAAAACGCTTGTCCAGACAACAAGCTGTGTTGCAAGCTGATCGTCTCCGCCGATTTCTCCGACCATTACCGCACTTGAAACGGCAACAGGCGAACTGAAAACAGCAATCAACGCCGGATATTCGGAAGTGCCGACGCTGATAAGACCGGTATATTCCGAAAGAAGATACGCCAAGCCGATACCGATTAACGGTGCGGCAACAAGACGCAGTATTACACCGACGGATATTTCTTTGAACATACCTTTTACCGCTGAAAAATCAAATCTTGCGCCGAGGATTACAAGAGCCAGCGGCGAAGCGATTTTTGAAAGACTTTCCAATGCTTTCATCAAAAACGGCAAATCACGCTCCAGATAAAAAACAGGAAGTCCGTCAGAGCCGACCGGGATAAAAGAGCGCACAACCAGAACTAGAAGTCCGCATACAACACCGATGATAAGCGGATTTTTAACGGTTCTGACAAGCGTATCTTTCACGCTCGGCTTCTTGCCGTTTTCGGCATAATAAGACAAAACGATGACCGCAAGTATGTTAAAAAGCGGAATGGCCGCCGCAGAAACAACCGATGCAAAAGCAATTGCCGGTGTGCCGCCGATTGACTGAGCAAGCGTGATTCCGATAATTGCATGATTGGAGCGAAACGAACACTGCGCAATCACGCCCAACCGGTCACGGCGTTTTGTGATAAGATGAGCGACCGCAATTCCGAAAGCCGCAAGAAAAAGCACTGCGGCAACAATATAAATTATTAAACGCCAGTTGATGTCCGAAAGGTTTGTAATTTCATAGACATTATAAAACAGAAGAATCGGAAGAAAAACATGAAAAACCATGGAGTTGGCTTTTTTGAAAAATTCATCTGACGCAAATTTTGTGATTTTCAGAATATAACCGAGCGCAACCACAAGCAAAATCGGCATGACTGCGTTAAAAGAAAACATAAAGATATCGAACATGAAATCACCGTTTAAAAATCAAAGTAACAGTTTTTGAAAGTATAACACACACAAGCGGCTGATTTCAAGATTTTGCCGATTTTTCGGTTATGCTTATGACATTTATGTTTTCTTCATCTGCGCAAAAGCAGACGCTGTAATGAGAAAAATCCATGTAATATTTTCTGTCGGCTTCATGCTTATAGGATGGGTGCGGATCTTGCGAAAGCACCGCCGTAAGCTTTTGTTTTTCGCTTTGAGAAAGTATTTCGTCGCAGCCGTTCTGATAAACAACATTCTTTTTTGCTTCGTCGGGATTTACCGAAAAGCCCGAAAGCGCATTCGGTTTGCAATCGGCATAAGGAATATACGGTTTTATGTCATAAATCGGTGTTCCGTCAACCATGTCAATTCCGAAAACACGCAGAAAATATCCGCATTTTTCATCGTATTCAACGCCGCTGAGACGTACGCACGAAAGACCGATCGGATTGGGTCGAAACGGCGAGCGGCTAGCAAAAACACCCACACGCCTGTTTCCGCCGAGCATGGGCGGTCTGACCGTTGCTGCGGGGTTTGTTTCTTTGTTTTCGGAAAAGCCCCAGATCAGCCACAAGTGTGAATACCGGTCAATGCCCCGGAGAAAATCAGCACGCTGAAACTCCCGGGTGAAAATTACTTTTCCTTCAAGTTCGTCAACAATTCCGCTTTGACGCGGCACACCGAATTTTTCGGGGAAATCGGTTCTGATGTGTGCAATTGTTTTCAGAAGCAAATCAGCCATAATTTTATGTCCTTATCTTTATTCAAACAGGTATGATTCGGTTGGTTGTTATCAGATCAACACCTGCAGCGCGCATTACATCACTGTAAATGGTATTATCAACCGTCCAGGCACCGAGCTTCAAGCCTTTTTCTTTTGCATAATTAAAAGCACTGATTGAGAAAATATAGTCCTGACATTTAAAATCAATGCCGATATTGCCGTTTTCGGCGCACATATCAACTGTTGCTTTATCAAATTTTTTGACAAGATACATCATTTCAATGCTGCTGTCAATTTCTCTGAGTGCTTTGAGATAGTCAAAATTAAACGAAATGACAATTGCTTTATCAAGAAGCTTGTGTTCTTTCAACGCTTTAACAAAATCGGGAAGATATTTTTCATCAAGCTTTTTCAGTTCGATAATCGGAACAATGTCATATTTATCGCAGACCGCAAGCGTTTCTTCAAGTGTCGGAATCTGCAAATCGGGATAATTTTCAATGCCGTTGCCGCCGTCAAGACGCAGCTTTCTGATTTCTTCAAAGGTAAAATCTTCAACATTTCCGCTTCCGTTTGTCATTTTATCGACCGTATCATCATGAATCACAATCCATTCGCCGTCGGAAGTGGTATGCACATCACATTCAAAAGCATAAAAGCCTGCCTTTGCTGCTTCTTCAAACGCTTTGACACTGTTTTGCGGATACAAAGCCGAAAGTCCTCTGTGTGCGGCATAAAGCGGAGCATTGCCCTTTTGGTGTGCTATGGAACCTCCCGTCGAAATATTTGTGGAGATCTTCCTCAGAAATACCGCATATATCGGAATATTCAGTCTCCATTGATATGTCCCTCAGGTTGTTGAGCGTGCTGAAAACACTAAGCTTGCCAATCTTCGACACGCCAGTCAGAAACCCGAACCGAATCTTCCCGTCCTTGGCCTTCAGCACGCTGTAGAACCCCTGGAGAGTCTTTCTGTAATAATCAGTAAGTTCCTCATTGCCGAGGTTGTTCACGATAGGCTTGTCATACTCATCAATCAGAATGACAACCTGCCTGCCTGTCTTTTCATAAGCCGCATCAATGATGTCGTTCATCCTGGCGGCACAGTCGTCATATTTCCTGGTTACTCCGTATCGGGCTTCCCAGTTGTTCAACTGCTGGTCCAATACCACGTCAAGGTCTCCCGGCGCCATATATTTTCCGCTGTTGAGGTCCAGATGC
>JBJEOJ010000153.1:0-8084 GCA_051880655.1 Acutalibacteraceae bacterium | reverse complement strand
ACAATCAAATTGATTCGGTTATACACTGTGCTGCATATACTGCGGTAGACAAAGCCGAGCAAGACGAAGAAGCTTGTATGAATGTTAATTTCACAGGAACTTTAAATATTGCCGAAAACTGCAAAAAATATAATGCAAAACTTATTTATATAAGTTCTGATTATGTTTTTCCCGGAGACGGAACAGCAGCTTTCGAAACATACGATAACAAAGGGCCGCTTAATGTTTACGGAAAAAGCAAGCTTCTCGGTGAAAAGGCGGTTATTGACAACTGCCAAAAGTTTTTCATTGTCAGAACATCTTGGGTTTTTGGAGAAAAGAACACTAATTTTATTCATACGATGCTTGCTTTAAGCGAAAATCATGAAGAACTGAATGTCGTATGCGATCAGGTCGGTTCACCGACCTATTCAAAACATCTTGCTGCTCTTTTATGCAAAATGATAAGTACAGATAAATACGGCATATATCATGCAACAAACGAAGGCTTTTGCTCTTGGGCTGAGCTTGCCGGGAAAGTGTTTTCACTTTGCAAAAAAAACACAGCTGTTAACAAGGTAACAACTGCTCAATACGGCAGCAAAACAAAACGTCCTCTTAATTCCAGACTGTCCAAAAAAAGTCTTGATGACGCAGGATTTAACAGACTGCCTGATTGGCAAAATGCCGTTAAAGAGTATTTAATTAATCTTAAAGAAATCGAAGCGTAAAAAAATCAGGCTGCCAAAAAAGGCAGCCTATTTTTAATACGTTTTAAATTAAACTTCAGAAATTGCTTCAACCGGGCAAGAACTTGCACAAGCACCGCATTCAGCGCAGGTATCAGCATCGATAACATATTTTCCGTCACCTTCGCTGATAGCACCTACCGGGCAATTTTCTGCACAAGCACCGCATGAGAGGCAATCGTCGCCGATTACATATGCCATTGGTCATTACCTCCTTAAATCATTTTACCTTATTCTATCATAAAAATTGAAAATATCAAGTGTTATTTATCTGAATTTACAAATTAATCAGTTTTTTTTAAATTTTTTGTTATCATAGTGCGAAACATTGTGCATCTTGTTGACTATTGCCGTGATTTGAATTAAAATATAAAATTGTTGTATGACTCAGTCAATATATATGCACTCAATCTGCAATAAATAATTAACAGGAAAGTTACTGCTATGAATTCAAAAAAAATCAATTTATCTGAAAACAGCGTTTTTGTTTGTGAAAACAAAAAAGATTGTTATAAAATCATTGACGGTAATCCGCGTACAAAATGGATTGGCGGTCAATATCCGACTTTTGTTCAAATTGATCTTGAAAAATGTTTTAAGATTTCAAAGCTCATTATCGATGTACCCAAAAACAGCTACAGCCTTTTTTCTGTTTTTTCAAGCATTGATTCGGTTAATTTCAA
This sequence comes from Acutalibacteraceae bacterium, assembly GCA_051880655.1. Lineage (GTDB taxonomy): Bacteria > Bacillota > Clostridia > Oscillospirales > Acutalibacteraceae > UBA6857. Next base: position 6,673 of record JBJEOJ010000153.1, on the reverse strand, counting down.
AGAAGAGATAAAACAAGACAGTGAGTTTAATGTTAAAGGCAGATATGAATTTGAATGTGAATTTGAATGCAGATATATTCGTATTCTTATTAAATACAACTCGAACACTCCTTATGTTCAGCTGAGAAATGTTGAAATTTTCGGCTGTGACGGTACAAATAAACCTGAAAAAATTAAAAATCTTTATCCTGAAAATTTTAATGACAGTGTTTATAATGTTAATTTGACTCAGTCTGATACTGTTGATGAATTATATGCTCTTGTTTCCAGAACAGTCGGAGAAAAATACAAATCCTGGTTTAGCTTTGAAATTATAAACAGTGAAAAAGAATTTTTTGAGCTTTGCGAAAGTAACGGAAAAATCAAAATTACTGCAAATTCAGGAGTTAATGCCGCCGCAGGACTTAACCATTATTACAAATACTTTTGTTTAGTTCATATTTCTCAGGTTGGAAACAACACAAAAATGCCCGATACACCGCCAAAAATCAGCGGTACAATCAGAAAAGAAACCCCGTTTAAAATCAGATATGCCTATAATTACTGCGCTCTTTCATATACTATGGCTTTTTGGAACGAAAAAGACTGGCAAAAAGAGCTTGACTGGCTTGCTCTTGAAGGTGTTAACGTAATTCTTGACATTACTGCTCAGGAAGAAGTCTGGAGACGATTTTTAACGAAACTGGGGTATTCTTCTCTTGAAGCAAAGGCTTTCATCACCGGACCTGCTTATTATGCATGGTTTAATATGGCTAACATCTACGGTGTAGGCGGCCCTGTTCATGACGGATATTTCAAAAAGCATACAGATCTTGCAAGAACGAATCATCTTTATATGAGGAAAATGGGTATGATGCCTGTTCTTCAGGGATATTCCGGCATGGTTCCGAAAGATATTAAAGATCATGTGCCTGATGCTCCCGTTATAGCACAAGGAAAATGGAATGAACTTGAAAGACCGTATATGCTGAAAACGGACAGTGAAGTCTATACAAAGCTTGCTGAAATTTTTTATGAATGTCAGCAAGAAGTGTTTGGAACATACAGTAAATTCTTTGCAACCGATCCGTTCCATGAGGGCGGAAAAAGTGGCAGAATGAAAGTTCAGAATGTTGCAAAAAAAATCATAAGCTCCATGCTCAAAAGCAACGAAAACAGCATATGGATTATTCAGTCTTGGGGCGAAAATCCGTCAAAAAAGCTTATTGAAGGTCTTGAAGGATATAAGGAGCATGTTCTGATTCTTGACCTTTATGCCGAAAAGCATCCGAGATGGGAAAACTATCTTTCACAAGAATTCATGAATACTCCGTGGCTTTATTGTATGCTTAACAACTTCGGCGGAAGAATGGGACTTCACGGTCATTTACGCACAATCGCAAAAGAGGTTGCCCGTGCTTCAGCCGAAGCAAAGTATATGAAGGGAATCGGTATAACGCCCGAGGCAACACACTCAAATCCGATTGCTTTTGATTTGTTTTTTGAAACTGCATGGTCAGACGATTCAAAGCTGAATGAAATTAATCTTAAAGAATGGTTCAAAGGCTATATAACAAGACGTTACGGCAAATTTACCGAAAATGTTTATCAGGCTGTTCTTTTGCTTAATGAGACAGTATATAATCCGGAACTTAACGAGCTCGGAGAGGGTGCGCCGGAATCTGTAATTAATGCCCGCCCTGCCCTTAAAATCAAATCAGCTTCAACATGGGGCAACGGCATAATTGCTTATGATAAAAAAACATTTGAACATGCCGTTACACTTTTTGTCAGCGATTACGATATGCTTTGTCAAAGCGAGGGATATTTGTTTGACCTTGCCGATCTTTTAAAACAGGTTTTATCAAATACTGCTCAGGAATATCAGATAAAAATGTCTGAGGCATATAATAACAAAGACTTAATTGAATATATGAAATATTCGGATAAGTTCCTTGACATAATTCAATATACAGATAGTGTTCTGTCTTGTCAGAAAGAATTCATGCTTGGTACATGGCTTGAAAAAGCTGATGAAGAGGCTGAAGATTTTGATGATTTCACAAAGAAAATGTTCAGCTTCAATGCCCGCGCTCTGATTACAACATGGGCAGGCTCAAGACTTGCAGCAGATAAAGGCGGTCTTAAAGATTATTCAAACAAACAGTGGTCAGGACTTACAGCTGACTACTATTACAAAAGATGGAAGCTTTGGATTGAAAAATGCAAAGATGAGCTTTCCTATAAAAAAAGCGAAGAAATTGATTGGTTCAGGCACGAAAACCGTTGGAGCTGGCTTGAAAATGAATATCCCACCGAACCGTCAAAGCTTTCATTAAAGGATGCTGCAAAGCAGATTTTAAGTATTTACAGCGTCTGGAATGTTAACTGATTGTCTTAAAATTTTATGTTGTCTTTTTTCAGATATTGTTGTATAATATACTTAAATAATTTTTCAGAGGTTCAATGTGTTTGAAAATATAAAAATTAACGAAAAAACAGCAAAAGAACTTGAGACAGCAGTTTTAAACGCAACTCTTTCTCACGCTGTAATAATTGAAGGTGCTGACGAAGAGACTCGCCTTAAAGCTGCCAAAGAATTGGCTTCTGCTTTGATTTGCGATGGTGAGAATAAACCATGCGGGCAATGCTCTAATTGCAGAAAATCACTTTGTGACAGTCACGGTGATATTCATATTCTTACTAAAGATGAAAAATCATCAAACATAAAGGTTGATGAAATAAGAAATTTAAAGCAGCAAGCGCAGCTTTTTCCGAATGAGGCAAAATTCAGCATATTCATAATCAGTGAAGCTCAGTATATGGGTGTTCAGTCACAAAATGCACTGCTGAAAATCTTCGAAGAACCTTCAGCTCATGTTAAATTCATTCTGACCTGTGATTCAAAATCTTCATTGCTTGAAACAATTGTTTCGCGCGGCAGTTCATACAGTCTTTCAAATTCAATCGGTGAAAATACAGATGATGAAAAGCATATTCATGCGAAAGAACTTGCAAAAAAGCTTTTGGATTGCTTTTGCAAAAGCGATGAATATAACTTTCTCGTTCTTACATCAGAGTTTCAAAAAGATAAAGATTTCTTTACTTTCACTTTGAAATATATGATTGAAATCATTCGGGACGCTCTTATTATTAACTGCTCTTCAAATGAACTGATTTCTGATTCATATGAAACCGCAAAAGCCGTTTCGATGAGTTTTACAGCTGAAAAAATGCTTGAATTTATTGAGCTTTTACAATCTCTACTTGATCAGACAAAAGCTAATGCGAACTTTAATTTGCTTACCACAAAACTTTGCAGTAATTTTTATTTAATTAAGAACTAAGTTTTATTTATATAATAAAATTAATTTCGGCAGATGTGCCGAGCATTTTAAAATAATCGCCGAAAGGAAGAAATATAATGACAACAGTTGTTGGCGTCAGATTCAAAGATGCCGGTAAAACATATTATTTTGATCCGAAAACCGATGAATTTGCGATTGGAGACAATGTTATTGTTGAAACCGCAAGAGGAATTGAATTCGGACAAGTAACAATGACAAACAAAAATATTGAAGATGATGAAATCTCATCTCCGCTCAAACCCGTTCTCAGAAAAGCAACCGAAAACGATTATAAAATTGTTGAAGAAAACAAAATTAAAGAAAAAAAAGCCTTCAATATATGCTGTGAAAAAATTGAAAAGCACAAGCTTAATATGAAACTTGTTGATGTTGAATACACATTTGATTCAAGTAAAATCCTTTTTTATTTCACTGCAGAAAACAGGGTCGATTTCAGAGAACTTGTCAAAGACCTTGCTTCTGTTTTCAGAACAAGAATTGAACTGAGACAAATCGGAGTCAGAGATCAGGCAAAAATGATTGGCGGTCTGGGTGTTTGCGGAAGACCTTTTTGCTGCAAATCGTTTTTGGGAGATTTTCAGCCTGTTTCTGTTAAAATGGCAAAGGAGCAGGGATTATCGCTTTCTCCGTCAAAAATCAGCGGAACTTGCGGAAGACTTATGTGCTGTCTTAAATATGAGCAGGACGCTTATGAGCATCTTTTGAGAGTTACTCCGAAGAACGGTGCGATTGTTAAAACTCCTGAGGGACGAGGCGTTGTTATTGATTCAAATCTCTTAACAGGCATTCTCAAAATTAAGCTTGACAAAAAGCCGGAAGCCGCACCTCTTCTCATAAGCAGAAAAAAGATTAAGCTCATTAAAGATTCAAAAATTAAGATTGACAAAAAAGAACTTGAAGCTCTTAAAAATATTGAATAAAAAGCTGCACATCTTTCCGTTTGGATTGATGTGCAGTTACTTTATTTATAATACATAAAAAGCTGGCATTTGATCATTCCGTTATATAGCTTTCGCCTTTTATCGGCTTTTTGACCGTAAAACTCTTCAAAATCTTCAGACGGACTTATTATATAATATGACCAGCCATGCTGTCTTATGAATTTTTCGCCCATAATTTTATATAATCGTTCGGCTTCTTTTAAATCAAGCAGTCGTTCACCGTAAGGAGGATTGCAAATCAGCGTTCCTCTATCGGTTTTAGGCTTAAAATTCTTTATATCGCACTTTTCAAATGTTATGAATTTATCAACACCGGCACGTTGTGCATTGGCTTTTGCAATTTCAAGCGTTTCTTCATCAATATCGGAACCATAGGCAGTAAAACGGCTTTCGGTAAGTTCAAGAGATTTTGCCCTTTCTCTTTCTTCAATCCAAACAGATTGTTCGATTTTATCCCAGCGCTCGGCAGAAAAATGTCGGTTAAGACCGGGTGCAATATTATTTGCGAGCATAGCACCCTCAATCAGTATTGTTCCGCTGCCGCACATCGGATCATATAAAGTGTGATATTCACGAAGTCTTGCAAGCTTGCAAAGAGATGCAGCAAGAGTTTCTTTAATCGGTGCACCTCCGGCTTCAAGACGGTAGCCGCGTTTGTGAAGACCGTATCCTGTTGTATCGATAAGCAGACTGACCTTGTTTTTCATTATTGAAAACTGAATCTGATATACAGGACCGGTTTCATCGAACCATGAAACAGCATATTTTGTTTTTAGCCTTTCAACAACAGCTTTTTTGATTATGGACTGACAGTCGCTGACAGAAAAAAGTGCAGAATTAAGACTATATCCTTTAACCGGAAAAGCATCATATTCACCGATCCAATTTTCCCACGGTAATGATTTTGTTCCCTGAAAAAGTTCTTCAAAGCTGAGTGCTTCAAAAGAACCGACAAGAATTTGAATGCGCTCGGCATATCTTGAGCAGATGTTTGCCCTTGCAAGAATATGCTCATCGCCGCTGAAAAGTACCCTGCCGTTTTCGGCAACAACATTTTCTGCACCCAACTCTTTCATTTCATCACTGATAAGCTTTTCAAGTCCAAGCAGACATGGAATTACAAAATTTATTTTCATAAACTTTCTGCGCAACAACAGTAAAATATTTGCCTGTGAAGCTTCCTTTCTTGTTTTAAGCTGAAAAAATGGGCGGCAGACTTAACTGCCGCCGGATTATTGTATCACACTGATAAGTTAAAATCAATCATCACTCGGAATTAACAGTCCGTAGCCTCCGTCTTTTCGTGCATAAACAACGCAAACCTTATCGTTGGCACTGTTTACAAACATATAGAACTGATGGTCAAGAAGATTCATTTGCAAAATTGCTTCATCAACACTCTGAGGCTTGAGAGAAATTTCTTTTGAACGAACTATATCATAGTCGTCCTCCGGTTCAAGTGTGTCAATTGCATCAAAGGGGGCAAAAGCTTCCTGGTGAAGGCGTTTTTCAACCTTCGTTTTGTTTTTGCGGATCTGACGCACAAGCGAATCAACACAGCGATCAAGCGCTTCATTCATGTTTACGGCACGTTCCTGAGAGCGGAAAAACATTCCGTTATAAAAAATCGTCACTTCAACAATCTGAACGTTTTTTTCAACCGTTGCAGTAATTTTTGCTTCGGCGTCAGAATCAAAAAACTTTTCAAGCTTTTGAAGTCTTTTTTCAGCTCTTTCTTTGAACGAATCTCTTGGCGTGCATTTTTTGCCGATAACTGTTATTTTCATAACGTCATCTCCTTTCTTGTGTTCAAGAACCATTTGGTTCTTTTTTACAGTAATATTATAGCATAATTAAATATAAAAATAAAGACTTTTAGTTAAAATTCTATGAAAAAATACCAATAAAGTGTTATTAAATCATTATAAAGAAGTGAATATTTATAGTCGAAAAAACTTCATTACTTTGTTAATACATTTGTTTCTGTGTTGTTTTTGATTAATAAAAGTGATATGATAAAACAAGTAAGTTTAATTAAAGGAAGTTGCAAAATGAATCATGAGCTTAAATTTAAAAACGGAAAATTCAAAATCATGCAAATTGCCGACACTCAGGAAAAAGCCAGAGTTAATCCCGACACAATTAAGCTGATTTCTCTTGCCGTTAAGCGTGAAAAGCCTGATCTTGTTGTTTTCACAGGCGATCAGATTATGGGCTATTCATCTTCTTTCAAAAAAGATACTATAAATGCTATTGAAAGAACAATTAAAGAAATCACAAATCCGATTGTCGAAAACCAAATTCCATTCTGTGTAACTTTTGGAAATCATGACAGAGACTGCGGTATCGATAACAACACCCAAATGAACATAATATATAAAAAAT
>JBJEOJ010000152.1:0-8589 GCA_051880655.1 Acutalibacteraceae bacterium | reverse complement strand
AATAAAAATCGGACACCAAAAAAACAAAAACCGGTGTCCGCAAATTTTATTAATCGTGACCAACGCATGAAATCATTATGCACGAGCCGAAGGTCGTAATAACTCCAAACTCCAAACTCCACACTGAAATACACTCCAAACTGTTCAAACGGCGCTGTCATAGTTTCTTGCAATTCTCTCATATCGGTAGTCCTCATAGCCGAGACGTCCCGAACTTCTGTAAACGCTTAAAACAAGCCCGACTGCAAGATAAAGGCTGATCGTTGAAGAACCGCCGGCACTGATAAACGGCAAAGTGATTCCGATAACCGGAAGAAGCATTGTGCACATTCCGATGTTAATCACAACCTGAGCAATAATCATGAACATAACACCGTAGCAAATCATTGAAGCGGCAAAATTTTCCGAACGCTTTCCGACATAAATTATTCTGACGGCAAGCAAAATGAAAAGCAAAACCAGAACTGCCGCGCCGACAAAGCCAAGTTCTTCGCAAACTGCAGAAAAGATCATGTCGTTCTGACTTTCGGGCACGGAGCCGCTTTGCGTAAACGGACCGTTAAAAAGCCCTGTTCCGGTGAAGCCGCCCTCTTTCATGGCATTGAGCGCCTGCTGCTGCTGATAAATTTCTTTCGGATAGTCATCGGGATTAAACAAAGCAAGAATTCGGTTTCGCTGAATGTCATCAAAAACCTTGTACCACACAATCGGCGAAACAGCCGCAACCGCCAACAGTCCTGCCGGAAAATACAGCCAATGAACGCCTGCAGCAAACATCATGCCCACAAACATCAGCGCAAAAATCAAAGCAGAACCCATGTCGCCCGTTACGACAACCAAAAAAATCGGAATCGCCGCATGAACACAAAGCAGAAAAACATTCTTAAAACTCGACAAATCTTTTTTTACTTTGTTCAGATGAAATGAAAAAGTTATAATAAACCCGATTTTCAATATTTCGGACGGCTGAAAATAAAGAGAGTTCGTAATTTTAAGCCATGATCTTGCACTTTCTCTGGCCTCAGGTGCAATACCGAACGGAAACAGCAGCAACATCAAAAGCAGCGATCCGCCCGCAATCACAGGCCATAGCTTGAGTATTATGTCATAATCAATCAGCGAAATAAACATACATGCAACAAGACCCATTATGAACGCCAGTATCATAACCTTTGCGTCACGGGAAATCAGGTCTCCGTCTTCAACGGTACGCTTTGATGCGCTGGCAACCATAACGATTCCAAAAGCCGAAAGTGCAACACAAATCAAAAGAAACAATTTGTCGGTTTCTTTAATAATTTTCTTTACGGTTTTAAAAAACAATTTATCACTTCCTGTTTGTGAAATATCATATATATTTTACACTGTTTCTTTAAACGATACTTATTCATTATATAATCTTTGTTTTGATATTTCAAGTCATAGCGTTGACATATTCTTTTTTTATGATACAATATTTGTTATGATTAAAACTTAAATTCGGCGGTGAATTAAATGTTTCGGGTAATAACACAAAGCACTCAGCAGACCGAAAGCTTTGCTGAAAAAATGGGCAAAAAGCTTCACGGCGGCGTTGTTGTTGCTTTTTTCGGAGGACTCGGTATGGGCAAAACCGCTTTCACGCGTGGCCTTGCAAAAGGTCTCGGAATAACCGACAGTGTTTCAAGTCCCACTTTTGCGCTTGTTAACATTTATCGCGGTCAAAACACACTTTATCATTTTGATATGTACCGTGTTGAAACCTGGGACGATCTTTATGCAACCGGCTTTTTCGATTATTACGAATCGGGCGGAATTCTCGCCTGCGAATGGAGCGAAAACATTGAAAACGCTCTGCCCGAAAACACAATCAAAGTCACAATCAGCCGCGGAAAAAGCGATAACGAAAGAATCATTGAAGTTGAAGGACAAGGTGAATATGAAAATTTTGTCTGTTGACACAAGTGCGGTTTGTGCAAGTGTTGCCATAACCGAAAACGATAAAATCATAAGCCTTTGCAGCACCAACGCAGGGCTTACCCATTCAAGAACGCTGCTGCCGATGATTGATTCGGTACTGAAAAACAGCGAAACCAAGCTTAGCGATATTGATGCTCTTGCCTGCTCGGTCGGTCCGGGCTCGTTCACCGGAATCCGAATCGGCATTGCGGCAATCAAAGGTCTTGCAGACGGACTAGGCAAAAAATGCATTGCGGTTTCAACGCTTGAAGCGCTCGCCTATAACCTGATCGGTCAGGACGTCATCGCCTGCAGTGTGATGGACGCAAGATGCAGTCAGGTTTACTGTGCGCTGTTTGACATTGAGGGCGAAAAAATCACAAGGCTTACCGATGACGAAGCGTTAAAAATCGAAACCCTGGGCGAAAAATTAAAAGCCACCGACAAAAAGATTGTTTTCGTCGGTGACGGTGCCGTTATCTGCCACAGCACTTTGGGCTATCACATCGCACCGCCGGTTACACGCTTTCAGAACGCGGCAAGCGTTGCCTTTGCGGCAATGAACAATTTTAATGAAACAAAGCTTCTCTCTCCCTGTGAGCTGATGCCTGTTTATTTAAGGCTGCCGCAGGCGGAAAGAGAACTTAAGAAATCTCTGAATAAATCACAGCATACGCTTTGATGCACAGCTACCTTGCAGATTTAATCAGAACTTCATTAAAACAAAAAAATTTCAAAGGAGAATGCAAAATGATAGCATTAGGAGCAGACCACGGCGGATTTGAACTCAAAGAAGCCATCAAAAAACATCTTGAAAACAAGGGCATCGCCTATAAGGATTTCGGAACTTATTCGCCCGAATCAATTGATTATGCGAAAATTGCCTATAAAACCTGTCAGAGTGTTGTAAGCGGCGAAAGCGAAAAAGCGATCCTTTGCTGCGGAACCGGCATCGGAATTTCCATGGCTGCAAACAAGGTCAAGGGCATCAGAGCCGCTTGCTGCAGCGATTATTTCAGTGCAAAATATACAAGACTTCACAACGACGCAAACGCTCTTTGCATGGGCGGAAGAGTTGTCGGCGCAGGGCTTGCACTCGAGCTTGTTGATGTTTTTCTTGAAACCGAATTTGAGGGCGGCAGACATCAAAGACGTGTTGACCAGATTTCTGCAATTGAAAACGGAACGTTTGAAGAAGAATAAATTTTTCTTGACAAACTTCTTTTGCAGTGATAAAATAAAATTCAAACAAAAAGAATATCCCCTCACAAAGCGTTGACGGAGAAGGCATTTTCAACAAAACGGCGGCTCAGAGAGGTTTTGTCATCGGCTGAAAGCAAAACCGCAGTCCAAAGAAAATGTTACCGCTCCCGAGTGTGCTGCGAAAAGTATTTTTACACAAGCAGCACCGTATGGCTGCGTTAAAGCCGAAAAGAGTGCCGTGTTTTTCAAATACGGAATCAGGGTGGAACCGTGGAACTGAATTTTTCAGCTTCATCCCGACAGTTTTCTTGTGTCGGGATGGAGCTTTTTGTTTGTCGGACAAAAGTCCGGAATATAATCGCAAACGCGAAAAAGAAAGGAAGATCATTATGATTAAAGTAACTCTCAAAGGCGGCGTAGTCAAAGAATATGACGACGGCGTAACGGCGCTTGACGTTGCAAAAAGTCTCGGCGCAGGTCTTTATAAGGCTGCCTGCCTCGCAAAAATCAACGGAGAAAATGCAGATCTTCGCACCGTTTTAACAGAAGACTGCGAGCTTTCCATTCTCACTTTTGACGATGAGGACGGTAAAAAAGCGTTTAACCACACCTGCTCCCATGTTTTGGCACAGGCGGTAAAACGCCTTTATCCGAACACAAAGCTTGCCATCGGCCCGGCTGTTGACGGCGGATTTTACTATGATTTTGACAGCGAGGTTAATTTCACGCCCGAAATTCTTCTTGAAATTGAAAAAGAGATGAAAAAAATCGTCAAAGAAGCACTTCCGCTTGAAAGATTTGAACTCGACAGCAACGAAGCCATCGCAATGATGGAAAAGAAAGACGAACCTTACAAGGTTGAACTGATCAAAGAACACAGCGCAAAGGGCGAAAAAATTTCTTTCTTCCGTCAGGGCGAATTTGAAGAGCTTTGCGCAGGTCCTCACATTCCCGACACCGGCAGACTCAAAGCGTTCAAGCTTACCTCCTGCACGGGTGCTTACTGGAGAGGCGACAGCAAAAACAAAATGCTTCAAAGAATTTACGGAACCGCTTTCACAAAAGCAAGCGACCTTGAAGCACATCTTGCCGCTCTTGAAGAAGCCAAAAAGCGCGACCACAACAAGCTCGGCAGAGAGCTTGAGCTGTTCACAACGGTTGATTATATCGGTCAGGGACTTCCGATTATGCTTCCGAAAGGCGCAAGAGTCATTCAGCTTCTTCAGCGTTTTGTTGAAGACGAGGAACAAAAGCGCGGCTGGCTTCTGACCAAAACGCCGCTTATGGCAAAAAGCGATCTTTATAAAATTTCCGGTCACTGGGATCATTATAAAGACGGTATGTTCGTTCTCGGCGACGAAGAAAAAGACGACGAAGTTTTTGCACTTCGCCCGATGACCTGCCCGTTCCAATATCAGGCATATCTCAACAGAGCAAGATCCTACCGTGATCTACCGATGCGACTGAACGAAACATCAACCCTTTTCAGAAACGAAGCTTCGGGCGAAATGCACGGTCTTATCCGTGTGCGTCAGTTCACAATTTCCGAAGGTCACCTGATGTGCACACCTGAACAGCTTGAAGATGAGTTCAGAGGCTGTCTGGAGCTGACAAACTTCATGCTCAAAACGCTCGGTCTTGACGAAGACGTTACCTACCGTTTTTCACAGTGGGATCCCAACGACACGGAAAAATATATCGGCACACCCGAACAATGGGACGAAGCGCAGGGCGTTATGAAAAGAATTCTTGACGACATCGGTCTCGATTACAAAATCGGCATCGGCGAAGCGGCTTTTTACGGTCCTAAGCTTGACATTCAGATCAAGAATGTTCACGGCAAAGAGGATACGCTCATCACCATTCAGATTGACCAGATGCTTGCCGAAAAATTCGGCATGGAATATACCGACAAAGACGGCTCAAAGAAAAATCCCTATATCATTCACCGTACCTCCATCGGCTGCTACGAGCGCACGCTTGCTTTGCTGATTGAAAAATATGCAGGTGCTTTCCCCGTCTGGCTCGCACCCGAACAGGTACGCATCACGCCGATTGCCGACAGACATCAGGATGCTGCGTTTGAACTGAAAAAGAAGCTTCAGGCGGCAGGAATTCAGCGCACCGAGGTTGACACAAGAAGCGAAAAGCTCGGCTATAAGCTTCGTGAAGCACAGCTTGAAAAAATTCCGTATATTCTTGTCGTCGGCGACAAAGAAGCCGAAACAGGCACTGTTTCCGTTCGTAAAAGAGGCTTCGGCGATCAGGGCAGCATGAGTATTGACGATTTCATCAAACAGATTCAGGAAGATGTTGACACAAAAGTTATCTGGTAAAAGGTTTTGCAATGAAAATCTGGTAAAAGGTTTTGCAATGAAAAACATTATCCCGCCGAGATTTCCGGCGGGATAATGCTGTCATAGGTAACGGCGTCACACTTGACAAGTTAACCGAGAAAAAATATAATGAAAGCATAACAGAAAAAGGCGGTGACTTTTTTGGGCAAAAACGAACTTACATGCGACTGCAACCATATTCATGAAGACATTGTGAAAAAGACCAAGAAGTCCATGCCGCATGACGAAATGCTTTTTGACCTTGCTGAATTTTTCAAGGTCTTTGCCGACAGCACAAGAATAAAAATTCTTTGGGTGCTTCATGAAAACGAGCTTTGCGTTTGCGACATTGCCGTTGTTTTGAACATGACAAAATCCGCCGTTTCGCATCAGCTGAAAATTTTAAGGCAGGCAAACCTTGTCAAAAACAGAAAAGACGGAAAAATCGTTTATTATACTCTTTCCGACGACCATGTCAAAGAAATTTTTGAAATGGCTGTTGAACATCTTGAGGAACTTTAAAAATCAATAACTCATATGAAAACCGCCGCAGAAAAATCAACTGCGGCGGTCCTTTTATGCTGTTTTAAATTACTTTACAAAAACTGCAATAAACTCAAAAAGCTCTTTTAAATATTTTGTTATGGTGTTAAATATTGCAGACAAATATTTTTTAATGTGCAATCCGCTGAAAATTGCATCAAGCTTTGAATTTTTGATAACATTATCAAACGGATCAACCATGTTCACATTCGTATAAGGATTGCTTTCGTCGAAAACCACGTCCTGTCCGCCCACAATTGTGATTGGGAATGTTTTGGTTCCTGCGGCGGAAACAGCACCAAGCTGAACATAGTTTACAACAAGACTGTCTCTGACCATGTTATAATCGGGAATTTCACCGGAAAACTTAAAGAAAACGGTTTCGCCCGGAGCAATTTTCTGCTGTGTCAGGGTGCTGACCGTAAGGTCACTTGCCTGAGTATAAACAGAAACGATTTTAACAGAATATTTCTTTGAAGTGTTGGTTATGTAAACACCGGTTGAGCTTTGAGAAAGTCTGCCGTTTGTGTCTGCATTGTCAAAGCCGATTGTGATTTCATCTTTCGGGTTCTGTGAATAAACAAACTGCGGATAAGCCGGATCGGAATAAACATCTTTGATGTCATCATCAAAAAGAAGCTTGCCGCAAAGAACTCTTGTGTAATCGTCCCACCAGACCTGACCGTGGAGCTGACCTCTGACAAACCAGGTGTTTTCGGGAAGATAGGAATAGGAAGCGTCAATTTCCATTGAGGGTGAAACATGGTTATGCGCCGGATTTGTGCAGACTGTTCCGGTCTGCTTATAGCCGTCTGCAAAACGCTGACCGATCGGTGCGCATTTTGCTCCGCTTGTTGAAGCGCAGGCAAGGATTGCATCGGAATTTGTCTTTCCGCCGGTTATAACCTGTCTGCCGTAGCCTGAGAAAATTGAAACCTTAACGCCTGCGTCCTGCGCTTTTTTGAAAGCGTTCGCATAGTTGGGCATGATCTGATAATGCATCATGTCGCTCGCTTCAATAATCTTTGCGTTTGCTTCACTGTCAAGACGCTCGGCCTTATACTGCTCATAAAATTCTGTTGGAACAAAATCCCAGACACTGCCCCAGTTTCCGGCAATATCATCAAAAATTTCATCAACAAGAGCGTTTGCAAGGTCATCAAGAAGACCGATGTCAATCAGCTGCATGATAAATTCAAATTCGGTTTCGGTGAAAGCACCAACCTGTGCATATTCTGTGATTGCGCCCTCGTCAATTTCAAGCGTGCCGTTCATAAAATCAGTCAGGAAATATGCGCCCGAAAGAGCCGGATGGAACATAACCGCACTGTCGATGTCAGAAAGGGTGTTTGCAACCATATCAGGATAATCGGCAAGCAGGCTGAGATATACGCCGACCGTCATGCCGCCGTGGCTGAGGCCGTAAAGACGAACCTTGTCTGAGCCTGTATATTCTTTGACCGCTGTTACATATTTATCGAGATCCTGAGCACATTTAATCGCGCCCTGACGAAAATCAATGTGGCAGTTGAAAACATTTTCCTGCCCGATAAGACTTGCAAAATAAAGGTTGATTTCCGGAAGATGCAGATAACCGGAATCTTCGCCGTAAGTGTCAACAACATATTTTGTTGTGGTTGTTGCAGGGTCGGTCAAAGCGGCGGTGACGTTATATTTGCTTGTTCCGTCGTCATTCATTTCCAAAACGCCATAAAGGTTTCTGACTGCGTCACCGACGGTTTTGATAAGCAGTTTTTTGTCGCCTGCCGCAAGATTGGCAATGCTGATTCCGAGCTTTGCAAGGTTGTTTTTAACCTCTTCAATAATCGGTTCGGCCTGAACACCCCATACATGTTCTTCAGTTTCTTCGCCGTAATCGAGATAAAGCTCGGAAGCACTGTAACCGGGAACAATGATCAAAGGAATGACCGGTTCTTCTTGTGCGGCAAATGCAAAAGCGCAAAGCGAGCTCATAAGCATAAAGACCGCAAGAATAACGCTGAGAATTTTTTTGGTTCTTTTCATTTTGAATCTCCTTTTCTTCTTGGTAAACAGCACACGGCTTTGTGGCTGACACCGTTTTTTAACTTTAACATTTTAGCACATTAAAATATGTTTTTCAACAGATTTTAAAAACAATTCTATAAATTATCAACAAATTTTTTTCGATTTATTTATATATTTTGACTATCTGTACTATTTAAATTGTAAAATTTCCCTTTGATTTTGCTTTCTGTATTTTTATAACTAAAAAATTTTTATATTTCTTGTTTTATTTCGACATTAAATTCCTTTTTTCGTCTTGACACACACTTCACAAAGTGTTAAAATATTTTTAACAATTAAGTGAATCAAACAAGAAAGGAGCAGATTTAAATGGAGCTTACAACAAAAATTGAAAATATTCTTACTACTATCTATGATTTTGTTTCAAAGCTTTTCAAAGTCATCGGCGATTTCTTCAATTCTTTCAAGCCCTCTGAAGAAGAGGAATAATTAATCAGTAAAATATGAGGGGCTGTCGCACTAAGCGAAGCCACTAAGAAGTAAAAAACCAACCGGGCGACCC
>JBJEOJ010000151.1:0-8679 GCA_051880655.1 Acutalibacteraceae bacterium | reverse complement strand
AACTCAATAAACAAACACCCCGAAGCAGTGAAAAGCTGTTTCGGGGTGTTTGCTTATAAAACAGCACCACGGTTTCTGTCGGCGACTTGACCAAAAAAAGCACGCAGTTTTAAACAATCTTTCACTTTAAATCAATTGACATTTTAAACGCTCTGTAATATAATTAAACAAAGTTAATAAAAGTGGTTCTGTGACTGACGGGATTTGTGGAAAACCACAAGGGAGCAGAATAAAACTTTTCAATGCCGACCGTCTGGGCAGTCTTTACCTATTTTGGCTGAGACTGCCCTTTTTTAATATGGCAACTTCTAAAGACATCAGTGCATTATGTCACGCACACTGAGTCATCAGAATTTGCCTGAACTTAAGAAACAGAAAGGAAGAATTAATTATGGCTATTTACATCAATGAACCTTCGCACACCTTTAACGAATATCTGCTGATTCCCGGATATTCTTCAAGTGAATGTGTTCCGGCAAACGTCTCTTTAAAAACACCGCTTGTCAAATTCAAAAAAGGTGAAAAAAGTGCGATTGAAATGAACATTCCGATGGTTTCTGCAATTATGCAGTCCGTTTCGGGCGACAGACTTGCGGTTGCGCTTGCAAAAAGCGGCGGTGTGTCGTTCATTTACGGCTCACAGTCAATTGAAGACGAAGCGGCAATGGTTGCAAGAGCCAAAAGCTATAAAGCCGGTTTTGTTCCGAGCGATTCCAACGTTTCTCCCGACGCAACCCTTGCTGATATTCTTGCACTTAAAGAAAAAACAGGTCATTCCACCGTTGCGGTAACCGACGACGGAACTTCAAACGGCAAGCTTCTCGGCATCGTAACAAGCAGAGATTACCGTGTCAGCAGAATGGCAACGGACACCAAGGTTTCCGACTTCATGACGCCGCTTGAAAGCCTTATCACAGCCAAAGAGGGCGTAACACTCGGCGAAGCAAACGATATCATCTGGGATAACAAGCTCAATTCTCTTCCGATTTTAAGCGACGACGGAAAACTGCTTTATTTTGTTTTCCGCAAGGACTATGAATCGCATAAGAACAACCCGAACGAGCTTCTTGACAACAACAAAAGATATGTTGTCGGCGCAGGTATCAACACCCGTGACTATGCCAAGAGAGTTCCCGCTCTTCTTGAAGCCGGCGCAGACGTTTTGTGCATTGATTCTTCCGAAGGCTTTTCCGAATGGCAGAAGCTTACCATTGAATATATCCGTGAAAATTACGGCGACAGCGTAAAAGTCGGCGCAGGCAACGTTGTTGACAAAGAAGGCTTTCTCTTCCTTGCAAAATGCGGCGCAGATTTTGTGAAAGTCGGAATCGGCGGCGGCTCAATCTGCATCACAAGAGAAACCAAAGGCATCGGCAGAGGTCAGGCAACGGCTCTGATTGAAGTCTGCAAGGCAAGAGACGAATATTTTGAAGAAACCGGAATTTATGTTCCCGTTTGCTCTGACGGCGGCATTGTTTATGACCACCATTTAACGCTTGCTCTTGCAATGGGTGCAGATTTCGTGATGCTCGGCAGATATTTTGCCCGCTTTGACGAAAGCCCGACAGAAAAGCTTATGGTCGGCGGCACTTATGTCAAGGAATATTGGGGCGAGGGTTCAAACAGAGCAAGAAACTGGCAGAGATATGACCTAGGCGGAGACAAAAAGCTTTCTTTTGAAGAGGGCGTTGATTCTTATGTTCCCTATGCCGGACCGCTCAAAGACAACGTTGACAAAACACTCAGCAAGGTTAAGTCAACCATGTGCAACTGCGGTGCGCTGAGTATCAAAGAGCTTCAGCAAAAAGCAAAGCTTACCCTTGTTTCGGCAACAAGCATTGTTGAGGGCGGCGCACACGATGTTATCAGAAAGGAAAATTCATCGAATAACAAGTAATTTTAAAGAGCATAAAGGAGAATCAGAGCATGAATATTTATGAGCTTCATGATATCGCAGAGCTTCTGAACGGCAATTCATATGTCGGCAGAGGTATCGTAATCGGAAAAACACCCGATGCCAGAAAGGCTGTCAGCGCATATTTCATTATGGGCAGAAGCGAAAACAGCAGAAACCGCATTTTTACCGAAAAAAACGGCGAAATTTTCACCGAGCCGTTTGACGCTTCCAAGGTAGAAGATCCGTCGCTTATCATTTATGCCGCAGTCAGAAGCTTTGAAAACAAGCTGATTGTGACAAACGGCGACCAGACCGACACAATTTATGATTTCGTAAAGCAGGGCAAAGGCTTTGCTCATGCGCTCAATACCCGTGAGTTTGAGCCGGACGCACCGAATTTTACTCCGAGAATCAGCGGTATGCTCACCTTTGAAAACGGCGATTTTTCTTACCGCATGAGTATTCTCAAGTCAGCCGATGCCGATGGTACGGCTTGCAGCAGATATTATTTTTCCTATCCTGCACTTCCCGGAACCGGTCATTTTATTCATACCTATGTTTGCGACGGAAACCCGATTCCGACTTTCCAGGGCGAGCCTGAAAGAATCAAAACCGAAAACGATATGGACGCTTTCACGGATAAAATCTGGAACAATCTTGACAGCGACAACAAAATCTCCCTTTATGTTCGTTATACAGACCTTGAAACAGGAGAATACGAAGACAGAATTATCAACAAAAACAAATAAGGAGGCAAAACAATGCCCGACAGAAGAGACAGTTATATTTCACCGTTTTCAACAAGATATGCAAGCGCGGAAATGCAGCATGTTTTCTCGGATAACTTCAAATTCAGAACATGGAGACGCCTTTGGATTGCACTTGCAAAGGCAGAAAAAAAGCTCGGACTTGACATCACCGACGAACAGATTGCCGAACTTGAAGCACACAAGGACGATGTAAACTTTGATGTTGCCGAAGAAAGAGAAAAAATGGTTCGCCATGATGTCATGAGCCATGTTTATGCTTACGGCAAGCAGTGTCCGAAAGCAGAGCCGATCATTCATCTCGGAGCAACCTCGTGCTATGTCGGCGACAACACCGATGTAATCATTCTCAGAGAAGCTTCAAAAATTGTTCTGAAAAAGGCCGCTCAGGTGCTCAAAAACCTTGCCCCCTTTGCAGAAAAATATAAGGATTTGCCGTGCCTTGCTTATACGCATCTTCAGCCGGCTCAGCTTACAACCGTAGGCAAAAGGGCAACGCTCTGGATGTATGAGCTTTCGCAGGACATTGAAAACCTTGAATATCAGCTTTCACGTCTTTTGCTTCTGGGTTCAAAAGGAACAACCGGAACGCAGGCAAGCTTTGTGGAACTGTTTGACGGCGATGAAAAAAAGATTAAAAAGCTTGAACAGCTGATTGCCGAAGAAATGGGCTTTGACGGCTGTGTTCCCGTTTCGGGACAAACCTATTCAAGAAAGGTTGACGCCTATTTCCTTTCGGTTTTGTCCGGCTTTGCTCAGAGTGCTTATAAATTTGCAAATGACCTTAGAATTCTTCAGTCCTTTGAGGAGGTTGAAGAACCGTTTGAAAAAAATCAGATCGGCTCGTCTGCCATGCCTTATAAGAGAAACCCGATGAGAAGCGAAAGAATCTGCGCTCTTGCAAGATATGTGATTGTGGATTCCATCAATCCGGCAATCACTGCCGGCACTCAGTGGTTTGAAAGAACACTGGACGACAGCGCAAACAAACGCATTTCCGTTGCGGAAGCGTTCCTTGCCGTGGATTCCATTTTGAATATTTATATTAACATCACAAGCGGACTTGTGGTTTATGAAAAGGTCATTAACCGCAGAGTCATGGAAAAGCTTCCGTTCATGGCAACGGAAAACATCATGATGGAATCCGTCAGACGCGGCGGAAACCGTCAGGAGCTTCACGAAGCACTTCGCGTTCACTCTCATGCGGCGGCTTCAAAGGTGAAGCTTGAGGGCGGACAGAATGACCTGATTGAAAGAATTGAAAACGATCCGATTTTCCCGCTTTCAAAAGAAGAAATTGCAAATCAGCTTGACCCGAAAAATTATACGGGCAGAAGCGCATCACAGGTTGACGAGTTCTTGAAAGATGTGATTGCCCCGATACTTAAAAGATATGAGGGCGACGAAATCAAATCCGAATTAAAGGTTTAATGAATCGAAAGCTATTATGAAAGGTGAATTTCAATGAAAGAATTTGAACTTAAATACGGCTGTAACCCCAACCAGAAGCCCGCAAGAATTTTTATGCACGACGGCAGTGATTTGCCGATTGAAATTCTTTCGGGCAGACCCGGCTATATTAATTTTCTTGATGCGTTTAACTCATGGCAGCTTGTCAAAGAGCTGAAAGAGGCTCTTAATATGCCTGCCGCAACCTCGTTCAAGCATGTCAGCCCGACTTCGGCTGCTGTCGGAATCAAGCTTTCGGATGAGCTGAAAAAAGCCTGCTTTGTTGATGATATCCCCGAACTTGATGAATCACCGCTTGCCTGCGCTTTTGCAAGAGCAAGAGGAACAGATAGAATGTGTTCTTTCGGCGACTGGATTGCGCTTTCCGATGTTTGCGACAAAACAACCGCTCTTCTCATCAAGCGTGAGGTTTCCGACGGTGTCATCGCTCCTGGCTATACCGACGAAGCGCTTGAAATTCTCAAGCAAAAAAGAAAAGGCAACTATAACATTGTTAAAATCGACCCGGATTATGTTCCGGCCGAAACCGAGCGCAAGCAGGTTTTCGGAATCACCTTTGAACAGGGTAGAAACAATTTTGAAATCTCAAATGAGCTTCTCAGAAACATTGTTACCGAAAACAAAGAACTGCCCGAAGAAGCAAAAAGAGATCTGATTATTGCGCTTATCACGCTCAAATATACACAGTCCAATTCCGTTTGCTATGCCATCGACGGTCAGGCAATCGGCGTCGGCGCAGGTCAGCAGTCAAGAATTCACTGCACACGCCTTGCCGGAACAAAAGCCGACACATGGTTCTTAAGACAGCATGAAAAAGTGCTTTCTCTGCCGTTTTTGCCCACGCTGAAAAGACCGGACAGAGATAATGTAATCGACGGCTACATCAACGGCAACGAAGAAGATGTCTGTGCCGACGGAAACTGGCAGAAGTATTTCTCCTCACAGCCCGAGCCGTTCACAAAAGAAGAGCAGACAGAATATCTCAAGACCAAAACAGGCGTTGCGCTTGGCTCCGATGCGTTCTTCCCGTTCAGCGACAACATTGAAAGAGCAAAAAAGAGCGGTGTTTCCTATATCGCTCAGCCGGGCGGCTCCATCAGAGACGACGCTGTAATCGACTGCTGCAACAAATACGGCATGGTTATGGCATTTACAAAAATGAGACTGTTCCATCATTAAGCAGAAAAGATTTTACCGAACCGAAATCAGCGGTAAAATGAATAATAAAAACCGGGAGGTATTTCCATGGCGTTTTTAAGTGATATTGAAATTGCTCAAAGCTGCAAAATGAAGCATATCAAAGAGATTGCCGAAACAGCCGGTATTGATGAAAAATATCTTGAGCAATACGGAAACCATAAGGCGAAAATTGATCTTTCCTTTCTCAAAGAAAACAAAAACAAAGACGGCAAGCTGGTGCTTGTAACGGCCATTACGCCGACTCCCGCAGGCGAGGGAAAAACCACAACAACAATCGGTCTTGCCGACGGTCTGAACCGTATCGGAAAGAAAACCGTTGTTGCGCTTCGTGAGCCGTCTCTCGGTCCTGTTTTCGGCGTTAAGGGCGGCGCAGCCGGCGGCGGTTACGCACAGGTTGTTCCGATGGAGGACATCAATCTGCATTTTACGGGCGATTTTCATGCAATCGGCGCAGCAAACAACCTGCTTGCCGCAATGCTTGATAACCATATTCAGCAGGGCAACGCTCTCGGTATTGATGTTCGGAAAATCACGTGGAAACGCTGTGTTGATATGAACGACAGACAGCTTCGCTTCATAACCGACGGTCTCGGCGGAAGAATGAACGGCGTACCTCGTGAGGACGGTTTTGACATCACCGTTGCTTCGGAAATTATGGCGGTTTTCTGCCTTGCCACTTCCATTACCGACCTGAAAGAAAGGCTTTCAAGAATTATTGTTGCTTATACTTTTGACGATAAGCCCGTTACGGCAAAGGATCTCGGCGCAGTCGGCGCAATGACGGCACTTTTGAAAGACGCAATCAAGCCGAATCTTGTTCAGACCCTTGAGGGCACGCCCGCAATCGTTCATGGCGGACCGTTTGCTAACATTGCACACGGCTGCAACAGTGTTATTGCAACAAAAACTGCAATGAAGCTCGGCGATTATGCGATTACCGAAGCAGGCTTCGGCGCTGATCTCGGAGCAGAAAAGTTTCTTGACATTAAGTGCCGCGCGGCAGATCTTAAACCGTCGGCAGTGGTTGTTGTTGCAACCGTGCGTGCGCTGAAAATGCACGGCGGACTTGCCAAAAACGAGCTTGCAACCGAAGATCTCGGTGCACTTGAAAAAGGAATCCCGAATCTTTTAAGACACGTTTCAAACATCAGAAATGTATATAAGCTCCCGTGCGTTGTTGCGGTGAACCGTTTCCCGACAGACACGGAAAATGAAATTGAATTCATCATTAAAAAATGCAAAGAGCTCGGTGTCAATGTTTGCCTTTCAGAAGTCTGGGCAAAAGGCGGCGAGGGTGGCGAAGAGCTTGCAAAAGAAGTTGTTCGCCTTTGCGAAGAGGAAAACGACTTCTCGTTCTGCTATGATGTAAACGACAGCATTGAAGAAAAAATTAATGCAATTGTCAAGAAAATCTATGGCGGAAACGGTGCTGTATTTACACCGGCGGCGAAGAAGCAGATTGCAAGACTGAACGATCTGGGCTTCGGTTCGCTTCCGGTATGTATGGCTAAAACACAGTACAGCTTTTCAGATGACGCCAAAAAGCTCGGCGCGCCGGAAGATTTTGAAGTGACGGTCAGAAATGTTAAGGTCAGCGCGGGCGCAGGCTTCATTGTTGCTTTGACGGGTGACATCATGACAATGCCCGGGCTTCCGAAAAAGCCGGCGGCAGAAAATATCGATGTTGACGAAAACGGCGTTATAACCGGTTTGTTTTAAAACAGGTACTAAAAAATATCAGGCAGTTCATGCGGCTGCCTGTTTTTTTATGATTTTGTTTTCTTTTGGCGAACAAATATTTGTCTAAAATATCCATTTGAAAAATTAATGCAAATATTTTATAATAGTACTATATAATTTCGGAAAGGTATGCATCGGCGCAAAACGCCGGATCGGGCGACAGCATAAAACGTTTAAAAAGTTCCCAAAAGATTTATTGCTGTTTGGTGCGGCTGAAGCATTATGGTGAAAGATATGTTATATAAGGTTGGAGAAACGGTTGTTTGCAAAGGCTCCGGTGTTTGTAAAATTACAGACATTCGCCGTGAACGCTTCGGAGACAGTGCTCAGAAATACTATATTCTGACCCCGGTTTACGAAACCTGCCCGACAAAGTTATTTATTCCTGTTGCGAACGAAAAGAACCGTATCCGTGCTTTGATTTGCGCAGATGACATTGCAGAATATATAAGCAGTGCCGCAAGTGACTTTAATTCGCTTTGGATTGACGACGAAAAAGAAAGAGAAAAAGCTTTTGATGAAATTATCAAAAGTGAGGATTATGCAAAAATAATCAAAATTGTTGGTGAGATTCATTCTTATCAGAACGAAAAGCGAAAGAAGAACGGCAAGCTCAGACAAAGTGATGAAAGAATCATGAAAGAGGCTGAGAAAACAATCAACAACGAGTTTGCTTTTGTTCTGGATATAAGCCCGGAAGAAGTAAAAGGTTATATTCTTTCAAAATTGCGTGAAAACATGGCGGGTTAAATTCTTGCTTCATAAAAGCATTACTGTATTCATCTTTTTAAAAATATTATTTTTTTGTCGGTTTGTGTTGTAATACAACGCCTTTAGGGTGTATAATATATTAAAAGTAAGCAGAATTTTGCTTATATTATAATTTGATATAGCCGATGGGAGAAAGGAACAAAAAAATGAACAGTAATGTAACAATTTATGATCACCCGCTTATTCAGCATAAGCTTTCAATTCTTCGCGACAAAAACACAAGCTCAAAGGATTTCAGAGATCTGATTTCAGAAATTGCCATGCTCATGTGCTATGAAGCAACAAGAGATCTTCCGCTTGAAGATGTTGAAATTGAAACTCCGATTTGCAAAACAACCGTAAAACAGCTTGCGGGCAAAAAGCTTGCAATTGTGCCGATTCTGCGAGCAGGTCTCGGAATGGTTGACGGTGTCAGAACGCTCATTCCCTCAGCCCGTGTCGGACACATCGGACTTTACAGAGACGAGGAAACCTTGCAGCCTGTTGAATATTTTTGCAAGCTTCCGAAAGACATTGAGGAAAGAGATGTTATTGTTGTTGACCCGATGCTTGCAACAGGCGGTTCGGGAATCGATGCAATCACACAGATCAAAAAAAGACATCCGAAATCTATTCGCTTCATGTGCATCATCGGCGCACCCGAGGGCATTGAAGCGTTCGGAAAGGTCCATCCTGATGTACCGATCTATTGTGCTGCACTTGATGAACATCTCAATGAAAACGGCTATATCGTACCCGGTCTCGGAGACGCCGGAGACAGAATTTTCGGAACGAAATAAAAATTTTGGGGCTGTAAAAAAACAGCCTAAATAAGAAAAGGACTACAAACTTACC
>JBJEOJ010000150.1:0-8890 GCA_051880655.1 Acutalibacteraceae bacterium | reverse complement strand
CGATTTCCCGATAAAAAGCTTTTATGAATTTTGCGGCTTTGACTTTTCAAAAGAAAGCTATGACGATTTGTGTGACGAATACACCGCCGAATACACAAAAGCACTGAAATATGCAGGTCTTTTCGGCGACGCCGTACCCGTTTTTGAAAAGCTGAAAAACGCAGGCATAAAGCTTGTGATCATTTCCGCAACGAAAGAGAGCGTACTGAAAAAGCAGGTTGCTTCTTTCGGCATTGAAAGCTATTTTGAAAGCATTATCGGAACAAAAAATCTTCACGGCTCAAGCAAAATCGAAACGGCTCTTTCATGGTTTTCGGCAAACAAAATCAGCGCCGAAGAAGCGGTTTTCATCGGCGACACGACCCATGACAGCGAAACCGCCGAAGCAATCGGCTGCGAATGTTTTCTTGTCTGCCGGGGACACAACAGCAAAAAGCGGCTTTCAGACACCGGAAGAAAGGTTTTTTCAACGCTTGAAGAAGCTGCAAACAAAATTTTGAAATAAGGCGAACAAATTCAATAAAAAACGGCTGACTTTTATATTTTAAGAAGTAATGAAAAAAATGTCTTTGCGAAAGGCAAAAAATATCGTTCAGACTATTGATTTTTTTTACCCTTTGTGGCTTAATAGATAAGATAACAATATGTTAAGGAGTTGTTTATATGGCAGAAATTAAAAAGCTCAAGTATTTTGCCAACGGCGAATGGCTTGAATCAAAAACAGAAAAGTACATGGATATTCACAATCCGAGCACAGGCGAAGTAATTGCGCAGACTCCCTGCTGCACAAAAGATGAAGTTGAATATGCAATTGCAAGCGCAAAAGAAGCTTTCAAAACATGGTCAAATGTTCCTGTTATGAAAAGAACACAGGTGCTTTATAAATTCCGTGAGCTTCTGATTGAGCATATGGACGAGCTTGCTTTAATCTGCGCAACAGAGCACGGCAAAAACCTTGCCGAATCAAAAGGTGACATACTCAAGGTTAAAGAACCTGTTGAGCTTGCACTGAGCGCACCGTCGCTTACTATGGGCGACAGCATGCGCGACACCTCCAAAGGTTATGACACAACGCTTTATTATGAGCCGGTCGGTGTTTTTGCGGGCATTGTTCCGTTCAACTTCCCCGGCATGATTCCGATGGGCTGGATGGTTCCTTGCTGCATTGCAGCGGGCAACACAATCGTTCTCAAGCTTGCTTCAATGACGCCGATGACTGCAATGCGTCTGACAGAGCTTCTTGAAGAAGCAGGACTTCCCAAGGGCGTTGTCAATGTTGTAACCTGCAGCAGAGTTGAAGCAGATCTTTTCCTGACGCATCCCGACATCAAAGGTATCACCTTTGTCGGTTCAACAAGCGTAGGTCAGCATGTTTACGGCACAGCCGCTTCCAACGGCAAGCGTGTTCAGTGCCTTTGCGAAGCAAAGAACCATGCTCTTGTTCTTGAAGACGCAGCTCTTGAGCGTTCGGCAAGAGGTATCATCAATTCGGCATTCGGCTGCGCAGGTGAGCGCTGCATGGCTCTTCCGGTTGTTGTTGCTCAGGAATCAATTGCCGACAAGCTTGTTGCTCTGATCAAGCAATACGCACAGGAGCTCAAGGTCGGTCCTGCCTATGATCCGGAAACCACGCTCGGTCCGGTTGTTTCCGCTTCGCACAAGAAGTCTGTTATCGACTGGATCAACAAAGGCATTGAAGAGGGCGCAACCGTTGTTCTCGACGGCAGAGACACTGTTGTTCCCGGCTATGAAAACGGCTACTATATCGGACCGACAATTCTTGACAACGTCACGGAAGAAATGACCGTCGGCACTCAGGAAATTTTCGGACCGGTTCTTTGCATCAAGAGAGTTAAAGACTTTGAAGAAGGTCTTGCACTGATGAACAGAAATCCGTTTGCAAACGGTTCTGTAATCTTCACCCAGAACGGCTATTATGCAAGAGAATTTTCAAAGAGAACAGACGGCGGCATGGTCGGCGTTAACGTTGGCATTCCCGTACCGGTCGGTGTGTTCCCGTTCACCGGACACAAGAAGTCATTCTTCGGTGATCTTCACTGTCTCGGCAAGGACGCTTTCCGTTTCTTCACCGAAACCAAAGCTGTAACTGTTCGCTGGTTTGACGAAGAAGAAAAGAAAGCCACAACCGTTGACACCTGGGACGGCTCCGTAGGCGGCTAAAGCAGGCCAAGCCTGCAGTGATTACGCGGCGGACATCGTCCGCAGGACTCACGCGGGGTAGAAAGTGATAAGCTGTACAATTTCGCCGCGGCGGAAAGTCAGTGAAAAAAATGAGTAAAGTTTTTTGGCAAGCACCGCTTGCATGCTCACACGGGGCAGAAAACAATAATTTTTACAATTTCGCCGCGACGGAAACTTAGCAAAAGTGAGTAAAGTTTTTTGGCAAGCACCGCTTGCATGCTCACGGTCGCACGGCGACGCCGCTCCCGTTTGGGTTGATGCTTGAATTTTTAATTAAGTGCCCGAGCCGAAAGCAAAGCATTCAGCGATAAATAAAATTTTGTGTCAGACTGCGGACACGGCACGCCGTGTCCCTACTGTATATCATTTTATCAATCAGAAAATATTGAATTTTATCCGAATAGCAAAAGCAGGGCGTTCCGTTTGGATTGCCCTGCTTTGTTGTTTATGTTGTTTTATTTGACCTTAACGCTCTTGACCGCCGAGTAAGCTGAGTTGATTGTTGTTCTTCCGACTTTCTTGTTGGCGATAACCTTGAAATAATAGGTCTTGCCGCTTGAAAGCTTGTTGTAAGTGTAGCTTGTTCCGATGGTTGAACCAAGCTTCTTATAGGTGCCGTTTTTGCTTGTGCTGTAATAAACGGTGTATTCTGTTGCACCCGTAACCTTGCTCCAGCTTACTTTTACCGTTTTCTTTGCACTTGAGGAAACCTTGATTGACGGAGCGTCGGTCTTGGTTGCGGTTGTCAGCTGCGTGTAAATACTTGAAGAAACTTTCTTGCTGTCAATCGTCTTATAAGCCGTTACTCTGACTTTATAGGTTGTGCCTTTTGAAAGTTTGCTGAATGTATAAGTTGTTTTGGTAGTGTCAATTGTCTTTACAACTTTGTCTTTTGATGTGTAAAGCGTTACTTTATAACCGCTTGCACCTGTAACAGCTTTCCATGTGGCTTTGATTGAAGTTGTTGTCTGAGATGCGGTCAATGAACTTGTTTTGCTCGGCAAGATGTTGAAATAGAGCGTCTTTGAACCGCTGTAATTACCTTTGAAAGTAATCTTAACGGAATATTTGCCTGTGTTCTTACAGCCGGAAGAATAGCTGAGAGTGTAATCCGTTCCGTTTTTGAGAGCTGTGCCCTTGCTGTTCTTGACTGTTACGGTCGGCTTCTGAGCTTTTCCGTTATATGTGAAAGATGTTTTTGAAAGCTTGATTGAGGAAGCTTTATAAATCGTTGTTGTTTTGCAATAATCGCATTTCTTGCTTGTGCATTTTTTCACAATACTGCCATTTTTTGTAAGCGTGGCCTTTGTTGTATTCGTTACAAACAAATGACTGTACCCATAAGCAGAAATATACTCGCTAATCTTTTTGATGTTTTGCGAATGAACTTCTTTTTGTTTTTGCAAATCATTTGTTCTTGAACTTTCTGTAAACTTGATTTGTTCTCTGAATGCGTTAATTTGACTTGCATTAGAATACATCTTATAAAGGTCATCTAATTGACTTTGATATTTATTCCTTTCTGATTCTAATCGTCGTTTTTCAGCAATTTCAGATGGATCAGATGAGCCCCCGATACTTGCAATTCGTCGGTCAAGATTACTAATCTTTGTAGTTAAATCATTTACGACATTTCTAAATTCTGTATAGGTGCCCGTAAAATATCCCTCAGATTCAAGTTGACTAATTCGGCTATTATATGAATCTATGGTTTTATCACAACTTGTATTTATGTTAGAACATTTATCCTTATATCTCTTATTTTCAGCGTTGGTTAATACCGTTTTTCCGTTAGTATAAAAATGACCTTTTCCATCAATAACTAGTTTTTGAGAATCTACCTTAAATTTGTAAGCTAGAGTTTCCCCACATCGACCCTTTAATTCATAATCATCAATTTTGATGGTTTTTTTGGCACCACATCTTATACATGTAGCTGTTTTTGTTCCATCTGAGGTAAATGTAGCGTCATTGTTAAAAACATATTTACCATAACTATGTCCTAATTTGCTTTCCGTTCTTTTTACATTGCTCAATTCCTCGTTACATACAGCACAATAAGTAACTTCGTTATATGATCCGTTCTTTGTACATGTTGCTTTAATCACCTTTTCTTTTACAGGTGAAGAACTTAAGTGACCTTCCGCTTTCAAAATTTCTGGATAGTCAATATATTTATAATTACATCTTTTACACGTATAAGTAATATACCCGTTTTCAAGATGTGTTGGTTGAGTTACAACTGAAGAATAGTTATGATTTAAGTTGAAATACAAACAACTGTTACATTGATTGATTTCAGCATTTAGACTAAAGTTAAAGCTTGGAATAATTCCTTCAGCAGTACTACAAACAGTTTCATCGTAATGAGACACTTGACCATCACCACCAACAGCACATGAAAAGGTTAAAAATTCACCACAATCGTCATCGTTATAACCGGCAGTACGAAGTCGCCAAGCAGAGCCGCCGCTCGATTCACTCACCCACAGTCCTTGTGCCTTGGCATAGTCTGTTCCTTTAAATTGTCTTGTAGACGATGTACCAGTTCCACTTGCAAATCCATATGCTGTGTTCTGTGCATCTGTATATGAAAGAAGATAGATCTTGTCATTTGTTGCATTGGCATTATACTTCGAATAGCTTGTACTGTATGCAGGATTTTGTATCGTCGTTGTTGATATTGCTGCTTTATGTTCAGAAGTGAATGCTAAATTATAGAATGAATTATTAAGCCAAGTACGAATCGAGCTATATTTCCAATTATTAGCATAAATAGTTTTTCCGTTGTTAGTCTTAGTAATTACATTTGGGTTAAATTCCTGCGAATCTATTATACTTGTACACATAACTAAACCCGTAGAAGGATTGAGAACTCTCCATGTAAGCGGTTCATATTTGAACCAATAAGTCACACCAGTTAAATAACCGTTATCATATTGACAGTACTCGTCTGATGCAAAAAAACAATCTGACCACATTGGCCGGTACGATGTAAAAGTTACTGATCTGTATCTTTCGCCCTTATAAACTACGTCTTTGTATTTTGTGTAATCAGACGGATAACCCTCCATGTAGTAACCGTAGCTAACCCACGTACCATCTTGTTTATTTAAATCAGAAATGAGAGATTCATCGGTTACTTTGCTTTGTGGATAGTACCCAAATTCAATAATATCGCCCATTTTATAATCAGTGATTTTTTTGCCTGTTGTTTCCTCTGCAAACACAGTCAACCCGCTCAGCGGCACTGCCGTCAGCGTCATGATAACCACCATAACGCACGCTAAAATTCGTTTGAGATTTTTTTGCATTTTCATTCCTCCTTGAATAATATCAGGATTTTAAATAAATCCTGTCAACACTATACTAACATACACAAAACAGAAAATCAACAGACATGTTGTATTTTTATCCATATCAAAAGCACACACTTTTCCTCGCGGCGACAGGGGCGTTGCCCCTTGACCCTACAAGCTTTTTTGTAAAAAAGCTCGGCAAAAAACTTTACTCACTTTTGCTAAGTTTTCGCCGCGGCGAAATTGTTAAGTTTATTACTTTCTATCCTGCGTAACATCTGCGGACATTGTCCGCCCGGCGAGGGTTTCCTACGGATAAACAGTCCACCGGACTGTTTATCCTACCTTCCTGCGCTTTTTTCAAGCATTAGGATTTCGCCGTCTGCGGACGGCGACAGGGGCGTTGCCCCTTGACCCTACAAGCTTTTTTGTAAAAAAGCTTGGCAAAAAACTTTTCTCACTTTTGCTAAGTTTTCGCCGCGGCGAAATTGTTAAGTTTATTACTTTCTATCCCGCGTAACATCTGCGGACATTGTCCGCCCGCGTGAGTCCTGCGGGCGTTGCCCGCCATTTTTTTAAATTTTGTGCAATAAAATGCCTCCCTTCCGCATTACTATTGTGAAAGGGTCAAGAAATAGGCGGCAAAATCGTTCAATCTGCCGCAAAAACTTACCCTAAAAAAATTTATTTACGAAAGGAACACCCAAAATGAAGAAAACATCAAGAATCCTCGCAGCCATCCTCTCAGTTGTCCTGCTTTGCTCGGCATTTGCCCTGCCCTCCTTTGCGGCAACCGCTCCGGCTCAGGTCAAGAACGTTAAAATCATCGAAACCGATGAGGACGAAATTGATCTGAAATGGTCAAAAGTCTCTTCCGCAACCGGCTATCAGGTTTATCTCAAACGTGCAAGCGGTGATTATCACAAGGTTCTGACAACCAAAAAAACTTCTGCCGATATTGAACATCTTATCAGCTCTCAAACCTATTATGTCAAAGTCTGCGCATACAAAACCTCCGGCGGCAAAACAACCTACGGTGCTTTTTCCTCAGCCGTAAAAACTTCAACCGAACCCGACGAAGTAAAGAATCTTTCCATCAAATCCGTTTCCTCCACTAAGGCAAAGCTCAGCTGGTCAGCAGTAACCGGCGCCGAGGGCTACCGTGTTTATAAATACAACACAACCAAAAAAGCCTGGGAAAGAATCAAGGAGCTCACCGCAACTTCGCTGACCGTTACCGTTTCTTCCAAAGGCGGCGAAAAATTCAAGGTCAGAGCCTTTGCAAAAGTTGACGGAAAATACTATTTCGGCGATTATTCCTCAGTTGCGGTCAACGGTCTGAACGTTATCAGCTATGCCAAAGCAAAAACCATCGCTCTGGGGCGTGCCGGCGTAAAAGCTTCCTCAGTCAAGGAATATTCGGCAAAGCTTGAAAAAGAAAGCGGCATCTATATCTATGAAGTTGAATTCACCTCAGGCAAATATGAATATGAGGTTGAAATCAACGCCAAAACCGGCAAGGTTATCGGCTATGAAAAAGATTACAGATGACTTCTCCGGCTCATAAAATTCAAGTGAGAAAACGAGCCATAAAAAATAACCGCTGAGCCATCAGCGGTTATTTTGCTGTTATGAATTTTATGCGGTTACCGGTTCTGCTTTTGCGGCCTGACGCTGTTCTTTTTCCAACTCTTTTGCAAGTTCTTTTTCGTGTTTTGCTTCCTGTCTGACGGTCGCAACCGACTCTTTCAGGTATTCCGGAGACTTTTTGAAAGCACCGGTAAAGGTTTCACGGGTGTCTTTGTCAATTTCTTTCCATGACTTTCTTGCACCCTTTACACTTGAAACAACATTTTTTGCAAAGCCGAGCAGGCAGATTTGTCCGGTTCCGGCAATGATTTTTTTTGCAACCTCGTCAAACGATTTACTTTGTTCTTCATTGACATTGAATACAAGCTTTTTGAGACTGAGATCGGTAATTTTTCCGAGCATGGACAAATCATTCGTGGTCTGAAGCTCACTGCCGTTGAATTTCCATGTTGCAAGGTCGTGCTGCATCGGTCCGAGAAGCCTTGAGCTTCTGATTACGGTATAATCGTTATCATGGGCAAGAAGCATTCCGACAAGGGACGAGTTCGGCACGATGTGATGATATTTCGGCAAAAGCTCCTGATAGGCTTCTGTCTGGAAAATGGAATAGCTGTCATAGCCCGGACCGTCGTTGTTATAAAGTGCGGTGATTCTCGAACGCACCTTTTCGCTGCACTTAAGCGCACCGTAAAGAGCAACGTTGCCGCCCTTTGAATGACCGCAGACGATGATGTCGCCGTCAAATTTTTCAGCAACCTTTTCAAGATAATCAACTGCAAGCTGATGAGACGGAATTCCTTTTTTGACAAAAATGTCAAGGTCTTCTTTCCAGCCGATCAGCGTGTCGTCCGTGCCTCTGAACATAACAACCTTTGTGTCATCGGGCAGAATAAAGGTTGCCGCAGCAAACTGAATTGCAGGTTCAACGCTGAACGTTTCCGTGCAGCCGACAACTTTCATTTCCTGAAAACGCTTATACTTTGCCATGTTCTGAAGCATCACACTGATATGCCTCGGAAGAACAAGACCGACTGCGTGGTGCTTGCAGCCGTTATATTCATAAAAATCTTTGCATACATCGGCAAAATCACGAGGTTCGTCGTCAAGGTCTGCCGATACGACCTTTTCAAGCGGCAAATAAAAAATCTCACACAAAGCAACATTATCGGCATCACCGAAAGGCATGTCCTTAAACGAAACGCCGCCATAGCTTTTGATGTATTCATTTATGTTTGCCATAATAAAACTCCTTTCTTAACTTAATATCATTTCACAAAATTATTATACATATTTTGTTAAAAAAGTCAATGGTTTTGCAACAAATGGCGAAAAATATTTAACAGTGTTAATCTTTTAAACACTATGGCAAATACTGTTGAAAATCCGACCTGAAAAAACTTTTTTGAAAAACGCAAGTCACAAATTTTGTGCCTTTCTCACTGTCACAAAATTATCACAAAATCTGCCCTGACCCGAAACATATATTATATATGTTATAATGAAAAGAAATCTTCGGCAGTTCACGAAACGGCGCTGTATTTTGTTTTCAGCCGCTCCGAATCAAAAAAACGCACCCTGTCTCTTGACAAAGTGCGGTTATATGATATAATAAAAGTACAAGAGAGCACTGCGATAAGCGGTTTGCTCAAAAAAGTTTGATAAAAAATAATCGCCTTTTTTGAACGAGTGGGCGATTATTTTTTTATGCTAAGATTGTAGCCTGTGGCTGCAAGAATAATAAGTAAAATCAATACTAAATATTCCGTTAATTCCATAGCATCACCCCCTAATCAGAAAAT
>JBJEOJ010000149.1:0-1909 GCA_051880655.1 Acutalibacteraceae bacterium | reverse complement strand
ATGTTAGCAATGGTTATGAGTATGCCGATAATACGGTTAAATCAGTGATAATTGAAGACGGAGTTACACATATCGGTAAATATGCTTTTTCTGATTTTAAATCAATGACGGACATCAAAATTACTGATGATGTTGAAAGCGTTGGAGCACGGGCACTTGAGGGTTCTGCATGGTATAACAATCAATCGGACGGAGTAATCTATATAAATAGTGTGGCGTATTCTTACAAAGGAGACAAGGAAGAAAAAACCGAAATTGAAATACGAGAAGGAACAACTCAAATTGCTTACGGTGCATTTTCATGCTTTCACGGACTTACATCAATAACATTTCCTGATAGTTTAAAAGTAATTGGTGCTTGGGCATTTGATCGTTGTATTAATCTTACAAAAATAACAATACCTGATAGTGTTTGTTATATTGGTGCTGTAGCTTTTCAATGTTGTTCTAATTTGGAAAGCGTAACTTTATCCGAAAGTATGACCAGTATATCGGATACTGCTTTTGGTTCATGCGAAAGCTTAACAAGCATAATAATTCCTGATAACATTATAAACATAGGAAGTTGTGCATTTAATAATTGTAACAACATTAAAGATGTTTATTACACGGGTACTGGGGAACAATGGCAGGAAATCAGCATTGATGAGTTTAACGATTGCTTAACCAATGCAAAAATCCATTATAACTATGTTCCTTGTGTTCATAGTCATATAACTGAATACGCACAGAAAGACGCAACCTGCACCGAAAACGGCTATACCGAAGGTGTTTACTGTGAAGACTGCGGAAGATGGATTTCGGGTCATGAGCTTATCAGAAAGTATCACACCGATGAAAACGAAGACGGAATTTGTGATATTTGCGGCAAGGGAATCAAAATGATTGTTGATAGCGGCTTCTGCGGTGCAAACGGCGATAATGTTTTGTGGGATCTTTATGAAGACGGCGAGCTTGTCATAGGTGGCAGCGGTGATATGGCAGATTTTAAATGGAAAAATGAATTTTATCCGAATGTTCCTTATGCAGCATATAAAGTCGATAAAGATGAGAACGGATATGACGAAAGAGTCAAAGCAGTTGTAATCGAAGACGGTGTAACAAGCATCGGCAGATATGCATTTTATGGATTTGAAAGCCTTGCAAGCGTAACAATTGCCGAAAGCGTAACAAGCATCGGAATTTCTGCTTTTAGTGGTTGCGACAGTTTAACAAGCGTAACGATTCCTGACAGTGTTACAAGCATTGGCAGTTGGGCGTTTTACAATTGTAGTAGCTTAACCGGCATAACGATTCCGGACAGTGTTACAAGTATAGGTGATTATGCATTTGGCGATTGTAACAGTCTTAAGGAAATCAATGTTTCAGATGAAAACACTGCATATTCAAGCGAAAATGGTGTTTTGTTTAATAAAGCTAAAACAGTGCTTATTCAATATCCTGAGGAAAAAGAAGAAACAGAATATACAATTCCTGACAATGTAAGAAGTATCGGTTATGAAGCATTTTCCTCCTGCAACAGATTGACAAATGTTATAATTTCTGACGGAGTAACGACAATCAATGATTATGCTTTTTCTAATTGTTCAAACCTTGTAAATGTCAAACTTTCCAACACCCTTACCTATCTTGGTGAAAACGCTTTCGGTGGCTGCTCATCCCTGAAGAATATCGAGATTCCTGAAAGCTTAGCAAAAATCGGATATTGGATTTTTGCTGATTGCACTTCACTTGAAAGTGTAACACTACCCGAAACATTGGAATTTGTTGGAACAGGTTCTTTCGCAGGCTGCTCTGCATTGAAAGAAATCAACATTCCGGTTTCTGCTCAATATATTTCTAACCAAGCGTTTGTGAATTGTGATAATCTTGAAAAAATAACTGTTAACAATCCCGATTGTGCGGTTTA
>JBJEOJ010000148.1:0-1911 GCA_051880655.1 Acutalibacteraceae bacterium | reverse complement strand
GCCCTCTTTTGTTTTCAGGATAAAGGCAACGCCGCTGTCGGTTGAAAGCAGCGTCTGAACAACCGACCCGTTATCAAGCGCATATGTCTGATTGTGATATGCTTTTGTAACTTTGACTGAGGCAGGATACTGACTTTTGCTGATATCCTTAGCCAGAACCGCCTGATAGTTTATATGCATACGGTTAAGCATGTTGAATATTTCCGGGTTAAAATGGTCGTGATGAAAATGACTGCACAAAACAACGGCAGGTTTGTTTTCGTCAAGGTCGGGCAAATTGCCCCGATAATAATCAAAGATATAATAGCAGTCTTTTGTTTCAACCAAAAAACCGCTGTGATTGATATAGGTAATTTTCATAAAAGCTCCCGTGATTTTATACTAAATGTTTTTGTTCTTTGAAAATTTCTTCTTTTGCTGTTTAAACTTGATAACAGCTTCAAAAAATGGGCAATCCCGACTTGAGACTGCCCGTTTTCATTTTATTTGTCAAGTGATTTCATCGTGGGGAACAACAGCACGTCTCTGATTGCAGACGAGTCTGTCATGAGCATTGTCATTCTGTCAATGCCGAAGCCGATTCCGCCTGTGGGAGCCATGCCGTATTCCAAAGCGGTGAGGAAATCTTCATCGGTGTGGTTGGCTTCTTCGTCGCCTGCCGCCGAAAGAGCATCCTGCTGCTTGAAGCGTTCACGCTGATCAATCGGGTCGTTGAGCTCTGAGTAAGCGTTTGCCATTTCCCAACCGTTCATGAAAAATTCAAAGCGCTCAACATAGTCGGGGTTGCCCGGCTTTTTCTTGGTAAGCGGAGAAATCTCAATCGGGTGATCCATAACAAAGGTCGGCTGAATGAGATGCTCTTCAACATATTCTTCAAAGAAGAGGTTGAGAATGTCGCCTTTTTTGTGTCTGTCTTCAAACTCAATGCCTTTTTCTTTGGCAAGAGCTTTTGCTTCTTCGTCTGTTTTGATTTCATTGAAATCAACGCCCGAATATTTCTTGACAGCGTCAACCATGGTGATTCTTTCAAACGGCTTTCCGAGATCCATTTCAATGCCGTTATAAACGATGGTTGTTGTGCCGAGAACCTCCTGCGCCACGGTGCGGTAAAGATTTTCGGTCAGATCCATCATGCCGTGATAATCGGTGTAAGCCTGATAAAGCTCCATGAGAGTAAATTCGGGGTTGTGTCTTGTGTCAAGACCTTCGTTTCTGAATACTCTGCCGATTTCATAAACTCTTTCCATGCCGCCGACGATAAGACGCTTTAAATAAAGCTCAAGGGAAATACGCAGTCTTAAATCTTCGTCAAGTGCGTTAAAGTGCGTTTCAAACGGTCTTGCCGCCGCACCGCCTGCGTTCTGAACAAGCATCGGAGTTTCAACCTCAATAAAGCCCTGACCGTCAAGATATTTTCTGATGGTGCTGATAATTTTGGAACGCTTGACAAAAGTGTCCATTACATCGGGATTCATGATAAGGTCAAGATAACGCTGACGGTATCTTGTGTCGGTGTTGGTCAGTCCGTGGAACTTTTCGGGGAGAGGAAGAAGTGATTTTGAAAGCAGTCTGATGCTTTTTGCATGTACGGAAATCTGACCTCTTCTTGTTTTGAAAACAAAGCCTTTGACTTCAACAATATCGCCGATGTCCCATTTTTTGAACTGAGCAAACTGCTCTTCGCCGATGTCATTGATGCGAACATAAACCTGAATTTTACCGCTTCTGTCGCTCATTTCAATGAAGTTTGCCTTGCCCATGTCACGCCATGCAACAATTCTTCCGCAGATGGAAACATCGGTGTTTTCAAGTTCTTCAAAGCGTGCCGAAATTTC
This sequence comes from Acutalibacteraceae bacterium, assembly GCA_051880655.1. Taxonomy (GTDB): domain Bacteria; phylum Bacillota; class Clostridia; order Oscillospirales; family Acutalibacteraceae; genus UBA6857. Next base: position 76 of record JBJEOJ010000148.1, on the reverse strand, counting down.
GGCATTTGTGATTGACTGCTCGGCGGTTGTGATTTCAAACGGGTCGTTGCCCGCTTTCTGAAGAGCTTCGAGCTTT
>JBJEOJ010000147.1:0-38777 GCA_051880655.1 Acutalibacteraceae bacterium | reverse complement strand
GATGATTATGCGCATCACCCGAACGAGCTTGAAGCAATTCTTAATGCCGTTATGAAAATGGGTTATAATACGGTCTGGGCAGTTTTTCAGCCTTTCACCTATTCTAGGACGTCTATTCTTTTTGATGATTTCGTGCGAGTGCTTCAGATTCCGGACAAATGCGTTATGACCGAGATTATGGGGTCAAGAGAAATCAACACTTATAATATTTATACAAAAGACCTTGCAGAAAAAATACCGGGCAGCGTATGGTTTAACACCTTTGAAGAAGTTTCGGATTATGTTGTTAAAAATGCCAAAAAAGGTGATATTATAATTACTCTCGGCTGCGGCGATATTTATAAAGCTGCAAAAATGATGATCAATAAGCTTAAATGATCTATTAACAGATGAAAAAATTGGCAGGTATCTGAATTTGATACCTGCCAAAAATAATATCAGCGGATAAAGTTCAAAGCGTTTGTGAGCTTCTCCGCAGTTTCAAATATGCGGGGAAGCCCAGCGTTTTGAAACGGAAATCACAGTCGGAAAACACTGAGCAGTGGGATGCTTTAGGCGCATAACAAAAATCTTGTTGTGTGCGTTTTGAATTTCATTTTCTGAGTTTCGGCTGTGATTTTTTATTTTTACAAAACTTATGTCAGTTTACCTTATAAACATTTGCTTCATACGGTGAAAGTTTTTCTGTCTTAGCTACTGAAACATTTGAAACGACAAGCTTAAATCCGTTTGTGCAAACTGTACGTGCTTTTTCTTTATCGGTAAGATTCATCTCAACAAAATAAACACCGTCATCTTTATCGGTTCTGTAATAAGAAAGTACATCTCCAAAGCTTTTACTTACAAGACTGAACGATCCGTAAACCAAAGCCGGGTGCTCATGTCTGAGAGCTATCATTTTTTTATAAAAATTCAGAACGGAATCTTCGTCTTTCAACTCAGATTCAACATTGATGTTTTTATAATTCTTGTTAACTTCAATCCATGGTGTGCAAGAAGAAAAACCGGCATTTTCTTCGGTTGACCACTGCATAGGCGTTCTTGCATGGTCGCGGCTTCCTGCCATAACAATTTCAAAGGCTTCTTTGCTTGTTTTGCCTTTCTCAATCTGCTCATTATATGTATTGATCGATTCAACATCACGAAAACCGTTCATATCTTCAAAAGCGCAGTTCGTCATGCCGATTTCCTGTCCCTGATAGACAAACGGTGTTCCTTTGAATGTCATTTGCATAACAGCAAGAAGCTTACTGACTCTGTCTGCATAAACGCCGTCCGGGCAAACCTTTGAGGTCATTCTCGGCCAGTCATGATTTTCAAAGAAAACAACCGGCCAGCAGTGATTGCCGTAGCCAAGCTGCCAGTTAACAAGTTCTTTTGCCATAGGGCGCAAATCATATTTATATTTCTGGAATCTCGCTTTTCCGGGATTATCCATGTGATCAAAAGAAAACACGGTGCTGAGCTCTTCCCGGTAATCGCCGGTCATGAGCTTACTCATTTCAATTCCCGTGCCCTGACATTCGCCGACGGTGAAAGCATCATAGTTTTTAAAAGTGTTTTCATACATTTCATGAAGATATTCATGAAGCTTCGGTCCGTAAAAATAATGTTCACAGCCTTTAAAGCCCATCAGTGAGCCGATAAGCTCGTTTCCGTCCGGAAGTCCGGGTGTTTTGGAAATAAAGCTGATAACATCAAGACGGAACCCGTCAACACCTTTTTCAAGCCACCAATTTACCATATCATAAAGGTCTTTTCTTAATTTTTCATTTTCCCAGTTAAAGTCCATCTGCTTTTTTGAAAACAGATGAAGCGCCCATTGTTTTCTTTCGGGATAATAATTCCATGCACTGCCGCGGAAAATTGAATCCCAATTGTTCGGCGGTGTATTTTCATCGCCGTCTCTCCATATGTAATAATCACGGTACGGTGAATCAGGATCGCTTACTGAGCTTTTGAACCATTCATGTTCATCTGAACTGTGGTTAATAACAAGATCCATTATCAGTTTCATGTCACGCTTATGTATTTCGGACAACAGGCGGTCAAAATCTTCCATTGAACCGAATTCTTCCATGATTTTGCGGTAATTTCTGATGTCATAGCCGTTGTCATCATTCGGTGAATCATAAATCGGACTGCACCAGATTGCATTGATGCCAAGATCTTTCAGATAATCAAGCTTTTCAATAATACCGTTTAAATCGCCTATTCCGTCAGCGTTGGAATCGTTGAACGAACGCGGATAAATCTGATAAAAAACGGCTTCTTTCCACCATTTCTTTTCAATCGGTGCATCGTCGCAAAGCGGAATGGATTTTTCGCTGTTAAGCATTGTAATCAGCGAATCAATAAAACTGCTGTCGATTTTTCCGAAAGAAAGCTTTTCAAGTGCAGATATTTTCAGTGAGCCGAGGGGTGTTTTGGTTATAATACTGCTGTCAATTCCGACAGTATATAACGCTTTTTTGATAATGTCATGACCGGACGGTGATTTCAAAATGTCTTTTAGCTTCGTATCTTTTGTGATTGTATAGCTTTCCATAATATTTCTCCTTCTCATACGGCAAGAAAGCCGCTTTGTACTTTATAAATATATACCATTTTAAGATAATTTACAATAATTTTGAGTAAAATAAAAGAATAAGCCGCCATAATTGACTTTTTATATATATAAATATAAAATATGAATTGAACGAAAACGAAAAGGAGAAAACAAATGGAAATTCAAGAAATACTTTCTAAGGTTGACCACACACTGCTTTCTGTCACTGCCGTCAGCGATGAAATCAAACAAGTATGCAAAGACGCCGTCGATTACGGCTGTGCAAGTGTTTGCATTGCACCGACATATGTTAAGACGGCAAAGGAATATGTCGGTGACAAAGTCAAAATCTGTACAGTTATCGGCTTCCCGAACGGCTACAGCACTACGACGGTTAAATGCTTTGAAGCAAAAGATGCAATTGAAAACGGTGCTGATGAAATTGATATGGTCATCAATATTGGTATGCTCAAAGAAAAAAGATATGATGATTTGTCAGATGAAATCAAAGCCGTAAAAAAAGTATGCGGCGAAAAAATTTTAAAAGTAATCATCGAAACCTGCCTTCTGACCGATGAAGAAAAAATAAAAATGTGCAAAATCGTTTCCCTGTCAGGTGCGGACTTCATCAAAACATCAACCGGATTTTCAACAGGCGGTGCAACAAGAGAAGATATTAAACTGTTTTCTCAATATGTAGACCCGCATGTTAAAATTAAAGCGGCAGGCGGAATTACGAGCTTGAAAGATGCCGAAGATATGATAAATCTCGGTGCTTCAAGGCTTGGAACAAGCAGGATTGTTAAACTGATAAAAAATGAAACGCATAAGGAGATGGAAAGTAATGATAAGCACACCGCATATTAATCTTCTGGATAAAATCGGTTTTGCAAAAACCGTTCTTATGCCCGGTGATCCGCTTCGTGCAAAAATGATTGCGGAAAATTTTCTTGAAAACGCTGTTCTGATTAATAATGTCCGTTCAATTCAAGGATACACCGGATATTATAAAAATCACAAGGTTTCTGTTATGGCAAGCGGTATGGGTATACCGTCCATAGGCATTTATTCGCATGAACTGTATTCCTTTTTTGGTGTTGAAAACATAATCAGAATCGGTTCTGCAGGCGGACTTGCCGAGGAAATCAAGCTTCGTGACATTGTTGCCGGAATTGGAGCAAACACAAATTCTGCCTTTGCAAAACAGTTTGATGTGAACGGTCAGATTGCACCTACCTGCTCTTTCGAACTTCTTTCGACAGCTGTTAACTGTGCTAAAAAACTCGGAATTGAAATGAAAGTCGGTAATCTTTATTCTTCGGACACATTTTATGACGCCGACGAAGAAAACAACAAAAAGTGGGCGGCAGTCGGTTCTCTTGCTGTTGAAATGGAAGCGGCAGGACTTTATCTTACCGCTATGAAACTTAAAAAGAAAGCTCTTGCAATCTGCACAGTTTCGGATTTACCGCTTCAGGAGAGCTGTCCGGGCTGCAGTGCCGAAGAAAGACAAAACACATTCACAGATATGGTTAAAATCGCTCTTGAAACTACTGTGGAAACGGAAAGTGATACTCATGAAAATTAAACGGGTTTTTCTGATTGTTCTTGACAGCTTTGGAATCGGCGCTTTACCCGATGCGGCAATCTACGGCGATGAGGGAAGCAACACTTTGCATTCTTGCTTTATGCAAAAGGAGTTTTTTGCCCCTAATCTTGAAAAAGCAGGTATTTTTAACATCGACGGCAATGATTATGCTCCATCATATCCCCACCCGGTAGGTGCATTCGGAAGATTAAAAGAAGCTTCAAAGGGTAAAGACACCACAACGGGACACTTGGAAATCTGCGGTCTTATAAGTAAAAAAGCCATGCCGACTTATCCGAACGGCTTTCCGAAAGATATTATTGAAAAGTTTGAGAAAGCAACTTCAAGAGGTGTGCTGTGCAATAAGCCTTATTCCGGAACGCAGGTAATTTCTGATTACGGCAGAGAACATCTTGAAACAGGCAAACTGATTGTTTATACCTCTGCTGACAGTGTATTTCAGGTTGCTGCGCACGAAAGCATTGTTCCGAGAGAACAGCTTTATGAATACTGTAAAGCGGCAAGAAAAATCCTTTGCGGCGAAAATGCTGTCGGACGTGTGATTGCAAGACCTTTTGACGGAACCTATCCGAATTTTAAAAGAACAAGCGGAAGGCATGATTTTGCTCTTGAGCCGCAGGGAGAAACTCTTCTCGATATTCTTTCAAAGAACGGATTTGATGTTCTGCCTGTGGGTAAAATTTATGATATTTTTGCCGGAAAGGGACTCAAAAAAGCCAATCCTACCGTTTCAAACAAAGACGGAATGCGTTTAACTTCACAGTTTGCAAAAACAGATTTTACCGGACTTTGCTTTACCAATCTTGTTGATTTCGATATGCTATACGGTCACAGAAATGATGCTGTCGGCTATGCAAAAGCAATTTCTGAATTTGACAGCTGGCTCGGTTCTTTTCTTGACGAAATGAAAGATGGTGATATTGTTATGATTACTGCCGATCATGGCTGTGATCCGCTTACTGAAAGCACCGACCATTCAAGAGAATATATTCCGCTTCTTGTGCTTGGAAAACACGTTAAAAAAGGCGTTAATCTCGGAACAAGAGAAACCTATGCAGACATCGGAAAAACAATTGCAGACATTTTCGGCGTTTCATCTGAGCTTTCGGGCGTAAGCTTCAAAAAAGAAATTATAGGAGATTTTTAATATGAATGAAGCAGAACTTATAAAAGCAGCCAAAAAGGCAGCAAAGTTTGCCTATGCACCCTACTCCGGCTACACAGTCGGCGCCGCACTCCTTTCAAGAAGCGGAAAAATATATACCGGTTGCAACATCGAAAACGCAGCCTATTCGCCCACTAACTGCGCAGAAAGAACTGCTTTTTTCAAAGCCATCAGTGAGGGTGAAAAAGAATTTTGTGCAATTGCTGTTGTCGGTGGATATAAGCTTCAGTTTAAAGATTATTTCTTTCCTTGCGGTCTTTGCCGTCAGGTTATGAGAGAATTTTGCAAGGATGACTTTAAAATCATTCTCGGAAAAGATTCTGATGAATTTAAAATTATGTCTTTACTTGACTTGTTACCTCACAGTTTTTCGGCAAACGATATTTCGAATCATGAAGTTTCTGTTAACAATATCTTAAGATAGTTACAATATTGTAATTCTTTATAGATTTTACGGATTTTTCTTCAAAATATTTTTATTAAATTGGATAAAATTGTCAGTATTATATTGATTTTTATGAAAGTTGTGATATAATAACAATCGGCTAAGGGATGTGAAAGCATTTCAATCTATGCCAAAATATTAAGGAGGTTTTTTCAATGAAAAAAGTTTTAGCAATCGTTCTTGCAGCTCTTATGCTTTTCTCACTTGTAGCTTGTAGTTCGGCTGACAATGGAACAACCACCACAGGCGCAGAAACAACATCTGATGAAGCAATATCTGCTGAAGATACTTCTGCTGAAGACACAACTGCAGAAGATACAACAGTTGAAGACACAACAGTTGCTCAATAAGTAACATAATTATAAGTAATAACTTATAAGATTTATTGGCATAGCCACCGCATATGCGGTGGCTATGCTGTTAGCTATCAATTTTGCGGGAGGATTTATGAGAATTTATGATATTATTTCGCATAAGCGAGACGGGCTTGAATTGACGAAAGATGAAATTGAGTTTTTTATTGACGGCTATTTAAACGGAGAAATTAAAGATTATCAGGCCTCTGCTTTGCTTATGGCAATATATTTAAACTCAATGACAGATGATGAAATTTTTTATCTTACTGAAAAAATGGCAAAATCCGGAGACATGCTTGACCTTTCGGCTGTCGGTGGTGTAACAGCAGATAAACACAGTACCGGCGGCGTCGGTGACAAAACAACTTTAATCGTTGCCCCGATTGTTGCTTCTTTAGGAATCAAAGTTGCAAAAATGAGCGGTCGAGGTCTCGGACATACAGGCGGAACAGTTGATAAACTTGAAGCAATCAAGGGTTTCAATGTTTCGCTTTCACCGGAGGATTTTATTAAACAAGTTAAAGAAATCGGAATCAGCATTGTCGGACAAACCGGAAATCTTGCACCTGCTGACAAAAAGATTTATGCTTTGCGAGATGCAACAGCAACCGTCGGAAGTATTCCGCTTATAGCTTCAAGCATTATGAGCAAAAAGCTTGCGGCAGGCTCGGATTGCATTGTTCTTGATGTTAAAACCGGGAGCGGCGCTTTTATGAAAACAGAAGAAGACGCAGAACTTCTTTGCAGAAAAATGGTAAATATCGGAAAACAAGCCGGAAGAAAAACTTCAGCATTAATTACTGATATGGACTCTCCGCTCGGAACTCATATCGGAAACACTCTTGAAATTGAAGAAGCCGTTAAGGTTCTTAAAGGTGAACTCAAGAATGATTTATATAAAGTATGTGTTGAACTTGCCGCCAATATGGTTATGCTTGCAATAAATGTTTCATATGAAACATCTAAAAAAAATGTCGAAAAAGCACTTGAAGATAAAAGTGCATATAGAAAATTCCTTGAATTTGTGAAAGCACAAGGCGGCGATATATCTTTGATTGAAGATACTGATAAACTGCCGAAAGCAAAATTTGAACATTCTGTTATTTCAAAAAATACAGGATATATAAACCATACCGATGCCGAAAAAATTGGGATTTGCAGTGTTATACTCGGTGCAGGACGTATTAAAAAAGAAGATAAAATTGATTATACAGCCGGAATTGTTCTTTGCAAAAAAACAGGCGATTATGTAAAAAGCGGTGAAGTAATTGCAAGGCTGTTTACAAATAATGAAAAAAGCATTGAACAAGCTGAAAAGCTGTTTGAATCTGCAATTAATTTTTCTCAGGAAAAGCCAAAAGAAAAACCGCTTATTTATAAAACAATTTTATGATCAAAAAAATCACTGCAAGCTGATGGAACGAGCTTGCAGTGATTTTTATTATTGTTTTTTATAGGAGGCTTTAATGCTTTTTCTGATTAACAGGCTTCCGAGTGCTTTTGCATCGAACGGGAACAGCGGATAAAGATAGGTATATCCGCTGACTGTTTTTGTTGTGCAAACAACAAGAACAGCTAATGCAACACCTGCAATATATCCCCAAAAATGGAAAATAGACGTCAGTATCAATATGATTACGCGGAAAACTTTTATTGCATAGCCTAATTCATAACTTGGCTGAGTGAAATTTGAAATTGCCGCAAACGCCATAAACAAAACAACTTCAGAAACAAAAATACCGGAAGCTACGGCAAACTCTCCCAAAACCAGTGCACCGACAACGCTGAAGGAATTACTCAAGGAACTCGGTGTGTTCAAAGAAGCCAACCGTAAAGTATCAATTACAAATTCAACAATCAAAAGCTGAAGTATCAGCGGAACTCCGTTTGGTTCGTTGATAAGAATGAATCTGCACGAATCAGGGACTTTTTCTGCATAAAGTGTTATAAGATACCACGACGGAACAAGCAAAAGTGAAAGACCGAACACAACGGCTCTGACATATCGGAGAAAAGTACCGACCATAGGAGGAAAATAATAGTCGTTGATATCCTGAACAAAATCGAAAATACCTGTCGGAATGATCATTGCCGACGGTGACCCGTCTGCAAGAATTATTACGTTGCCGTCATAAATGCACGCAGCGGCAGTGTCCGGTCTTTCGGTATATCTGACCTTTGGAAACGGATTCCAAGGCTGATACGGCAATAGACATTCTCTTAAACTTTCCTGCCCCATTGTCAGGCTTTTAACTTCAATGCTTTTCAGTTTTTTCATAACAGCATCAAGCTGTTTCCTGTTTACAGTGCTTTCAAGATAGCAAATGACAATATCCGTTTTGGATTCGCTGCCGATTTGCATTGATTTTAAAGTCAGAAGCGGATTTCTGATTTTTCGTCTTATCAACGCCGTATTAAAAATAACCGTTTCAACAAAGCCTTCATGTGAACCTCTGAGCACTTTGTCGGATTCAGGTTCCTGAACATCTCTGGCGGGATAAGTTCGTGAATCAATTATTATCGCCTTTGTGAAGCCTTCAACAATCATTCCGATTGCCCCGGACAGAACAAAGGTTGCAAACTTATCTATGCTTTCTTCCGTGCTCGATTCAATGTAAGTTATATTACTGTTCAGAAAGTCGTCGGCATCTGTAATGCTTTTTAAGTCTTTATCGGTTAGTTTACTTAAATATTCAAGCATTTTTTCAAACATTTCGTCTTTGACAAAGCCGTCAATACAATAAAAAGTTGCTTTTTTGTCTGCAATTTTAATGCGTTTAACAAGCATATCAAAGCTTTCATCAACACGAAGCTTTCGGTTGACCATGACAAGATTATCCTCATACGGTTTGTCAAAATCACTCATTCTTTTATATACGGCATAATGATAAGACATTTAATAATCAATATTAAAGCTTAAATCCGTTTCCTTTCCCATGATTCATGATACAAATATTATTGGTAAAAGAAACTGTTTTATACAAAACTAAAATGTACGAAAATCATTATAAAGCTCAACAATTGCATTCCAGGTCAATGGACCGACATCGCCTGTTTGCGGAATTCCGTAGAGACCTTGAATAACTTTTACGGCGTTTTCCGTTTGCGGACCGTAAATACCGTCAACAGCAACATAAGGTACTGAGCTTAAATTCTGAGAAATCACCTGTAAAAATGTTTGAAGCTGTTCAACAGCCTTCCCCTCTGCGCCTTCAACAAGAGTATATCCCGGAAACAAAAAAGCAGAATATGACTGAAACTCATACGGGAGTGATTTCAGAATATTGTCATATTCATTGAGAATTTCATTCCATGTTGCTCTGTCAACGATTCCTGTTACCGGCAGACCGTTTTCCTGCTGAAAAATTTTAACAGCCTGCTCGGTTTGTGAGCCGAAAATTCCATCGTAGCTGAGATGAGGTAGCGAGGAATTGAAATAGGATAAAAAATCAAGAAAATATTGAATAATTCGGACATACACACCTGTTGAGCCTTTTTGAAGCTGATACGGATATTCACGCTGAGCCTCACTGATGGTAATTCCCTCTGAATAAAGTTCCGAAAGGCGTTTGACGGCGTTATATATTCGCTTAATCGTATACCATGTTGCTTCGCCGACAATGCCGTCGGGCTCGAGGTTAAAAATCTGCTGAAAAGCCTTCACGGCATTTTCTGTTTGTTTACCGTATATACCGTCTGTTTCCGGAATAACCGGAATCATCGGGTAGTTTCTTGCAATTCTGTTTAACTGCTTTTGAATGGTTCTGACTTCTTCAAGAGCTGAACCGAATTTCAATGGCTGACCGGGATAAGACGGAATATTTTCACCGGGCTGAGCACGTTTTATGTCAATGTTATCGCCGTAATAATACTGCAAAATTTCATAGGGCGTATATCCTTGATTTGCAAGAGTAACTGTACCCCACTGTTTCAGACCTTTGCAGGACACATTGATTCCGTCACAATATTCTGTAAAATACGGCTGAACATTTCCCTGCACCACAACATAGGAATTGAAAATTTCATCAACAATTCTTGATATGTTCTCAAAATAATCGCGTCCGGGCTGAAATGATTGGTCATATTGCGTTGAATTTGTAATATCAAAATCATAGCCCTGCGAGCGATAAAACTCATTATAGATTCTGTTTAGTGCAATGGAAATCTGCGCTATTATATTAGCCCGAAGCGCACTTTCCGGCCATGTAGGATAAATTTCGCTTGAGGCAACATTTTTGATGTAATCAACAAAAGGAACTGTTATGTTTTCTGCGTTTGAATCCGGCGGTCCGAGATGAACTGTTATATATTCGGGAACAACAACTCCGTTTGGCATAATAATCACCGTTGATGCGTATCAAAATTTTACGCATTCTATCCTTTCATTAAAATATGATTTATTATTGCTGTTGTGGTGTTTTAAGAAGTAATTCGTTTGATTCGGACTCCGTTACTGTTTCACTGTCAGTACCGTTATTATCACTTGGCACAAGCTGAACAGCCTGAACGGATTTTATTGTTGAAAAAACCGGTACACCTTTATATTTTCGTGAAATAAACCTCGGGTGTTCAACGGTTACATTATATTGTGCATATGGCTTTATTCTTGACGGAGATTCCGACATTGTCCTTATAGGTGCGGGTAAAGATATGTTATCAACAATGCCGTCAGTATCTGTATAGCCTTGAAAATATATTTTATCGTCGTTCGTGTCGGTTACGGTTACATATGCCGAACTTATAGGGTAAACCTGATTGGCGGCATAAACCTGAACACGAAGAAGTCCTGTTCCCATATTATCGGGATCTGTGTCAGTGTTAATATTCTGTAAATCTTCATTCATGTCTTCTTCGATTGCTTCATTTTTAACAGATACTTGTTCATTGTTTTGAATTTTTTCATTTTCCTTTTCCTGTTGCGGCATAATGTTTTCCGAAACAACTGCGACTGTAAGTTCATCTTCAGAACTTATATTATCAACTTCTGTTTTTTCAATTTCTTCATCTTCAATGGCCTGCAAAATTGATTTACTTTTTGCATTAACAAGCTCTCGACTGTATTTTTCAATCAGTTCATCAAAATTGTTCATAAAATCACCTTTCGGGTTATTATTTTATGTTTACCCTTTGTATCTTATGAATAACGAAAGTTTTTTGACACAAAAACAATAAATCTGTTTTTTATAAAAATTAAAAGACCGCATTTTAACGGTCTTTATATGTCTAAATTAATTATAAATATTTTGTTATTGTTATGTGCAGTCTGCCTTTTTTGCTTTTTCCGTCAACAGAGGAAAAAACAGTTTTACCCTTACCTCGTAGTACAACTTTATCTCCGACGCTTATTTTAGCATCTGTTTTATCACATAAAACATTATTGACAAAAACAATGCCTTTGGTGATTGCCGCAGATGAATTTGTTCTTGAAAGCGAAAAAGCTGCCGAAACAAAATTGTCAAGCCGTTCTGATGCTATAAATGCACTGATTTCTTCAGTAGCCTGATGCGTTTCTTTGATTTTTTCAAAAGGAACTTCAAAAGTTCTGACAGAACCTCTGCCAACAGAAACAAGATTTTCCGAAAGAAACCGTGCTGCACTTTTCAGTGTGATAATATAACAGCCGTCATCGTCCGTGATAATATCGCCGATTGCTTCCCTTTTAATTCCGAGACCCATAACCGCCCCAAGATAATCACGGTGTGTCAGAGAAGAAAACTTATCTTTTTCAACTCTTATCAGTGACAACGGATTTTCACTTTCGTTTTTTTCATAATAACCGCCGATATGTTCAATATCATAAAACCGCGGAACAAAAACAGCGCAAACACGCTCAGCAGTTTCATATCCTCCGAAATAAAAGGTTTTGACATATTCGCCGTTTTCACGCTCAATTGAAAATAATATTGAGCGCTGATGCAAATCAAGAAAAGCTGTGTTGGTAATCACAGAACAATCCGCACTTTTATTTTTCAAATCACGCGCATGAGAAATTAAAATCTGATCATCTGTCATGCAGAATAACCGTGAGCCTTTTCAAGCATCATATCTTTCACTTTCATCAGTCTTGTTGTGGAAGAACGCTCGTTTTCGTCAAGCTTCATCGTAATATAACGTATGGTTTCTTCATACTGCGGTATCATGACATGCTCAAGAGCGTTTACTCTTCGGCGAGTTTTTTCAATTTCAGACGCCATGAGCTGACATTGCTTTTCAATTTGAGCAAGCTTGATCATATCAGGCATAATATCCGCAAGAGATTTGACAGCATCGTCCAGATCGCACGAAGTAAAAGCATAACCGTAAGAATAAACTTCACCGTCATTTGCGGTTTTAAGCTGCGTTTTAAACTCGGGTACAATAACACTCATGACGTTTTTTTCTTCCACTTCAACGCTCATTTTTTGGCTCGGCATCATAAGCGCAACTTCAAGGCTTTTGTCATCCATAACGCTTCTTGCAAGTGCCATATGAGAATTTGCGTTTTTGATTCCCTTCTCAACTTTAACTCTTAATTCTTTGTTTTCACGAACAAGCAAAAGAAACTGCCTCATTAGCTCGTCACGCTTATCTTTCAGAAGCTTATGACCCCTGCGGGCAGTAATAAGCTTCCTTTTTAAGTTTGTAAGTTCCATGCGGGTGGGATTAACATTCATTACCGCCATAAAATCATTCCAAGGCAAGGTTTAAAAAGAACCATTGCCGTTTCCTTTCATTATTATTAATAATAAAAGTCTTATTGCTTTTCGATATAGTATTTATCGAGAAACTCATCACTGATTCGTTTCAGTTCACTTCTCGGTAAAATTGAAAGAAGCTTCCAGCCGATATCGAGTGTTTCTTCAATACTGCGGTTTGACTCGCTTCCCTGAGAAACATATTCTTTTTCAAATTCATCGGCAAACTTAGCATACAGCTTATCCATATCAGTCAAAGCAGCTTCGCCGAGAATGACCATAAGCTCTTTTGCATCTTTTCCTCTTGCATATGCTGAGAAAAGCTGATTCATTGTGTTTGAATGATCGGCCCTTGTTTTACCCTCGCCGATACCTTTATCTTTAAGTCTTGAAAGCGACGGCAAAACATCAATAGGCGGTGTAATACCTTTTCTGTATAATTCACGGCTTAAAATGATCTGACCCTCAGTTATATAACCTGTAAGGTCCGGTATCGGATGCGTTTTATCATCTTCGGGCATCGTTAAAATCGGTATCATTGTGATACTGCCGTTTTTACCCTTTTGTCTGCCCGCTCTTTCATAAATGCCTGCAAGATCGGTATACATATAACCCGGATAACCTCTTCTGCCGGGAACTTCTTTTCTTGCGGCCGAAACCTCACGAAGCGCATCTGCATAGTTTGTAATATCGGTCAGGATAACCAAAACATGCATACCCTTGTCAAAGGCAAGGTATTCGGCGGCGGTAAGAGCCATTTTCGGAGTTGCGATTCTTTCGATTGCAGGGTCATTTGCAAGGTTTGAGAACATGACGGTTCTGTCAATTGCTCCGGTTTCACGGAAAGATTCAACAAAATAGTTGGATTCTTCAAAAGTGATACCCATTGCCGCAAAAACAACGGCAAACTGTTCATCGGTTCCTCTTACCTTTGCCTGACGGGCGATCTGAGCCGCAAGTTCTGCATGAGGCAGACCGGAAGCTGAAAAGATCGGGAGCTTCTGACCTCTTACAAGCGTGTTAAGACCATCAATTGCCGAAATACCCGTTTGAATGAATTCTTGCGGATAGCTTCTTGCGGCAGGGTTCATCGGTGTACCGTTTACATCAAGTCTTTTTTCGGGAATAATGGACGGACCGCCGTCAATGGGTCTGCCGAGACCGTCAAAAACTCGTCCGAGCATATCTTCGGAAACACCGAGTTCCATTTGTCTGCCCAGAAATCTTACTTTGCTTTCGGCAAGATTGATACCTTCCGATGATTCAAAAAGCTGAACAAGAGCATTTGTGCCGTTTACTTCAAGAACACGGCAACGCCTTTTTTCACCATTTGAAAGTTCAATTTCGCCAAGCTCGTTATACGCAACACCCTCAACCTCTTTGACAAGCATAAGAGGACCTGAGACTTCCTGTATGGTTCTGTATTCTTTCGGCATCAGTCATCCTCTCCTTTCAAAGTGTTTTCCAATTCAGCTGAAACTTCAGCACAAATTTCATCAAATTCTTTTTCTATATCTTCTTCTTTAACATATTTAAATCTTCCGATGCTCTCTCTTGAAGGTATGGAAACAATTTTTTCAATGTTTCCGCCTTTTTCAAGACATTCAAGAGATTTGTCATAATACATTGTGACAAGTCGCATCATCAAAAGCTGTTTTTCAAGTGAAGAATAGGTGTCAACCTCGTGAAAAGCAAGCTGATGGAGAAAGTCTTCACGAATTGAGCGAGCAACTTCCATTTTCAGTCGGTCGGAAGCAGAAAGAGCGTCCATACCGACAAGTTTAACAATTTCATCAAGTTCTGCTTCTTCGGAAAGAATTTTCATCAGTCTTGCACGAAGCGCAGTCCAATCGTCGCTGACATTTTCATCAAACCATTTTCCAAGACTTGCGGCGTAAAGTGAGTAACTTGTAAGCCAGTTGATTGCCGGGAAATGACGTTTATATGCAAGAGAGGAATCAAGTCCCCAAAAGACCTTAACAATTCTGAGCGTTGCCTGTGTAACCGGTTCGGAAATATCACCGCCGGCAGGAGAAACTGCGCCGATTACCGACAGCGCACCCTCACGATCTTCGCTGCCGAGTGAAATTACCCTGCCTGCTCTTTCATAAAACTGAGCAAGTCTTGAACCGAGATATGCGGGATATCCCTCTTCACCGGGCATTTCTTCCAGTCGTCCGGACATTTCACGAAGTGCTTCTGCCCAACGTGATGTTGAATCCGCCATGAGCGCAACGCTGTATCCCATATCTCTGAAATATTCGGCTATGGTTATACCTGTATATATGGAAGCTTCACGAGCAGCAACGGGCATATCGGAAGTGTTTGCGATCAAAACAGTTCTCTCCATGAGCGATTTTCCTGTGTGCGGATCAATAAGGGCAGGAAATTCGTTGAGAACATCGGTCATTTCGTTTCCTCTTTCACCGCAGCCGATATATACAACGATGTCAGCTTCAGCCCATTTTGCAAGCTGATGCTGCGTTACGGTTTTGCCGCTGCCAAAAGGTCCCGGAATTGCCGCAACACCGCCTTTTGCAATCGGGAAAAGCGTGTCAATAACACGCTGACCCGTTACAAGCGGAACATTCGGAGAAAGCTTTTTCTTATAAGGTCTGCTGCGGCGAACAGGCCATTTTTGCATAAGCTTTACAGGAACATCGTTACCTTTTTCATCGGTTATAACCGCAACAGAATCTTCAACGGTGAAATCGCCTTCTGAAATTTCTTTAATGATACCCTTGACTTTTGGTGCAGCCATAATTTTATGAAGAACAATATCTGTTTCCTGAACGGTTCCGATGACATCTCCGCCCTGAACTTTGTCGCCGATCTTTAGAACAGGATTAAAATGCCAAAGCTTTTCTCTTGAAAGCGAAGGCACTTCAATTCCTCTTTGAAGATTGTTACCTGCAATTTTCATAATTTCTTCAAGCGGTCTTTGAATTCCGTCGAAAATACCGCCTATCAGACCCGGTCCGAGTTCAACACTGAGAGGCTCACCGGTTGATTCAACAGGCTCTCCGGTACCAAGACCCGAGGTTTCTTCATAAACCTGAATTGAAGCCTGATCACCATGCATTTCAATAATTTCACCGATCAGCCTTTTGTCGCTTACGCGAACAACGTCAAACATATTTGCGTTGCGCATTCCGCTTGCAACAACAAGCGGACCGGAAACTTTTATAATTGATCCATTATTCATTCAAGTCACCATGTTCAGATGCCGCAAAAAAAGCACCCGCCACATTTCCTTTCACTTTTTTTAGCTGCCTGATTTTAAGCCAATATATCCGAACCGACAGCCTGTTCAACAAACCTGCTGACATTTTTTAATCCATCGCCTGTGTTTCCGCTGACGCCGGGTATGGGAATAATCGCAGGATAAACATTTTCACTGTATTTATCAATTTCACTTTGTATTTCATGTGCAAGTGCTTCTGTTATGAACACCACCGCATATTTTTCTTCAACCGTCATGCGAAGCTTTTCGGTTGCTGTTTTTGCATCGCTCACGGGGAAAATTTCAAGTCCGATCGAAGCAAAACCGTAAACACTGTCTTTATCACCCATAACTGCAATTTTATACATAAAGCTCCCTCACTCTTCGGCGTATTACTTCTTCGGAAAGCCCGCTTTCTTTTGCGCCCAAAATGATACGCACGGTTTTTATTTCGCTTTGCTTTGCATAATAATATGCACAAATCGGCTCAAATCCGAAAAAGACAAATTTTGCTTTCTTTGCTTTTTCAATAATTTTATCGTCACACCATTTTTCAAAAGCGGCTGTGTCTTTTTCAATAAGAACGGCACCTTCTGAAACTTCACTGTTTTCAAAAAATTTCAGAACATCTTTCTCGCCGTTTTCGCAAAGCTCAGCAAGACGATTTGTGTCTTTTTCATCTTCAAAAAACAAAGCTTCTTTTGCAAATGATGCGCTTTTTCCTGTTCTTGCACAACGAACGGCAATTTTTAAATTTGCGCAAAGGCACATAAAGCTGATAATTTCTCTGACCATTTCGCAGTCATTTTTCTTTGCTCTTTCGCTCATAACCTTCAATGCGGCGCTGTCAAGAATAATATCGGCACTTTGTCCGCTTTGCGTTGTGCATGCAGCATTATAAGCTTCTTTCGCTGCTTTTGAAAAACTTTCGCCGAGCAAGTCAAAGTTATGACCGCTTACTGCTTTTTCAATTAAATCTGTGTCAAGCGAAGTCGGATAAGCAAAGTAGTTTTTAACTTCTTTGTTTTCAAAAGAACATTTGAGTGCAGCTTTGATATTATAAAAATCGTTTTGAACCGTGAAAACTTCAAGCATTTTTTTGTCAGGCACACTTTCGCTCAAAAGTGACCAAAGACTCCGGCTTTGCTCATCAATCAGCGAAGATACAGAACTATCTGCACTTTCTTTTGAGTCTGATACCCAACCTTTAGAGGCAAGAAAATCAATAGCCTTTTTATATGTTTCACAGCTTATGACAGTTTGAATATCGCTTTGATTAAGAAGATTTCTTTCGTTTGCCCTTATTCGGGCAACAGCAAAAGCATAATCGGTATCTTTAACTTTCATGGCTAAACCTCCGATTATTCAAAAAGTGAAGAGCAAAGCATATCTTTCAGCTTATCCATTTTTTCGTCAAAAACAGCTTTCAGAGTACAATTGATTTCAAAATCGCCGTAATCAAGAATAAATCCGTTTTCAATTTCACGTGGTTCTTTTGAAACCTGAACGGCAGCTTTTTCATAAACTTCACCGTTTATGCGGTCCTGAAAATCTTCGGGTAATCTTTCAAGATCCCGTCTTGAAAGATACATCATACATTCTCCGGTTTCAACATTTTTTACACACAGCTTATAAAGCAAATCAAAGTATTCGCTGTCGCTGAGTTTTTCAATTTCTTCATATGCGGCTGAAATTATATCGTTAACAATTGCATTTCTTACTTCAAGATACCTTGTTCTAGTTATGGTCTCTGCCGAAGATTTTGCAGCCGAAACAATTCTGTCGGCTCTGTTCTTGGCTTTTTGAACGACTTCATCAGCTGCAAGAGACGACTGCTGTCTTGCACTTGAAATAATTTCCGATGCCTGTTTGTTTGCAGCGTCAATTATTGCATCACATTTTTGCGCCGATTCTTCGGCGATTTTGTTAATAATTTTTTCAAGTCCCGTCACAGTCTCATCTCCATTACTTATAATTTTAAATGTTCATCAGCCGACACTGATTATTGTAAGAAGGGAGATAAGGAACGGAAGAACCGCATAAAATTCAACAAGTGAAGCCATTGTTACAGCACGTCCGGACTGATCGGGCTTTGTAGCAATAAGGCTTACACCTGCTGCTGCAACCTTGCCCTGATGAACAGCGGAAAAGAAGCCGGCAATTCCGATCGGCAGGCAAGCCGCGAGATAAAGAAGACCTTTTTGCCATGAAAGTTCAACAGGTGAACCGCTGAGAACATTGGTCTGAATCAAAACGAAAATTGCAACAATAAAACCGTAAAGACCCTGTGTGCCCGGAAGAAGCTGTAAAATCAGCACCTTACCGAACATTGACGGATCTTCCGAAAGAAGCCCGGCTGATGCCTGTCCGACAAGACCTACTCCTTTTGCAGAACCCATACCTGCAAAAATTACTGCGACTGCTGCTCCGAAAATTGCCAAAGCTAAACCTAAATTAATCATTGATTGTTTCCTCCTTGAGTTTGAAATATTTTGAATTTATCCTGAGCGGCGTAAAGGATCTGCCGCCTCCGTTATAAAATTTTGAAAAGAATTCAACATATTGAAGTCTGCTTGTGTGAACATAAGTTCCGATAAGGTTTATTGCAAGATTTATTGCATGACCTACAAGAAAGATTATTATAAAAATTATAATGTTATTAAACATTGCCGCAAGCAGATTTACGACCATTGCAATGACGCTTGTGACAAGGTTCAGAGCAAGCAGTCTTGAATAAGAAAGAATGTCGCTCATATAACCTGTTGTCGTGTTATAAAGACCGTAAAATCCGCCGCCGAGCTTTCCTAGAATATTTTTTGCGCTTCTGCCGGAAGTCAGAATAATAAGTACTGCGCCGACAAGCAGCAGAATGTAACCGACCGTTTTAATTTTTTCCGAAACAGGTGCAATAAAATTCTTACCGATAATTGCAAAACCTGTGACAAAAACATAAACCGGGATAACATCGCAGAAAGCTCCGATAAAATTATGATGTTTGCAAAGATTATAAAATCTGATTGCAAGACCCACAAATAGATGTATGATGCCAAACAGGAACGAAAAAAGCAGAAGCTTCATGCTGTCCTCTTTAGGATCAAACCATATCACAAGGTTAGGACCGTTTTCCATACCGAAAAACTTTGTGCACAAAGTCGGAATCAAATCTCCGAACCAGCTTCCGAAAAGCGCGCCCCAGATTATGGTTGAAACACCGCACCATAAAACAAAATCTGCATTTTTTCTCATGTTGCCGATTACCTTAACTTTATACTTGGCAACAAGAGCAAAAATTACCATCAGTATTCCGTATCCGCCATCTGCAAGCATAAGACCGAAAAGAGCGTAGTAAAAAAACGACATAATCGGGTTCGGGTCAACGTCATCGTTGGATACCGGTGAATACATGGTACTGATGCTTTCAACGCCTGCAGCAAAAGAATTATTTTCAATCAGAACCGGCACATCGTCATTTTCGTAATCCGGTTCATAAAGTTCAAGCTGAGCTGTAAATCGGCGTTCAATTTCAAATTTCAGTTCTTCCGACTTTCTTTCAGGAACATAACCGACAAAATAAATTGTTTTGTTAGTTGTACAACCGCATGAAATCGCTTCATATTTATCTTTTTGCGCAGTGCAGTAATCACTCAAAAAACGAACATCGTTATACTTATCCGAATAATCTCTGACTTCATCTTTGAGCTCACTGAGTTTTTGATTAATTTCTTCAATTTCTTTTTGATATTGCGAAATTGCAGCTTTAGGAAGCTTTTTTGCTGGAAAATCCGGTTTTGAAAAACCAATTGATTTAAGTGCCGCACTCACCTTTTGAGAATCGCTGTGATGACAGATTATCACGGCAGATGTTTGAAGCTTTGAAGTGTTGATTGTTTGAACTTCAATCCCGTCAACGTCCGGAATTTCCAAAGCAAGAGAATTTAATATATCCTGATTTGTCAGTTCATTACCGAATGTTCCGATGAATATTGAAGTAAATGCAGTTCTTGAGCTACTCATCGGAATATCAAGGCTTTCCCAAGGTTTATAATAATCAATCAGCGTTTGCTTCTTAATTATTTGAGCATTCAGCTGTTCAATTTCATCGTTAAGCCTGCAAACCGAATCACAAACCGCTTTAACATCATCAGCTCTATCGCAAAATTGTTTATAATCGTCATATTCAATAACGGTATAATCTGTAAAAGATTCGATAAACGACTTTTTGATTTCGCAATATTTTTCAAGAACAGCGGCGGCTTTAATCGAAATGTTATAGCCTTGTTCAAATTGTGCTATTATTTTATCGTTTTTATATTTTGAAAGCGATTCAAACTCTGTGTTTTCAATTTCAGCCGCACCGAAATGTTGAAGATAATCCGTTATCTTTTTGCTTTCCTCAAGAAGTGCAATAAGTTCAAAACGCATCAATTTAACTTTTGCCAAACATGAACACCTCCTTTAAGATATTCATTTGAATCAAACCAAGTTTTCAAGAACAGCCTTGATTGATTCGTCATATTTTTTCTCGGTGTCGGAAATTACTTTTCGTTCACGAAGAATAGAAAGAGTTTGTGCCTGCTTAATAATTCCGTCAGCAGTATCCTGCGCTTCGGTAATTATAAGTTTAGCTTCACTCTGTGCCTGCTGAGCAATTATTTCGCTCAAATCGTCGGCTTTAATTTTTGCCTGGGTCAGAATTTCTTCGGCAGTTTTTTCTGCCTTTTCTTCTTCCAGTTTAGCATTCTTTTCGGCTTTTAAAACTTCATTTATCATATCAGCCGCCACTTGACATCACCTCCGCTGTTGTTTCCGCTGCAGCAACAGAAGAAGTTGCCGAGTCGGAAGAATAGTTGTTTCTGAGCTTTACAGAAGCAAACAGTAAGACAAGAATACATAAAATTGCAATTATAATTACAGCTATTTTCTTTATATCAGACGAACTGATTTTTTTCTTGTTTGTCTCTTGCGTAATCGGAACAACAGTCGGTGTTCTTTTTCGCTTGACCGTTTTTTTGCCGTTTGAATAATCACCGGGCAAAACATCCGGGATTGTAATTTCATCTTTTAAGGTTGTGAAATCAACATCGGAAGCTTTACTTTTTGCTTCAATATTTTTTGATTCATCAGAACCGATCAAATTAACATCTGCTGCTTCAACTTTATTTTTAATTTCATCTGAAACAGAAAAAATGTCATCATATTCTGCCTTTTCAAACGGTTTGTTTTCAAGAGCATTTTTTAAATCGGAAAGCATTTGCTTCGGTGAAAGATATCTGTCTTTTTCATCAAAAGCACAGGCTTTTTTGATAATTTCAAAAAGCGCATCGCCTGACAGTTCAGGTTTCGGAAGCGGCAAACCGCTCAATCTGTTTTCTTTTGAGCGATCAAGACCGTTGACTGTTACGTTTTGAGGATATTTTTCGGTAAACGGAAGTCTGCCTCTGTTTGTCAGCATATAAAGTATAAGTCCCAAAGCATATGTGTCACAGGTGCAGTTGATTTTACCCGTTTTTATAAATTCAGGAGCCATATAATATTGCGTGCGTTTATATGCAACAGAAGTTTTTGACGGTTCAAGACAAGAGAAAGAGCCGAAATCACCAAGCTTACAAATTCCTTTTTTGTTAAAAAGAATGTTTTCAGGCTTAAGATTCGGATAAACATATCCGAAATTCCGGCATCGAATCAGAGATTTACAAACAGATATTCCGAGATTTATTGTTTCCTCCAAAGTAAAAGAAAATTTATTCAGCAGTTCTGTTAACGAACGCATTTCTTCAAGTCGAATTAAGATTATTTTCCCTTTTCCGTCACTTGTTTCCCTGACTTCATATTCTTCATAATTGACAAAGCGTTTGCCGCAGTCGTTTTCTTTGATTGTTTTAATATTTTTTGTTATATTTTTTATGATATTTTCAAAATAATCTTCATCAATTTGAGAATCATTCTCAACAATTGAATTGTAGCCTTTATTTTCATTTCGGTTGTCACCGATTCTGATTGTTTTGAGTGCACTGCGTTCAACAGCGCCGTTATCATCTTTTCGTGAAATTATATAAACTCGGCCGTCAGTACCGGTGCCGACACAATTTTCTGTGTGCCAATTGCCGAAAACGCCGTCAAAAGAAACAGCCATTGCACCACTTCCTCTTTATTACTGATAAATATTGTCAAATCTATTTCTATTTGTATTTATTTAGTAGCTATTATACCATATATAGACAAAAAAAGCTATATTTTTTCAATAATAATTTATTAATTATATTTCTCATTCATGCAAAAAAAGCGAACTTTTACCGAACATTTATTTATTATATTGACAAGACGGGCATAAAATATTAAAATAAAAACAGTTAAGAGCATTTTATGCTTCTTAAATATTACGGAAAGGACGCAAAATGATCTTATTTTAATTTTGCAATTAAAGCTTATGGCAGACGAATTTTTCACCGGAAATGATATTGTTACCGTTGTTGATGATGACGGTAAGGAATATACTTTTGAGGAACTTGACCGAATCGAACTTGAGAACGGAAACAAATATGTTGCTCTTGTTCCGGTTTATGAAAATGAAATTGAAATTCTTGATGATGACGGCGATGTCCTTATACTTAAGGTTATTGAAGAAAAAGGCGAGAATTTTCTTATTCAGATTGACGATGAAGATGAATTTAACGAGGTCGGAAATATAATCGAGGACAGGCTCATCGAAAAATATGAAAAAGAAGACAGTGATGAGGAATAATACGTTCATAACGGAATAAAATTATACTGCCTGCCGTGTGCGGTTACTTTGGCTTATATAACCCAACACATTTATAATCGGAGAGACGCTCCGACAGAAGATTGCAGACCTCCCGAGATTTACGGGCATGCCCGTAATGAGGACGAAGGGAGCGTGACGCTGCCGGGCTATCGCCACCCTGCTAAGAGCAGGTTATAATACAGTCAACCCGGCACGGCGGGTTTTTCTTTATACTGATTAAGCACCGATAATCCGGTGCTTTTATTTTTGCCCGTTTTTATCAATAAAATTTGCATATGATATTAAACAGGGTGATCAAATTGAAAAAAAGACTTTGGCTTTATGGGATACTGATCGGATTTATAAATGCGCTTTTCGGAGCAGGCGGAGGTATGATTGCAGTTCCCATTTTAAAGAAAAGCGGACTTGAGCAGAAAAAAGCACAGGCAACAACAATATGTATAATTCTTCCTTTAACATTAATCACTTCGGCAATATATCTGATAAAAGGATATGTCAGTTTTTCAGATGCCGTACCTTTTATTATACCCGGCTTTGTCGGTGCGGTTATAGGAAGCACGGTTTTCAAAAAGCTAAGTAATAACTTTTTATCAAAAATTTTTGCTTTATTTATGATTTGGGCAGGCATAAGGCTGATATTAAAATGAATATTTATATAATACTTTTTTCTTTTCTCGCAGGGATTATAGGCTCGATGGGTTTTGGCTCAGGAACCGTCCTTATAATATATCTTACAGTTTTTTTATCTTTGGAACAAACACTTGCTCAAGGAATAAATCTTTTATTTTTCATTCCGTGCGCAGTCTTTGCAATTATTGTTTATTCCAAACAAAAGCTGATTGATAAAAGCATAATTGCTTCAATCATTTTTCCCGGTATGATTGGAGTAGGACTTGGTTATTTTACTCTTTATCATATTAACACGAATCTGCTTTCAAAGCTTTTCGGAGCATTTCTTATTTTGCTTGCTTTAAATGAGTTATTCTTTTCAAAGAAGAAAAAGGGACTGTCACATTTAGCACAGAACAAAAAGCAAAATGAACAAAAATAAATTTAAAATGATTCATTTTGCTTTTTTAAGCGTTTTTTCACCCACTCGCAGTATCTTTATACAGCTTCGGGTTGAAGAAAACGCTTTCTGCATCTAAATGCGACAGACCCTTCAAAATATAAACTTTAAATTAATTATTTTGTGTTTTTTCTTGCTGAAATAAAATCTTCAAGTATCATTACTGCCGAAACGGCATCAACAATATTTTTGCGCTTTTTTGCACGAACATTTACAACATTTAAAGCCTTATGTGCACTTACGGTTGTTAAGCGTTCGTCCCACAAAACAGTTTCAATTTTACTTTGCTCATTAAGTTTATGCGCAAAATCCTTGCATTTTTGAGCCCTGTCACCTAAGCTTCCGTCCATATTTTTAGGAAGCCCCACAACAATCAACTCGGTTTTTTCATCATGCGCAATCTGAACAATTTTATCAATCAGTTTAGGCTCATAAGCTTCAAAAATTACACAAACGGGAGAAGCAAGCATCTCGCTTTTATCACATACAGCTATACCTGTTCTCTTATCTCCGTAATCAACAGATAAAATTTTCATGCTTATCACCATATAACTTCGGGATTTTCAGCTTCACCGCCGCCGTCATCACTTTGAGTTGATTTCTGTTCCTGAGTTGTATCGGAAACTTTTGGTTTTTCGGAAGAAGCAGGCGGCTGAGTCGGAGCTTCGGTTGAAGGCTGAGTTTTTGCAGCTGTTGTCACGGCGGTTGTCGGTGCTGTTGTTGAAGGAACGGTTGTTGATTTAGTCGTTTGCTGATGCGTAGTAGCTTCGGTTGTTTTCTCTTGAGTAGTCTTTTCCTGAGTTGTTTTTTCTTGGGTAGTTTTTTCCTGAGTTGTTTTTTCCTGAGTTGTTTCGCTGGTTTTGCTTTCGGTTGTAGCCTTAGTTGTTGATGCTGTGGTTGTATCGTTTTTCTCGGTTTTTTCTTCGTAATCAGAAGTTTTTACGGTTATATCCGTATCGATTTTTCCGATTTTGTCTTTGTCAACACCAACTTCTTCAAGAACATCATCAAATGTCTTTTCTTTCAGTTCATCATGAATCTCTTCAAAGACATATTTGAAAATTGTTTTTGAAGGGTTACTTCCGCCTGTATAAAGGTTAGATCTGTAATCATATCCGTACCAAACAGAAGCAACATAATACGGTGTACCTCCGCAATACCATTTGTCGCAGTTGTCAGATGTTGTACCGGTTTTTGCAAAAGTCTGGAATCTGTTGATTTTTGAGCCGTAACCTGTTCCGTTTGATTGCGTTACTGCTTTTGTCATCATTCCGAGCATTGCCTGAGCTGTTTCCGGCTTGATTACCTGCTCTGCTTCGTTCTTTGTATTGTCAAGAAGGACTTCGCCGTTTCTGTCGAGAACTTTATAATAGCTATATGCCTTATAATACTTTCCACCGTTACCAAAGGTTGCAAAAGCAGCAGCCATTTCAAGTGTTGTGACACCGGTGTTTGTTCCACCAACCGCAAGCTGACTGAGACCGATATCAGTATCAGACAAATGCAGCTTGAATTTGTCATTGCAATATTCATAAGACGTTTCCAGTCCGAGCATTTCTTTAAGAATTCGTGCAGGAACTGTATTAAGTGAACGGACAAGTGCGTTTTCAACCGTTACATAATTTCCTGAACCGTAATCACCGTTAAAGTTTCTCGGCCAAGTGCGTCCGTCAGCTGTAATCGCTTTTTCAAGGATTGTTGATGAAGGGGAAAGAATTCCGGTGTCAATCGCCGGAGCATATACCGAAAGAGGCTTGATTGAAGAACCGGGCTGACGTTTTGCTCTGTTATCGGTTGCTCTGTTATAGGCTCTGTTAGTTGTCTTTTCACCTGTTCCTCCGACAAGTGCAACAATTCTGCCTTGATAATCCATTATAGTCATGGACGACTGAGGAAGATTTCCTTTGCTGTCTCTTCCGGAGCTTGGGAACCCGAGCCTGTCTTTATAAACACTTTCAAGCCAGCTTTGCATATCAAGGTCAACAGCTGAATATATACTCAAACCGCCGTAATATACCATACGCCAGGCTTCATTATATTCATATCCGTATTCAGACTGAAGATCGGCAATAACCTGATCAATGACATATTCATCATACCATGAAAGAATGTCTTCATCATCTTTTTTGTCATTACTTTGATTCGATTTCTGATCCAAAAGTTTGATTTTACTTTTGAGTGCTTTGTTATACTGTTTGTCGGTAATTTTTCCTTGGTCATGCATATACCAAAGACAGGTTTGCTGTCTTTCAATGCATTTATCATAATTAACATAAGGATTCAATGAATAAGGCGCTTTTGTGATACCCGCAAGCGTTGCACATTCAATAAGATTAAGTTCGCTGACAGTTTTTCCGAAATATGTTTCAGCCGCAGTTTCAACGCCGTAACATCCTGCACCGAGATAAACCGTATTAAGATACGCTTCAAGAATATCTTTTTTTGAAAAGTTCTTTTCCATGTTAAGAGCACGGATAATCTCGTTAAATTTTCTTAAATAAGTTACATCTTTTTGGTCAGTCAGGTTTTTAATGAGCTGTTGCGTTATCGTTGAACCTCCCTGACCCTCATAACTCGGATTAATAAGAACGCCTATTGTCCTTATCCAGTCGACGCCGCTGTGTTCAAAAAAGCGCTTGTCCTCAAGACATACGAATGCCCAAATAAGATTTTCCGGCATTTCATCATAATCAACCCAAATGCGGTTTTCTTCACCGTGAAGGCGATACTGCTCAACCGGCTTATTGTTTTCATCATATGCATAAAGTATTGATGTCTGGCTTTGAGAATTTTTATAAATATCAAGATCAACAATCTTTTTACCGTCAACGGCAGTATCAACATATGACAAAACAGATGAGCTGACAACTACCACCGTCAAAACACCGGAAGCAAACAAGCAAAACAGAGCAATAAAAATTGCAAATAAAACAGGGTGTTTTCTCTTTTTATGCTTTTTCTTTGTCTGCGCTTTAGGATTTATTTTATTGTTTTTCTGTGAATCGCCCTTCATATTTTGTGAGCCTCCAAAACATACTTATTATAAATTAATCTCTATCATACTATAAAATGCCAATACTATTAGGATATTATAATAAATATAATTAATTAAATCAACCTTAATCAAAAGAAAAAGCAAAAAGTTAATAATTTTTATTCTATTTTATATAAAACCATGCAAGAAAGAGGGATATATATGTTCGAAAGCGTAAAAGCGGTTTTACAAAATATATTGTTTTTTGTTTTACATATTGCAGGAACAGGATCATTTCCGAAACCGCTTTCAGCATCAAAAGAAAAACAGCTTCTTAAAGAATTTAAAGAAAACGGTAACTTAAAAGCCAGAAGCGAACTGATTGAACATAATCTTAGACTTGTCGCTCACGTAATCAAAAAATATTATTCAAATTACAGCGAGCAAGACGATTTGATTTCAATAGGAACAATCGGACTGATAAAAGCCATCGACAGCTTTGACGCAGATAAAGGAACACGTCTTGCAACATATGCTGCAAGGTGTATTGAAAATGAAATACTTATGTTTTTCCGTTCACAAAAGAAAAATGCCGGTGTTATGTCAATTAACGAGCCAATCGATGTTGACAACGAAGGAAATCCTCTCACTCTCATTGATGTTATATACGCTGACAACACAATTGTTGAAGATATTGATATGTCTGATAAAATTAAACGGCTATATGAGATCATAGGCACAATAACAGATGAGCGGGAAAAGGAAATAATTTCAAAACGTTATGGACTTTTTGATAATAAAGAGCTGACACAGCGTGAAATCGCATCTCAAATGGGTATTTCAAGGTCATATGTTTCAAGAATTGAAAAAAAAGTTATTGAAGATTTGCGAAGAAAATTCAAATAACAAACCCACTTATCTTATTATTAAAAACTTGCCTTGTAGATGTAGAATTCAGAGCAATAAAAAGCACCGTTAAAGCGCTTAAATCAGATATATCTGCCGACTCACGAAGGATAAATCAGATTTATTTAGCTTTAACGGTGTTTAATAATATTATTCTGAAATACGAACATTCTATATTAACAACGGTATTTTCAAAAATGCTTCAGATTCTTGCAACACCGCTGTCGCGTGCGGCTTTGGCAACTGCAGCTGCAACAGTCTTTCCAACTCTTTCATCAAAAGCATGCGGAAGAATGTAATCGCTTTTGAGTTCATCGTCTGAAACAAGAGATGCAATAGCCTTTGCGGCAGCAATCTTCATTTCTTCATTAATGTCACTTGCACGGACATCAAGTGCTCCTCTGAAAATTCCGGGGAAAGCAAGAACATTATTAATCTGATTTGGAAAATCCGAACGTCCTGTTCCGACAACACTTGCACCTGCTACAAGGGCTTCATCAGGCATAATTTCCGGCGTGGGATTAGCCATTGCAAAAATTATCGGATTTTCTGCCATAGAGCGTACCATATCCTGAGTTACACATTTTGCCGCAGACACACCTACAAAAACATCAGCACCTTTTAGCGCATCTGCAAGTGTGCCCTTTATGCCGTTTTTGTTTGAAAATGATGCAAGTTCAAGCTTTGCAGGTTCGTTTTCAATACCCGGTCTGTCTTTATAAATAACGCCTTTTCTGTCACACATAATGACATCTTTAATACCCATTGCAAGATAAAGCTTAGCAATCGCCGCACCTGCCGCACCTGCTCCGTTGAAAACCGCAACACAGTCTTCAATTTTTTTGCCTGTAAGCTTGAGAGCGTTAAGAAGAGCAGCAAGGCATATTACAGCCGTTCCGTGCTGATCATCATGGAAAATCGGAATATCTGTTTTTTCTTTGAGTTTTCTTTCAATTTCAAAGCATCTCGGAGCGGAAATATCTTCAAGATTTATTCCTCCGAATGAACCTGAAATAAGAGCAACCGTGTTAACAATTTCATCAACATCGTTTGACTTGATACAAAGAGGAAAAGCGTCAACACCGCCGAATTCTTTGAAAAGAACACATTTTCCCTCCATGACAGGCATACCCGCTTCAGGTCCGATATTACCAAGACCCAGAACAGCTGAACCGTCTGTTACAACCGCAATCATATTCCAGCGGCGTGTGAGTTCATATGATTTATTTATATCCTTCTGAATTTCAAGGCAGGGCTGTGCAACGCCCGGAGTATAAGCGAGAGACAATGCATCTTTATTGTCAACCTTAGCCCGGGAAACAACTTCAATTTTGCCTTTCCATTCGCCGTGTAATCTTAGTGATTCTTTTGCGTAATCCATAAACAATTGCCGTGCGCACACATTCAAAACAGTATCAATATTTATTGTACCGACCGTGACGCTTCCTTTCTCAAATATAATAACATCACTGAAAACAAATATTAGGAATTTTACTTATATAAGGGAACCTCCCGAAAGGAAGATTCCCTTAGAATTTATAACAAGCTTAAATTATTTTTCCCACGGGAAAACATACTGTGTAAGACCAAGGTCGTCACGAACCTTTGACATTTCAAGCTGAACAGGACCGCTGATGGGAACGCCGCTGTCTTTTCTTGAAAGCCAGATGTTCCATTCTTTTTCACCTGCTGTGTAAATGTGATCCTGACCGGGAGCTTTTTTGGAAGCGCGGATTGTTCTGAGAATTTCTCCTGCTTTCTTTCTTGTGAGTTCTTCACCGAGGAAATGATTTGTGTCGATTGCGATGAAGAAATGACCGAGATGATAAGGAACAAGGTTGCCGTTTTCATCTTTGCCGTTAAGTGCCTTACCGTAGTTGCCGTCCTGAAGAACTGACGAAAGAAGCTCAACAACAACAGCATAGCCGTAGCCTTTATATCCGCCGAGTGCTTCACCGATTCCGCCGAGAGTTGTCAAAGCAGCTGTGCCGTTTCTGATCTTTTTAAGTGCTTCACCTGCATCGCCTTCAACAGCTTCGCCGTCAATGCTGATTACGGTTCCGGGATGTACATCTTCGCCGATTCTTTCGTAATATTCAATCTTACCGTTCTGTGTAATTGATGTTGCACAGTCAATGTTGAAATCAAAATCTTCGTCAGTCGGGATACCGATTGTGAGCGGATTTGTTCCGAACATGCCTTCAACACCGAAAGTCGGTGCAACAGAAGGACGGGCATTTGTTCCGGTGATACCGATGCAGCCGGCTTTTGTTGCCATAGTTGTATAATAACCTGCAATACCGTAATGGCAGGAGTTGCGAACAACAACCATACCCATACCGTATTTCTTTGCCTTTTCAATTGCCATTGACATTGATCTGTGTCCGATAACCTGACCCATGCCGTCATGACCGTCAACAACAGCTGTTGTTTCTGTTTCTTTGACAATTTCAAAATTTGTTACGGGATTTTGAATTCCTGCATTGATTCTGTCGATATAGATCGGTTTGAAGCGGTTGCAGCCGTGTGACTCAATGCCTCTTTTGTCCGATTCAAGCAAAACCTCTGTTACGATTTCTGCATCGTCAGCAGGAACGCCTACACCTATGAATGCGTCTTTGATAAAGTCATGAGCTGTTTTCCAGTCAAGTACTACTTTACCCATTTTAATCACTCCTAATTTTGATATAAATTATATTTTTGAAAAGAACAGTCTCTTCAGGGTACTGAAAGATTATTCTTTATCAACCCAATTCATTGAACGCTCAACAGCCTTTTTCCATCCGGCATAAATTTCATCTCTTTTAGCTTTGTCCATTTCCGGTTCAAAAATTCTGTCAACTTCACGGTTGGCCTCAATATCTTCAAGGCTGTCCCAGATGCCTACTGCAAGACCTGCAAGATAGGCAGCACCAAGTGCGGTTGTTTCAACGGTTTTCGGTCTGTCAACTTTTGTCTGAGCCATATCTGCCTGAATCTGAAGCATGATATTGCTTACGCTTGCACCGCCGTCAACACGAAGATCTGCAATTTCAATGCCGGAATCATCACTCATAGCTTCAAGCAGATCAGTCATCTGATATGTTATGCTTTCAAGAACAGCTCTTGCAATATGAGCTCTGTTTACACCTCTTGTCAAACCGACAATGCAGCCTCTTGCATACATATCCCAATAAGGTGCGCCGAGACCTGTGAAAGCAGGAACAAGATAGCAGCCGTTTGCATCGGGAACCGATTCGGCAAGCTCATCACAGCGTCGCGGGCTGTCAATTAACTGAACTTCATCACGCAGCCATTTTATAACCGATCCGGCATTAAAAGCACTGCCCTCAATTGAATATGTTGTTTTACCGTTCAAACTCCACGCAACACCGGTAAGAAGGTTGTTTTTTGAAACAACTCTCTTGTCTCCGGTATTCATAAGAAGGAAGCAGCCGGTTCCGTATGTATTCTTTGCCATTCCGGGTTTAAAACATGCCTGACCGAAAAGTGCCGAAGGCTGGTCGCCGATTGCACCGCAGATGGGGACACCTTCAAGCTCTTCAATTCCGATAATTCCGCTTGCAACCCAACCGTAAACCTGGCTTGACGGAACAGGAGTCGGAAGTATGCTCATCGGTATACCGAGTTTTTGGCAAAGATATTCGTCCCAACAAAGCTTATCAACATCAAAAAGCATTGTTCTTGATGCGTTTGAATAATCGGTTACATGAACTCTTCCGCCGGTAAGATTCCAGATAAGCCATGTTTCAACCGTTCCGAAAAGAAGCTGTCCGGATTCTGCAAGTGCTCTTGCACCGGGAACATTATCAAGAATCCATTTGATTTTTGTTGCGGAAAAATAAGCGTCAATAATAAGTCCGGTATGCTCTGTTATGTAATCACAAAGTTCTTTGTCCTCTTTGATCTTTTCACACATATCGGCTGTTCTTCTGCACTGCCAGACAATAGCGTTATAAACAGGCTTGCCTGTTGCTCTGTCCCAGAGAATTGTTGTTTCACGCTGATTTGTGATACCGATTCCGGCAATATCCTTTGCATTTACATTTCCAGAATTCAGAATCGATGTGATCGAAGTTATCTGACTGTAAAGAATTTTAAGCGGATCATGTTCAACCCAGCCGGCTTTCGGATAAATCTGGTCAAATTCATTTTGTGCTTTTGCAATAATGTTTCCTTTTTTGTCAAAGACAATAGCTCTTGAGCTTGTTGTACCCTGATCGAGGGCAAGTACATATTTTCCTGACATATTCGTATCCTCCGTATATTTTAGAAATACGACTGTTTTTATAAAAAAAGAGAACAGAAAAATCAACCGCATCTTTCGGCAAAACTTCCAAAGCAGTTCAAAACTGCTTTATGATGCCTTGATGGGATCGCCTCCATTCTCACTTCTCCACAGAACGTATCTCATATTAGCGATTTAATTTTACTTTAATTAAGAAGATTTGTCAATAATTAATCAGTTATTTTCAATAATATTTGGCTTTTTTAATCATATCAGGCTTTGATTTTTTCATTTGCGAATATATTTCGCCTGAATAAAAAATATTTTTATCTTTTTTCTCTCTTGACCTGCAAGCTTTGATATTGTATTATATTAGTAAGAATCTGTGAATTATATCTTTACTTAAATATATAACTTAATTTTTGATTTTGAAAGGAAAACTTTTTATGGAGAACATTTTTTCCGGTGAAATTTTAAATATAACTTCTTTTAAAAAAGGTTTTGTTTTTGCTGCAAAAACCTTGACCGATGACGGCAGAATCGTTGCAAATTTTTACGGCTATGATGCTGTCAACGATAATTTTACAAGAATTAAGAAAGCTGTTTTTTTGAAAATCAAATTCGGCTATGAATACGAGGATATTGCAAAGGTTTTGGGCGATTATGTTTCCTGCGACGTCGGTTTTTTAAGCGACGGAAAAATTATGGCAATTTATCCTAACGGTGAATACAATATCTTTAACACTGACGGTTCTGTAAATGTTTCTTCTCAGCTGACTTATCACGGTTCAAGCGTTTGTGATATTGCTGTCGATGAGCAATATATCTGGTGTGCTGTTCCCAGCGAAAATGCAGTTATAAAATATTCTCCACGTGAAGGAAGAATTCTGCTTCGTGTCGGCGGCGGTGAATCAACATCATTTGAAAAGCCCTGTGCAGTAACGCTTATCGGTTCTAATTTATATATCTGCAATCAGGCGTCACGAAAAATCAGAACGCTTAATACCCAGACAAACTCCGTTCGTGATTACAGAGTGTTCAACGAAAAAGTTTATAAATACATCAATGTTCTCGGTCATGAATTCGTCTGGCTTCAGTCCGGACTTTATGTACTTGATTAAAGATTAAAAGACATAATACCCGCACCGTGTTTGTGAAGCTACACGATGCGGGTTGTTTTTATTCTTCGGTTTGTTTTTCTTCAACATTAAATCCCTTTTTGATAAGGAACACCAGCGGAATGAAAACAAACACTGAAACAATTGCGGCATACAAGAACATATGAGATGTCGGAGCAACCTGTTCAATATTATATTCGTCAATATATGTAATTCCCGAATTTGCGCTTGCAAAGCTACCGATAGCCGGGCCTAAAATCATCGGAATCAAAACATAGAAAATCATTCTGATTCCCTGGAACTGCCCTGCCTTGCTTTCAGGTGTAAAGTCTCTGATTGCAGCATTGAGCATTATCATTAAAACAGCATAGCCGATTACAGCCGGCGTTGCCGAAAGAACAAGTGTAAGTAAGTTATGCGACACAAACAGCAACGCTAAGCCTATAACAAACAATATTGATGCAGGCAAAATTGCATATGATTTTGATTTCTTTTCGCCGAGTTTTAACAAAATTATTATTCCGGCAACCATAACTGCAACAGCAATTACGGCAGGAACAATAAATGATGCAGACAGCATATTTATATCACTTGAATTCGGAATTATTATATATTGCAGATAAATCAGTATATACGGGAAGAAAACCTGAACGGCAACAGCAAAGAAACATATTGAACAAAGAGCAAGATATAACCTTGAATTGTTTTTGATTACGC
This sequence comes from Acutalibacteraceae bacterium, assembly GCA_051880655.1. GTDB lineage: Bacteria > Bacillota > Clostridia > Oscillospirales > Acutalibacteraceae > UBA6857. Next base: position 4,982 of record JBJEOJ010000147.1, on the reverse strand, counting down.
TCGGTCTGAAGCCGTAAAACAAGTCTGACCAATAATTGGAGTTGCTTTGATGAAGCGATGTTTCGGGATCTTTAAGTGAAAACAAACCGATAATTCCGCAGCAAACAACAAAAGCGCCCAGTGCAAGGAAAAACAGACTGTAACTGATTACGCCGGTTTGAGCAAGCGTTCCGAAACCGACAACAATTCCCATTGCAACAATCGGAAGCGCTGCAAAAAGCGTTTCAACCTTTGGTCTGTTTTCCGGAGTTGTGACATCGGTAACCCAGGCATTAAAAGCAGAATCATTGCTCGTTGAACCCATGAAGGTCATAACGCTGTCCATGATGATAACTACCCAAACCGTTGCTGTAAGGATCTTAACTTCGTCTGACAAATGGAAGATTGCCGCAACATTGTCTCTTGAAATAAAACCGAAAAGTGCTGTTACAACACCCCAGGCAATATATCCGACAGAAATGAAAACTTTTCTTTTTCTCATCTTGTCGCTGAGCGTACCCATAATAAAAGTTGTGATAACTGCCGTTGCCGCACTCAAACCCACCATCAGGCTTATGGCTTTCATGACCGGCATTGTTCCGTCTATTGCAGCCTGAGATGCACCGTTTGAATAAATTGTGTTATAAAGGAAAGTGTTGAAATACATATTTTCAACATTCCATGCAATCTGACCCATAAGTCCGAACAAAATCAGATTAAACCAAAGACGCTTTGAAATTTTTGAGTTCTTCATTAAATTTTCACCTTTTAATTATATTATTACTGAATTAACAGCTATTGGCCTTTAAGCCTCGTATATTATATATAATTGATTGGGAAAAATCAACAAAATTGTTTCAAAAAATATAATAAAAAATATTAAATGCGGTCAGCTTTTGCCAACCGCATAAATATTATTTTAAAACAGCTTTTTATCAAGACCGTTGCGCTTTATAGCCGCTGTGAGAAGCAAGCCTAACGTTAAACAAACGCAAAGCTCTCCAAGGGCAACACAGCCTGCCTGAACAAGAAAGCTTGTGAAATGAAAAGGTCCTTCAATAAAGAATATTTCAATTTCAAGTCCGATTATTACACCGTTAAAAATTGCAGGCATAAAAGCGGCAAGAAGAGGAACACCTTTTATACAAACATTTCTCAGCAGATACATTGCAACAGCTGCAAGAAGTGTTGCTGCACTTCCCATGATGAAATCAACCGGCAACGCCGAAAGATTGATCAGATTTGCCACAACACACCCGAGTGTAAGACCGGGAATTGCTGCCGGAGTGAACACTGCAAGCATTGTCAGTGCCTCGCTGACACGGAACTGAACTGCCATTGAAGTTGTTCCGGGAAGAAGCAAATTCTGTGCGTAGGTCAAAGCGGCATATAATGCCGCAATCACGGCTGCCTGGACGATGAATAAGGCTTTCTTGTTGTTTTTCATTTGTCAAAGTCTCCTTTAGTTTTGTTTTAGGTCAGGAAGGTCTCGAACTGACCGGTTAAAAACCTTTTTATTTATTTCAAAAAGAAATGATTATTTCTTTTTGTTTTCTCTGTTTTTCAGCGATGCCTCAATAAAACCGGCAAAAAGCGGATGAGCTTTGTTTGGTCTGGATTTAAACTCAGGATGAGCCTGTGAGGCAACAAACCACGGATGCGACGGGATTTCACACATTTCAACAATATATTTATCGGGTGAAACACCGCAAAGACACATACCGGCATTTTCAAGCTTATCTCTGTAATCATTATTTACTTCATAACGGTGGCGGTGACGCTCATGAATAAGCTGCTGACCGTAAGCTTCATATGCTTTTGTTCCGTCTTTGAGCACACAAGGATATTGACCCAGACGCATTGTTCCTCCCATGTTTGTTACTGACTTTTGCTCATTCATAAGATCAATTACAGGATGAGTTGTTTCGGGATCTATTTCACTGCTGTTTGCGTCCTCAAAGCCGAGAACATGGCGTGCAAATTCAATGATTGCAATCTGCATACCAAGGCAAATTCCGAGATAAGGAACATTGTTTTCTCTGGCATATCTTGCCGCACTGATTTTTCCTTCGATTCCTCTTGAACCGAAGCCGCCAGGAACAAGTATGCCGTCAACATCTTTAAAAATCTCTTCGGCATTGTCATCGCTGACATTTTCACTGTCTATCCAATGAATGTTTACTTCACTGTTATGCTTGATTCCGCCGTGCTTTAAAGCTTCAGCAACACTTAAATATGAATCATGAAGTTCAACATATTTTCCGACGATGGCAATATCAACATTTTTTTTCAGATGCTTGTTGCGATAAACCATCGCTTCCCAATCCGAATGGTCAGGCTCACCGCATTTTATGCCGAGTCTTTTAATCACAACATCTGCAAGCCCCTCTTTTTCAAGTGCAAGAGGAATTTCATAAAGTGTCGGCATATTATTATTTTCAATAACATTTTCTTTCGGAACATTGCAGAAAAGTGCAATTTTCTTTTTGATACCGTCATCGATTTTATGCTCTGTGCGAAGAACAAGCACATCAGGCTGAATACCGATACTCAGAAGTTCTTTAACGCTGTGCTGAGTCGGTTTTGTTTTAAGTTCCTGAGAAGCCGCAAGATAAGGAACAAGTGTAACATGAATATGCATGCATTTGTCAACGCCGTATTCCTGAGTAAACTGTCTGATAGCTTCAAGGAAAGGCTGGCTTTCAATATCACCGACAGTTCCGCCGATTTCAACAAGAACAACATCGGCCTGATTGTTATTAAGAGCAATTCTGCGTTTGATTTCATCTGTTATATGAGGAATAATCTGAACAGTCTGACCACCGTAAACGCCTTTTCTTTCGTTCTGAATAACAGTCATATATACTCTGCCTGATGTAAGATTGCTGTTTTGCGTCAAGCTTTCATCAATAAAACGTTCATAATGTCCGAGATCAAGATCTGTTTCTGCGCCGTCATCCGTTACAAAAACTTCACCGTGCTGAATCGGGTTCATTGTTCCGGGGTCAACATTAAGATATGGGTCAAGCTTCATAACGGTAACTTTAAGACCTCTGTCTTTGAGCAGTCTTCCGAGTGAAGCAGCCGTTATACCTTTACCAAGACCGGAAACCACACCGCCGGTAACAATAATATACCTTGTTTCCATATAAACTTCCTCTTTCTTTATAAAATCTTTATAATAATTCTCTCTGAAGAATTAATAAACAATAAAACACCGATTTTAGTCGATTATACTACTATACAAACCTAAATTCAATATTTTCTTATCAAAAACAGCGATAAGATTTTATTTATTATATGAAGATAAATTTTGTAACATTTGACGATAAGTATAAAAATCAAAATTAGAAACTGACACAAAAAAGAGACTGCAAAAAGCAGTCCCGGATTTACTGGTTATTATAGCCTTTTGTTCCGCGGCGAGAATATCCGCCGTGCTTTGATTCGCCGGCGCGCTTGAGATCTGTCATTTTTTCATCGCTGACCTGTTTAAAACGAGCCATCATATCTTCAAAAGACATATTTTCCGAAGCCGGCTTTTCCTGCTGTCCTTGCCAAACATTGGCACGTCTCGGACGCCTTTGGTCAGAATTACCTTTGAAAGTGCGATGCGCATTTTTTTCTTCAGTGGCTTTTTTGATGGAAAGACTGATTTTACCCTGCTCATTAATACCGATAATTTTAACTTTTACGTCCTGACCCTCTGTCAAAAAATCTTTAATATCCTTGACATATGAAGAAGAAACTTCGGATATGTGCACCATTCCGCTGCTTCCGTCAGGCAAAGACACAAAGGCACCAAAGCCGGTCATTCCTGTCACTTTTCCGTCAACTATTGAACCGATTTCAAGCATATAAAGCTATATCCTCCCAAATTAATTTCCATAAGACGAATCATAAATTACATATTCGCCCGGTTTTGCATATCCGTATTTTTCTCTTGCAATTTTTTCACAGTAATCATCGAAGCCTTTGCCTTCAATCAGCTCTTCTTTCTTGCTGATATCGTTTTTAATTTCTTCACAAGCACTTGAAGCTTCATCTGCTGATTCTTTATAAGCAGATGCTTTGCTGAAATTGAAAGCACTTATTGTTACAGTTATTAAAATTAAAACAACAGCAGAAATAACAATTAAAGTTCTTTTTAAGGCTTTAGTGCTTGTACTTGTTGATTTTTTTATGTTATCTTTCAGCTTAAACATCTCCCCATAAAAAAATATACAGTAATATTATACATATTTCTAAAAATTTTTCAAGCCTATTTGTTTATTTTTCTTCGACTTTTGTTTAATTTTATTTGATTTTTTATGTTTATTAATTTTCTTATTCTCTTTTTTCTTTACTTTATTGACTGATTTATTATTTTCTCTTTCGCTTTTGGATATTTTAATTCCTTCTCTTTTCTTTTTTACACTGACTGAAATTGAAATGAATAATCGTTTTAACAATTTTTTGAAATACATTAACGGTGCAAAAATCAACTTAATAATTTTTTTTATAAAAGCAGATATTTTATCTGAAATTGTGTTTATGCTTTTTCCGGCTGTATAAATCAAAAGAAAGAATCCCAGCATAGCCGCAATAATCAAATCGATTCTTACCTGACCGTCGCAATAAACCTGCATAAAATCAAAACACAAAATTGCAGTAACTGCGCCGAAAAATATGTCCTGAACAATTACAGCCTTTTTTTTGCTGCTGATAATTTTACGAAACAACACAATTAAAAAATATAAAATCCCTTCAAGAAAGCCAAATCCCGCCGCAAAAAGAAAATTGCTAAGCTGAACAGAAGTTGAAATTCCGTATGTCATCTGAATATTTTACCGAAAAAGCTTTGGTTTTTTGGCTGATGGTCTATATATGTCATTGAAACAATATTTCCCTCAACACTAAGTTCTCCGTCTTCTATGTTTAACTTACATATGTGAAGCGATGTTCCGTTTATTGTCAGCTCACCATAATCCGTATATGCGATAATTGTCGTTTCATCAAAACTA
>JBJEOJ010000146.1:0-9007 GCA_051880655.1 Acutalibacteraceae bacterium | reverse complement strand
ATGACGGGAATCGAACCCGCGTGTTCAGCTTGGGAAGCTGACATTCTGCCATTGAACTACATCTGCATAAAAAATCTCCGTTCAGCCGGGTGAAGCATCTCAAGACCGACCGTTCGGGGAATTTAATTAAAGACACTCTGAAATATAAATATCTAAAGAAGCATTATTTTATGCTAAAAGCCAACAAAAAGTGGACGGTTTGATAATATATTTTTGTCTCTCTTTAATACTTTACATCGAAAACATTTTTTTGTCAACACTAAAAACGTATTTATAACAAACTGATAATTAATTAAAAGATTGTCGGCAGAGTCTCGCCTACCGACAATCCCTATATGTGGCTGAATTATTATTTCTTTTTAGCCGCTGCCATTTCTGCTCTTGCTTCCTTAATGCGCTGAACAAAAATTTTGCCCGTTTCGGTGATCTTTTCATAATCGCCTGTTTTTGCTCCGGCAGTCAGCGACGAACCTGCACCGCAGGCAATTGCGCCGGCTTTGATCCATTCTTTAACATTATCGATATCAACACCACCCGAGGGCATCATAACCGCATTGGGGATGGGTCCGTGAATGTCTTTGATGAAAGCAGGACCTGCAATATCTCCCGGGAAAACTTTTAAAACATCGGCGCCGCATTCCATTGCACGAACAGCTTCTGTCGGCGTATAAATTCCCGGCATTGAGGGTACGCCGTAACGGTTGCAGCATTTCACCGTGTCCGGGTCAAAATAAGGTGATACAATATATTCTGCGCCGGCGAGAATGGCAATTCTTGCCGTTTCTGCGTCCATGACGGTTCCGGCGCCGATGATGATTTCACCGCTGTTATATTTTGCTTTCATCGCTTCAATCAGCTTGTCGGCGTGAGGAACGGTAAAAGTCAGCTCAATTGCGGCAACGCCGCCTTTTATGCAGGCATCGGTAATTTTTTCGGCCTGCTCGATTGATGTTGCTCTGACAACGGCAACAATTCCGACCTGCTGAATTTTTGCGAGTGTTTCAATCTTATTAGACATAATTTTCTCTCTCCTTTATCTTTGAACTCGTGCTCCTGCACCGTTGACCTTTGCTTCAACCTCTTTGAGCGAAGCCATGGAAGTATCACCGGGAGTCGTCATGGCAAGTGCGCCGTGAACAACACCGTAATTAACTGCCTTTTGCGCATCGCCGAAAGTCATCAGACCGTAAATGAGACCCGATGCGAACGAATCGCCGCCGCCGACACGGTCAAGAATTTCAAGATCCGGATATTCAATAGATTTATAAATCTTGCCGTCTTCCCAGCAGATTGCTCTCCAGCCGTTCACCGTTGCGGTTTTTACAGTGCGAAGCGTTGTTGCGATAACCTTGAAGTTAGGATATTGCTTTCTTGCCGTTTCAATCATTTTGCAATAGCCGTCTATGTTGAGTTCTTTAAGATCTGCGTCATTACCCTCAACCTCAAAGCCCAAAGAAGCGGTGAAATCTTCTTCGTTGCCGATCATAACATCAATATATTTTGCAATTTCACGGTTGACCTGCTGAGCTTTTGCCTGACCGCCGATGTCTTTCCAAAGTGACGGTCTGTAATTGAGGTCGTAGGAAACAATTGTTCCGTATTGCTTGGCTTTTTTAACGGCCTCAATAACAACTTCGGCTGAAGTTTCGGAAAGAGCCGCATAAATTCCGCCTGTGTGCAGCCATCTTACACCGAGTGTTCCGAAAATATAATCCCAATCAATATCACCGGCCTTAAGCTGTGAAGCGGCAGTGTGTCCTCTGTCGGAAGCACCGACAGCACCGCGTATGCCGAAGCCGCGTTCAGTAAAGTTAATTCCGTTCCTGACATTCCTGCCGATTCCGTCAAACGGCATCCATTTAATCAGAGAGGTGTCAACACCGCCCTGCAAAACAAGGTCTTCAAGCAGATAACCGATTTCGTTTTCCGCAAACGCAGTCACAACGCCGGTTTTTAAGCCAAAGCATCTTCTCAGACCTCTTGCAACGTTATATTCGCCGCCGCCTTCCCATGCATGAAAAGTACGGGCGGTTTTAATTCTGCCCTCGCCGGGATCAAGTCTGAGCATGATTTCTCCGAGAGAGATTTCGTCAAAGAAACATTCCTCTTTTGGTCTTATAATTAGACTCATGATTAAATCACCTTTATTCTTAAATAAATTAAAGTGCCAAAAATCAGAATTAATTCAAAAATTCGGCATTTTAAAGTATTATACTCTTAAATTTTGTTGATTTCAATATCACAAATCCCATTTAATTGACATTTTAAGACCTGTTTGCAGTATTTTTTACATAAACTTTTTTAATATACTTCTTCAAGCAGACGATTTAAAATGAATGATATGACTATTAAATATTCTATTATTAATATCAGCAAAAAAGCAAATCTTTTCTTTTTCATTATCAATCCCCCAATTTCTGCCATATCATAAAATTTTTCTCATATCTTTTCTTTTGAAACAAAACTAAATACTGCAAATCTAAACAGAAAATCTTCAAATAGTTTATTATTAGTCAATTTACATAATATATGTTAACATTTTGCACTTTTTTTGTCAATATTATCATTTACCAAAAGAGACACTTGTAAATTATCCATTATGACGAAAACGCATTAACGCTTTAAATTGACAAATGATTAAAATAAGCAATAATTTATTTATACGGGCTGCGTAAGTTAAACGCTTGCGCAGTTGTTTTTTCTTTTTTTTGTGTGTTATGAAATAAAATTTGTCAGTATCCGAATGATACGCCAATATTACGCTTTTTAAGATTGACAGCAGTTAAAGCTTTTGATACAATACATAATGCAATAATAAAATTTCTATCTTCTTTTAACCGGATATATCTTTAATCGCATACGGAGTTTAAATATGGAAAAGAAAAAACTTGACAGAAAAACGCTTAAATATTATGCAAAAATGGCGGCGGACAGCTATGTTGATGACCCCGTTCATGTTTATGCAACCAAAAATGTGAAGCTGAGAAAAAAGTTTGTTTATCACTTCATGCTTGAAAGGTTTTCTTCTTCAAGCGGAAACGATTATATTTATGAAGATGAAGAAAAACGAGGGCTTTGTATTTTCAGAGACGCACATGATAATTACACGGTTTTTGACTTTATGAAATGTCCTAACTGGGTTTTTCTTTGTGTTTATTTTGTTTCCACAATCAAAACGCTGAAGGCTTTCAGTCATCTTGACACAAGCATTTTTGAAAAGAACACACTTTTAATTGAACCGGTTTTTGTCGGCAAAGAATATCAGCATCAGGGCATTGCAACAAAGCTTATTAAACAAGGAATTGAAGAGCTGCTGCCTCAGGGCTATAAAATCGGTCTTGAAACGCAAAATCCCGATAATGTTGCGTTTTATGAAAAACTTGGATTTAAGACAGTCGGATATAAATTTTTCAAAGGCGAAAAAATTCATAATTACTATATGGTTTATCAAGAAAAATAACAAATCAATATTTTCTGAATAAAACAAAGAAAAGAGGAATTTATATGCAATATCGTGATTTCGGAAAAACAGGTGAAAAGGTTTCTGCTTTGGGTTTCGGCTGTATGCGTCTGCCGACACTTGACAACCGTAAACACAGTATAGACGAAAAAGAAGCAATCCGCATCATCAGAAACGGAATCGACAACGGCATAAATTACATAGACACAGCGTTTTTTTATCACGCAGGGAAAAGTGAAAGCCTTGTCGGAAAGGCTCTTGCCGATGGTTACAGAGACAAAGTTCTGCTTGCAACAAAGTCACCGTTCGGCGGATTTAAATTCGGCTTTGAATTTGATAAAATCCTTAACACACAGTTAAAAAGGCTTCAGACAGACCACATTGATATGTATCTGCTTCATGCGGCAACGCTTAAATCATGGAAGAATTCCGCACTCAGATTCGATTTGCTTTCAAAAATGGAAAAAGCCCGTGCAGCCGGAAAAATCAGGTATATCGGATTTTCCTTCCACGACGATTACGAAGCTTTTGAAACAATTCTCAACGGATATGACGGCTGGGATTTTTGCCAGATTCAATATAATTATGTCAACACTGACTTTCAGGCGGGAACAAAAGGTCTTGAAGCTGCGGCAAAAAAAGGTTTGGGCGTTATTGTTATGGAACCGCTTCTCGGCGGAAAGCTCGCTTTGCCGACCGAGAACCTTGTCAAAACGCTGCCTCAAGGCGTGAGTCCCGTTCAGTCTGCTCTTGACTTCATTTGGGATAAGCCTCAGGTCAGCCTTTTGTTAAGCGGCATGAGCAACGCTCAGCAGGTCAACGACAATCTGAAATATGCAGATGAAAGCCGGATCGGAAAGCTCACAGATGAACAAAAGATTTGCTACATAAAAGCAAAAAAAGTTTTTGAAACATCGGCACGCATCAGCTGTACTCATTGCGAATACTGTATTCCATGCCCCAAAGGCGTTGAAATTCCGGAAATCTTTGCTCAGTATAACAAAAGTGTTCAGGATGCTGACGCCGCAAAAAAAGCTTATAAAAAAATCAAGGGCACTGCATCAAAATGCATCGGCTGCGGAAAATGCGAAGAAAAGTGTCCGCAGCATTTACCAATTCGTCAAAAATTAAAAGGAGCAGATGCCTTTTTCAACGGTGTATAAGAAAGGAAAGAAATGATTACAACCATGCAAAAAAGTACTGAAAAAGCTTCTGTATTTTCAGTACGAACGATTACTGTTTCCGCAATTGTCTGTGCGCTTTCAATTGTTTTTCCGCAGTTATTTCATATCATCGGCGGCAATGCCATGGGAAATATGTTTCTGCCCATGCATCTGCCGGTAATTATCGGCGGTTTTCTTCTGAATCCGTCGGCTGCCATGATTTGCGGTATTCTTTCTCCTTTGCTGAGCTTTTTTATCAGCGGTATGCCACCGTTTCCGAGACTTATATTTATGATGTTTGAGCTTGGCGCATACGGCTTTATCTCATCTTTTTCGGCACAGAAACTGCGCCTGCCGGTATTTTTGAATTTGCCGCTGACATGGTTAGGCGGAAGATTAATTTATTTTGTTTCAGCAGTTTTTGCTTTGAATGTTTTAAATCTTGAAATTCAAGGTATGTCAAGTGCGTGGGCGGCTGTCTGGACGGCAATAACAACCGGTTTTCCCGGTATAATCTTACAGGCGGTAACTGTTCCGATTCTTGTTGCCGCACTGAAAAAAGCGAGGTTAATTTCATATGCGCCGAGATTTGGAAAGCTGTAAAGAGATTTTAAAAAGCGAAGATTTAACTTGCGTCATTTTGCAAAACGGCAACTATTTAAAAACCAAGGAGCGCGGAATCAGACCGTTTATAAATCTTATTGAAGACAGCGTAAATTTAAAAGACTGTGCTGCGGCTGACAAGGTTGTCGGAAGAGCTGCCGCTCTGCTTATGCAAAAAGCAGGTCTTTGTGCCGTATATGCAGCCGTGCTCAGTGAGCCCGCCGAAGAAATTCTCAAAAATGCCGGAATATATTATGAATATGACAGTCTCGTGCGTCGCATCCAAAACAGAAAAGGTGACGGGCTCTGCCCGATGGAAAGCGCAGTGATTGATATAACAGACGCAGACGAGGCTTATGAGGTCTTGCGGTCTGCACTTAGAAGATTATGATTAATTTTCAATATTAACGGAGATTAACATGGAGAAAATATATCGATTAATAGCTGAATTAGGGAAAAAATATAATGCTGACAGAATCGTTTTATTCGGTTCAAGAGCCAGAGGAGATAACCGCAAAAGAAGCGACATTGATATTGCTGTTTTTAAAATGCCGAATGAAAATCAGGTTCAATTCGCACAAGAAGTAAACAGGCTTCCAACCCTTTTGAATTTTGATATAGTTTTTATTAGCGAAAAAACAAGTGAATTGCTTTTAAAAAACATCAATAAGGACGGTGTTACCATTATGGATAATTTTAATGAAAAATTGAATAAATTTTCCGATGCAATTAAAAGTCTTGATGATGCTTTGAATGAATATGAAAAGTATAAAATTACATCATCAAGAGACGGTGTTATTCAGCGTTTTGAATTCTGCACGGAACTTGCATGGAAATCCACAAGAGAATATCTGATCAATGAAGGATATGTTGATATTAACAGCCCGAAATCTGTTATGAAGCAAGCATATGCCGATAATCTGATCGATGATGAGCAAACGTGGCTCGAACTTTTATATTCCCGTAATTTGACATCACACATATATGATGAAAACACAGCAAGCGAAATTTTTGAAAACATTAAAAATAAGTATTTATCATTGTTTAAGCAATTGTCACAGAAACTAAAAAAATAAAAATTCAAATCATTGATATTCCATAAACAATTATCATCTGTTTTTATGTAATATTTCAAAATTCGGAGTGAAAGAAAATGAAGAAATCAAAAAAGAAAATTGCATTTATTACCCTTTCGGTTATTGCAGCAATCATTATTATTTTGGCAGGTGTTATTATGTCGGGAAAAACGCTTAAAATCACAATTTCCGATAACGAACTTGACGATTTTTACGGTTGGGGCACCTCAGCGTGCTGGTGGAGTCAGATGGTTGAAAACGAAGAGACACGAAAAGATCTTGCAAAAAAGCTTTTCAGCAAGGACGGACTTGGACTTAATATTTACCGTTACAACATCGGCGGCGGTGTCAATCCCGAGCACAACAGAGTCACAAACAATTGGCGCAACACCGAAAGCTTTTATTATTACAATGAAAAAACAAAAAAGTTTGAATATGATTTCAGCCGTGACAAAAATGCTCAGGACTTTCTTTTTGAATCACTGAAATACGGCTGCATTGATACGGTTGTGCTTTTTGCAAACAGTCCGCACTATTCCATGACAATCACAGGTGAAGCAAGCGGAAGCAACGAAGACAACGACACAACAAACCTTTCAAAAGAACATTATCAGGACTATGTTGATTACTTTTTGGACATCACCGAATACTTTATCAAAAAGGGTGTTCCCGTAAAATTCATTTCGCCCATCAACGAGCCCCAATGGGGCTGGGGCGGTGACGGAGTACATCAGGAGGGCTGTCATTATGAACCTGATCAGGTTTATGAACTGATAAAACTGTTTTCCGAAGGTATTAAGAAACGAAAGCTTGATGTTAAGCTCTCCTGCCCCGAAAGCGGAAACATCGGCGACACAACAAAGGGATATTTTGATTCCATTTCCGGCGACACGGAGCTTTTTGAAACCGTCGGTTCACTTTGCTATCACAGCTACGGCTCAGACACGAGACTTTTCAACAAGATTAAATTCGGTTCATGGCTTTCACAAGAACCATATAATGAAACAAGAATAGACATGAGCGAATGGTGCGAGCTGCCCTGCAAAACAAGTGTTGATAACGTAAAAAGCGCTGTCACGATGGCAAGAGTTATTGCAAATGACATTGACTGCACAAACGCAAACAGCTGGTCAAGCTGGGTTGCTGTCAATCAAATCGGAGTCGGCGACGACGGACTGAATTATTCTGACGGTTTATTCTATGCCAAAGACGATTTCAGCGAATATGAAACCGCCGAAAGATATTATGCCCTCGCCCACTTTTCAAAGTTTGTTCCGACCGGTTCAAAGATTCTTGAGGTCAGCGCAAACAAAGCTTCTTACATAACCAATCTTCAGGGGCTCAGTGAAGAAAATCAATATCTTGAAACTTCTTTCTGCGCGTTCAGAACACCTGACGGAAAGACTGTTCTTATCCTTGTAAATGAAGGCGATGACAAAGAAGTGAAGCTTTCAGCACCCGGCGAAACGATGACGGTTTACACAACAGACAGTGAAGTAAAACTGAAAGAAACATACAGCGGAGCAAAGACCGACAGCATAAAGCTTGAAAAAGACAGCATAAACACGGTTATGTTTGAATAATTGTTAAGAGAAAAGGGGCTGTCGCATTTAGCGCAGAACAAAAAGTAAAATGCTAAAATAAAAAAATGAAGCATTTTGCTTTTTTAAGCGTTTTTTCACCCACTCGCAGTATCTTTATACAGCTTCGGGGTGAAGAAAACGCTTTCTGCATCTAAATGCGACAACCCCTTCTTATTTTCCGTATGGTTTACAGCACATCAAATATTTTCCAGGAAACAACGGTTACGCCCTTTTGTTTTGCCCGTTCCAGCAGACAGCCGCTTTTCAATATCTGATATTCAAAAGCTCTTTTTTGCCATTCACCCTGATTTTGATTTTCTTCAATCGGAAGTGCCGGATGCAAAAACATTTCCGTAACACCGTCAATACAATTGTCAACAGCGTCAAGATAATATTTTTCGAGCGTATTATAATCTTTAATTCTGCTCATTGACCACGGGTTGGAAACAAGGTCATCAAGCATTTTCACGCCTCGCTTCTGTCCTGCGTGAACAATCATTGACTGATATTTTTTTGCAATTTTGGGAACTGCTCTTCCGAGCTGTCTTTCAAGAAATCCGCTTGTTTTCGGGAATCTATAAGGCAAATTATGCGCCGCACAAAAATCAAAAGCATCAAGATAAAACCGTCTGCCGTTTATTCCGTAAAGCGTTGCGCAGTGATTGTCTGCATGGTCAACAGTACCGCCGTTTTCGGTTATAAATCTGTACTGACATTCGAGTTCGTTTCTTACATCTTTTCTTGCGGTTTTGAAAATCAGCTCTTTCTGATTATGTGGCAAGCCGTTTTTGAACGAATCGGCACCTGAAAGACTTTGCCATTTTTTATCTTCATAGTCCGAATTGATTGTCAGATGAACGCCGACATCAATATTGTTTTCCTTTGAAAAATCGGTGGCTTCTTTGGCTTTGGGCGCAACAGTCAGAACCGAGGTTGACGTTATCAGTTGATTTTTCAAAAGCTCCTTAATTGCAGCATTTTGCTGTTCATTATAGCCGAAATCATCAGCATTGATTATCAAGTATTTACTCATTTATTTACACTCCTGTATTTTAATAAGAAAAAAACTTTGCGATATTGTGCGCTTGTTCAAAAAGGATTTTGTTCATTCATATCACTTAA
>JBJEOJ010000145.1:0-9015 GCA_051880655.1 Acutalibacteraceae bacterium | reverse complement strand
TTAAATGCTTATCTTCAAGGCTTTGAACATATTTTCTGACTGTGTTCTGACTCATTTTCAAAGCTTGTCCGATTGTACGGTAGTTGGGATAGCACTGACTCAACCTGTCGAGATGTTGGCTCAAGACGGCACTATGACGACAAGTGCAAGAACGATCCTATCTGGCAGACCTACAACAGGGCATACAAAGCACACTACGCAAGGTATATGAAAAAGAAAATGACCATTTCCGAATTTGAGAAATGGTCACGGTTTGCATCAAGTTTGAGAGATAGGGCGATTGCAGGAGAGGTTGAATTTGAGCAGTATTATGCCGATATACGAAAATAGCTTATCTTTGTTTATTGTGATGCAAATTTTGAATATGTTACAATTAAGCAGGAAGATACCTATTAGATGAGTAAACCCTTAATTTGCTTTGTAAAATTTCTTAATACTGCATCACCGTACACAGCACCCATCACCTTCTTTTCATTACAAGCACTATAATTGGTATATGAATTGCCGTAACATTTACAATGGTATTGGCTCGAAATCGGCGTTTCCTTTATATACTCTTTCATATTTTTGCAGTATGTGTTATAATTATTAAAAAACTACAATTTGCTGACTAAAAATCGGAGGTGGCTTATTTGCAGGAATCAAAACACATTACTGTAATATCAAACGGAAGAAAAATTGTACTCAGTGTCAGCACGATTCTTTATGTTCTTATGATTAATAAAATAGTGGAGATACATATTTCCGGAGGTAAGATTTATCAAACGAGAATGTCGCTCTCCGAGCTTGAGGAAAAACTGGGGGATGGATTTATAAAGGTGCACCGTGGATGCCTTGTATCTGTAACGGCAATACACGATATATCCGACAATATTAACCTCAACAACGGAGAATCGCTGATGTATACGATACGAAAGAAAAATCAGATTATTGAGCAGTTCCGTTCAAAGCAGAAGAGCATTATCAGCAGTTTCAAAAAAGACGGAATTCCCACAACGGAGGAAGAATACCGCAAGCATTACAGCAGTTTTGAAAATTTTCCCTTTGCATTCACTGATATTGAGATGATATTCAACGAGGAAAGTCACGCTGTTGACTGGATTTTCAGATATGGCAATCCTGCACTTGCTAAACTTGAAAAATTATCCCTTAAACAGCTTATCGGCAATTCCTTTGGCAGTCTTTTCAGCAATATGGACTCCAAATGGCTTCGCAGCTACGAGCGAGCAACTCTTTACGGTGAAATGCTGGAAATAATCGACTACAGCCCCGAAATAGATACATATTTAAAAGTAATATGTTTTCCGACCTTCAAAGGTCACTGCGGTTGCATTTTATTCGATATTTCACAGATAAAATTCACCAAAAACAGCAATGATGCCGAAAAAGCTCTTATGCTTTATTTCGGAAAACTGCCTGATAAAAACGACTGAAAGTTACAGCCAATATATTAAAAATAAGCCGCATATCGGCGCATTTTCCGTATGTTTTATGCAAGTAAACAGAAAATGCGAGGTGTGCGGCTTGTCTTATGTCGTTTTGAGCCGTTTTAACGTCGTTTTAGGCATTTCTTATTGAATTAATTTACAAAGCACCTTATACTTTACATAATAAATATTAAGGAAACACTGCTTAAATCGGTACTTCCTTATAAATTAAAAGATTATCAAAACCAGAAACTAATCTAAAGGAGTCTGATGTCAATGCTTAAAAGGATGTCAAAAAGAATCGCGGCATTTCTGCTTATGATTACGGTTCTTTTATCATCAAATGTTTATTTAGTATCTGCAGCAGGTTTTAAAGGTGCCCTTGCAACCTTCGGTACTAATAAGCTTCTGGATTTTGGCTACCGTACTACTGCCAAAATTATTAATGTATCCCTGAATGCGATTGGTGACGCAACAGGAAGTGAAGAAGTAAATAAAGCCGCCTCGCTAATCAATACTATACTTATGGGCGGTACCGGAAAGTCATTGAAAAATATCCAGTCTTTGTGCGGTGAAATTCTTTCAGAGATTAAGGATTTGAAGGTGGATATTTACGACTGCTTTTCCGTTGTTGAGCAAATGCTCGGCGAGGACAGAGTAAAAGAGGCAAAAAAAGAAGTCGATGATAAATGGAAAGAATATATTACTGATGTAATAGACAAAAACAATGCAACTCTTGCCTGTAATTATTTAGACGATTACATTGACAGTGCGCTAAAATATTCAGAAGACCCGAATAACGACGCCTGCAAAGTCGCTTACGAAGATAATCTTGAATTAATGATGCACGGTTTTGCTAATATGTGTAAGGAAGAAGTTCCCTCTTCTGCCTACAATGATAAAAATATGTATGGCGCAAAGAAAATTATTTTTGGCGGTACAAGTGTTGACGACAGTCTTATGAATCTTGTTGACCAGTTCAGCTCAAACCTGACAAAAAACAGCAATCAATCAATAACGCTGGCTGAATGCGCCGCTGATATGGCTTATGAATATTTTCCGTTCAGCCACCAGCAATATCAGTATGTAAATACAGTAATCGGCGACCAGCTTACGGAGCTTTCAATGTGTATGCTCCTTGCCTCAGAGTATTTTGATATGAAAGGTGAGTTCATTCTGGAGGAATACGGCGAGGATTCAGACGAATATGCCGGTTATATGAATACATTAAAAATATATCAGAATACGATATTACAGAATGTAAACAGCAGAATTAACGAAATGCTTGAGGCAGAAATGACTGTGGGTGTTTCAACTAAGATTAAGCTTAATGATTATATGAGGCCGGAGGATGCCAAGGACAGCGTAACCTTACAGATAAATGATTATCTGGATAGCTATAAATTAAAGGTTTCCGAAGGAAGCGGTGAGTATTATGAATACTATACGATTACTTCAAACCCTGTTTACATAAATAATAAATACTTAAAATTTAAGCGAGTAATGACGCACGCTAACGGCGATAATACGGTTTACTATATTATCGACCCGTCGCAGTTCAGCAATTCCGATACGCTTAAATGTCTGTCCCTTGATTATAAATACGATGTTAAGTTTGGTCCCGATACTCATATTACAAGCTGTGACTTTCAAAATCTGATTAAGAAAATGACGGACGGAGCAAACACCTTTGCTGTACCCAATAACAGTGATAAGCTTTTAAATTTGTTCGGTACAAATGCTTTTTCGCTGAGTTCAAGGTATCCCGACAATTACCTTGCAGATTATTTGACGAGCAAAAATGATGACACTGTTTTCTATTTTCTGACCTCAAGTTATCGTAATATTGCACACAGCAGTTCCGTTAGTACCTCATACGGAGAACTTTATCTTATTTACGGTTCAGAGGCAATTTCGGGTACAGAGATGAAAAACGAGTATGTCAGTCTTGAAAAATTCCAGTCGGATAAAGGCGGTGACATTTACAAATACTCTGCTATTCTGACTAATCAAAATGATACTTATCAGCAGACTGCACATTTACAAACAAAAGAAAACGGAGTTTCCTCTGCTAAGCTTGTAAATGAGGACGGCAGCATAACTGTTAATAACGGCGAAAGCAAGAAAATCAACTCGGGCGATAAGGTTACGGTAAAATTCAAGCTTCAGGACGGAGCTGAATTTAAATCTCTGAAATGCGTCCGTAACAGTGATTCAATAAATAATAAAGGCACAACAACAGAAACTGTACTGCTTGAAAAGGACGATATTAATTTGCATACACCCGACGGGGACGGATATTATTCGTTTGAGTATCCTATGCCCTATTCTGACGCAACCTTTGTAGTTGAAGCAATAAAACACAACTTTGACGACAACGGTTTCTGCACAGAATGCGGAGCCTATCAGCCAGCAACGCTTAACGGCAACGGTGTTTACGAAATCGGCAACGCAGGTCAGCTTTTCTGGTTTGCGTCCCTTGTAAACGGTGACGACACTCACGCCGATTTTGACGCTCAGAATACAGGTGCAAACGCTGTTCTTGTTAAGGATATTAATCTTGAAAGCCGTGAATGGTCGCCTATCAGGGATTACACAGGTAACTTTGACGGACAAAACCACACAATTTCAGACCTTAAAATTACAGAAACTCCGCACGATACAGGCTTGTTCAGAAGCGTTTACGGCACAATTAAAAACTTTACCGTTAAGGGCGAGATGATTATTTCAACTGACGGAGATTATATCGGCGGTGTAGTAGGCTATGCTGACGGTTCAACAATTTCAAATGTTGCTTCATATGTCAACATTTCTAATACAGCCGGAGTGCTTCACCATATAGGCGGTGTTGTAGGATATATTGCAAACAAAGATACTTTTGTTGATAAGTGCCTTTATTACGGTACTGTAGATATTAAGAATTCCACTGACTGTATCGGCGGTATTGTAGGTTACACAAATGCCGGTGCAAGAATCAGCAACTGTGCAAACCACGGTACTGTAACAACATCAGAAGCAGGTGCATACACAGGCGGTATTCTGGGATATTTAAACAATTCAAATCCCACAATCAAAGATTGTTACAACTACGGAAAAGTCAGCAACGGTGACAGTACACAATATTGCGGAGCAATTATCGGCTGGGTAAGAAATCACACTGCAAGCAATATTGACAACAACTATTATCTTGACTCCTCATCAGCTCTTGCTTTCGGCAGCGGAGGTAAATCAGAAGCAACGGTAACTGAGAAAACCTCAGATGAATTCAAGTCAGGTGAGGTTGCATACCTTCTCAACCACAAAATTACAGACGGAAGTCAGGTCTGGTATCAGAATATAGACAACGGCGAAACTCCTGATGATTATCCCGTTTTTGATGGCGGTACGGTTTATTACCTTGAATATATGGACGGCTACTCCAACACATATTCCGAAAAGCCTGAACCCGATGAGTTTGACAAGGACGAAAACGGCAATTTCATCATCAGAACATATGACGACCTTGTAAAACTTTCAAATCTTGTGAGAAGCGATTATGAAAATTACGGCTCGGCTGATTATATTCTCGAAAATAATATAAAAGCACCTGCTGATTCAGAATGGACTCAGGGAATAGGCTCTGTATCAAACAGCAAGCATTTCAACGGTACATTTAACGGCAACGGCTACTGCATTATCGGTCTTAACGTAAATTCACCGAAATACGGCGGACTGTTTGAGGTAATCGGCATAAGCGGAGTTGTAAAGGATTTATTCGTTTTCGATTGTGATTTCTCATCTTCTTCCGAAGCAGCAGGCGGAATTGCGGCTGTAAACAAAGGCAAAATCGACCACTGCACAAGCGGCGTGAATATCACTTCCGGATATATACATAAAAACGGAAAAGATATTTATGCACCTGAACTCAATTCAAGTATCAGCGGAGAAAGAAGCGGCGGTATCGCAGGCGAAAACAGCGGTTCAACTATAGGCTGTCGAAGCTCTGCTGTTGTGTCAGGTACAACTTGCGGTGGTATTACAGGCGTGAACACAGGTAAAATTTACGGCTGTGCAAATAACGGCAAAGTCGGAACTTCAACAAGCTCGGTTTCGGGCGGACTTGCAGGAAAGAACGGCGATACAATTGAAAGCTCATATAATTCAGGAAATGTAAACGGAGATATAAAAGGTCTGATTGCAGGCAAAAACGGATTTGGCGACACAACTCCGACGGTAACTGATGTATTTTACATCTCACAGGGCGGACTTACTGCATTCGGAACAACTCCGTGGGATACATCGTATGATACAATCATAGAAAAGACTTCTGATGTTAAAAAAGATGACAGTTTTGCAAACGAGCTAAATTCGGTAACCGATACATCAATCGTCAAGTGGAAGCAGGATTCAAATCTTCACAAAGGTTATCCGACTATAGAGGGTAACTTCTATATAGACGTTGTTAAATCTGCCGGCAACAACATCACCGTACAGGGCAGTATGCATAAGGACTTGAATATAAAATATGATGTTTGCAGTGAGAATTCTGAAGAATACAAGCTTTTGTCCTCTGCAAAAGGCAATAACAAAATCCTGAATACATACTCTGTAAGTCTTACCGACAACGACGGAAACTATATACCTGCCGAGCTGTGGTGTTCAGGTTCCTATAAAATTTCAGTGCCTGTTGACAGCAAAAACATACAGCTTGCGGGTATAGATACAGAAGACGGAAACATAGTTTACTATAAGCCTGACTCTGTTGAAAACGGAACGGCAGTATTTACGGTTTCGTACCCGATGTCATTTGCTATTGTTGAAACAACAGCAGAAAATCCGTCATCTGTCAACAATAATAACGGAACACCGATTCAGACAGGTTCGGTAACATTCGGTATTCTGCTGCTTGTTGCATTGCTTTCACTTACAGTAATATTGATTGTAAAAAGAAGGAACAAAATTGGATAAAACAAAAGAAAAATCAAATAAAAAGCTCTTGATTATCATAATCGCAATACTTGTTATTGCGGCTCTGGCTGTCGGCGGAGTGGTTGTGTATAACAGCTTCTTCGCCGAGAAGCCGACGCCCTCAAACGGCGTTGTCGGAAAAATCTCCGACGGCTGGGATACAGGCATAGAGGACGAAACTGCTCCCGAAGGGTCAGGTATTCAGGTTCCCGGCTACGACACTGCCGAAATGAAATCAGGTGACACAAGCCTGATTCTGAGCATAGGCAATCCCAAGGCGAATAAATGCGGTTTTTATGCCACGCTCAAGCTTGAGGACGGAACAGTTCTTTATGAATCCGAGCTGTTAAAACCGGGCTACGGACTGACAGAGGTTCCCCTCAATCAGACTCTTGAAGCAGGAGAATACACCGCTATGGTGGTGTATAAATGCGTGACTCTTGACGAGGATGAAACTCCTCTGAACTCCGCAGAATCGGAATTCAAATTAATTGTTAAGTGATTAAGGATTGTCGCACAATACGGCTTTCTTATCAATATAATTTTATTTATGAAAGGATGTTTTCTATGAAAACCAAGAAAATCATTTCTGCTTTAATCGCAGGAATACTTGCAACAACTGCGGCTGTATCGGTATCTGCCGCAACTCTCTCAGATGTAACTCCTGACAACTCAACAGAAGTAAAAGCTAATATCGTAGATCCCGGATCGGTAAGCTATGTAATCACAATTCCCGAAACTGCTGATTTCGGTACGCTTACCCAGCCCGAAAGCACTGATACTGACCACTATACATTCAACGGATTTCAGGTTGAAGCAACCGAACTCAATATAAAGAGCAATCAGGGAGTATCTGTTTATATGAAGGACAGCACAGCTACCGACAATCAGTTCTACATTTCGCAAAAGGTTGAATCTGACCCGTTCACAATAGCTTATGATGTTTATGATACAGCAGTTGATGAAGAAACTGTCGGCAGTTACGATCCGATAAATACAACCGTAACACCCGGAACATACGGCTATCATCTCTGTACATTCTTAGCAGGTTCAACGGGAAGCACACAGGATGTTACCCTTGCTTTGAATCAGAACGCTCTGTATGGCAAGACTCTTTCTGATATTGCAGGCGATTACAGCGGTACTATCGCATTCCACAGTGCATTAATTGAGCGTTAATCATTTGCTCCATTTATAATTAAACTCCACAAGTTTTATATAAAATGAAACGGGAAAAAATATGTAAATACCTGTGTTTGCTGTTCGTTGCAATATGTTCAGTGCTTTTTACAACCTCACTGACTGCTTTTGCAGTGCATAATGAAGGAAGTATGGAAGTGACTGCCCGCATTGAAACGGTTCCTGCTGAAACCACACAACCTGTTACAGACAGTACACAAAGTTATATCAAACAGGATGAAAGCAATATTTCAACAGGAGAAACAGTATCTGCTTGTGTTGTTATTTCTTCGCTCTTGTTCATCATTTCGGTGCTTGTAATATATTTTTGCAGGAAAAAAGATAGGAGCAACAGCATTCACGGCAGGGAATAATATAGTTATTTTAAAATGAGGGGCAGTTCAAAACTGAACAGCCCCTTCTTATTATTTGTATTTTATGACTCAAAATGTTCCTTTAACAATACATTGCATTTGTCAAAAAATATTCTCCGTTTAGTAAAATATTCAGATTCTTCTCTTTGTTTATATCGGTGCAAATTTTGAGCGGCAACTTGCTTTTCAATGAATTCCTATTATGTTATGATATATAGTAATCAGGAAGTTAAGTTTGTGAAAATTTTTTAATAGCATCAAAAAAGCATCAATATTACAAAAACGCAATTTTGATGCTCAAACTTTGGCATAAAAAGTGGCTTGTCTATGCGTTTTTTAGCTTTCAACAGCCGCTCCAAAACCGCGTGCCGAGGGTTCAAGTCAGTTGACTTCCCATAAGGAACATATAACTTATTTTTTACAGAGCAGGTAGTTTCGCTATCTGCTCTGCTTTTTGTATAGATTTTTGCTATTGAATATCTATCACCAGAATTTCCCTATATGTGTCAGAAATATGTCAATCTCATATTTTGTTCCGGTAGTGTCTTTGACATTTTCGTGTATGGTGATTTTGCTTACGAAAGTTCTCAGTATTTCAGGTGTAAGCTCTTCAATGTAGATGTATTTGTTTGCCAGAGCTATGAACCTGTCAACATTGCTTTCCTCAGTTTTAATTGTATTTATCTGATTTTGCAGTTCGGGTATCTTTGCTTTCAATTCATGCAGTTCAGCTGTATAGCTGTCGGACAGAAGTCTGTACTGGTCATCGGGAATTTTGCCGAGTGCGTTATCCTCATACAGCTTTCTGAATATTACATTCAACTCGTTTTTACGGTTATTCAACCTATCAAGCTCGGTTATCTTCTGACTGAGCTTTTTTCGACTTTCTGACAAACTTCTTTTACTGATGCACTCAACAAATTTGTCCTTTTCATTGACCGCATAATAAATTGCCTGATTGATTTCCTCTCTGACAATTTCATCTAATACAATCTCACGGATTCGGTGTGGCAATACACAATCGCCGTCCTTATGTCTGCGATATGAACTACACATAAAGTAATAGCTTTTTGGCTTTGGTTTGTTTC
>JBJEOJ010000144.1:0-9052 GCA_051880655.1 Acutalibacteraceae bacterium | reverse complement strand
TGTAGTTTTTGGGAAAGGCGGATATGAAACATATGATACGCAAAAGACTGCCCGAAGCTGAATTCAAGATTATGAAAGCTTTGTGGTCACTTCCGGCTCCCGTCACCTCCTGCGATGTTCAGAGTGCGATTAAAGATAAGCCGATCAAAAACCAGACCGTCACAACCGTTCTGACGCGTCTTGAAAAAAAAGGCTTTCTGCGTTCGGAAAAGCACGGGAAAGAAAGGCAATATTTTGTTGTTGTGACCGAAAAGGAATATATGAATTTTGAAGCTGCTTCGTTTTTTACAAAGTTCAGGAAAAATGATGTTTCCGATTTTGTAAGCTCGCTTTATGACGGCGGCGTACTCGACGAAAAAGACATTGATGAGCTGACCGACTGGCTGAACGAAAGGAAGAAAAAGCAATGAAAACTTTTGTTATCAGCCTGATTTTCAGAAGCGTTTTAATGAGTGTTATTTCCGCTTTATATGCTTTGGCGGTCAAAAAAATCGGCGAAGCTTATTCGCCGAAATGGAGGTTTCTCTCTTATAAAATTCTGCTTCTGGGCTTTCTTGTTTTTCTGCCCTCATTCGGCAAAAAACATATCATAGAAATCAGCGAAAGCGCTGCAAATGCAGCAGTTATAAACGGTTCATCAAACACCTTTAAAATTGATTTTTACAAGCTCTTATTCTGCATATGGATTTTGTTCGCAGCAATATATATTTTAAAGGCACTTTTGTCTCATGTTTCGTTTATGTCAAAGCTTAATGACTTATCACAGCCCGTCTGCGACAGCGAAATTCTGAACTTTATTAATGAAAGCTCCGTCAAAAAAAGAAAATGCAGTGCGGTAATTTATAAAAATGCTTCCACACCGATGAGCATTGGCGTTTTTTACCCGGTCATTATTCTTCCGGAAGATTTTTATATTGATGAAAATTCCGGTTTTGCTCTTTTACATGAGCTTAACCATATCAAACGCTTTGACACAATTTTTCGCTTTGCCGAAATTCTTTGCGGCGCAGTTCATTGGTTTAATCCTTATATATCTCTGTTTCTTAAAAATGCAGAGCATGAATGTGAGGTTTCCTGCGACGAAATGACAGTCAAGGGCTTTACGCAAAGCCAGAAAGAAAACTATTGCAGGCTTCTGATTTGCTGTGCAGGCAAAAAAACGCCGTCCTGCTCTTCGGCAACCGCTTTTTCTTTAAGCGGAGAAAAGCTCAAAAACAGAATGTCTGAAATTTTGTTTTCAAAAAGAAGAAAAACGCTTTGTGTTTTTTCCGTTCTGCTCACTCTTCTTTGCTGCATATCCGCATTTGCCGTCGGAACAAAAAGCACAAAGAATATTGTTGAAAGCGCAGACACTACCTACACAACATTTATCGATGAATCAGAAGATATTATAAACACAACCTCGGTTTCTGCTTTTCAAAACGAAGCACAAATCAATTATTCCGACAGCAACCCGACTTCTTCTTACTCCGACCGAATCACATATACAACCGCCGTTTCCATACCCGATGACGAAAATCAGGTATTATATACAACAACCGTTCCCGCTCAATATAACACAACGCTTTTGGCAACTGACGAAATGTCAGATTAATCAAATATTTACACATCAACTTTATAAACGAGGCTAAATATATGAAGAAAATCACAAACAAGCTAAGCTTTAATTTTTTAAATATAGTCACCGCTATCGGCGGCTCATGGCTTCTTGCTTCAACCTGTTTACTCCTGTTTTTTCCGCAGTCGGGAATTTCACTTTCTTTCAGCGACGGAATCAGCCTTTTGCTTTTTGCTCTTTTTGTTCTTTGCATCAGCGTTCCCGTCATTTTTCTTGACGCCTATTTTGAAAAAGCCGATGTTTCACGGTATTTTCTTGTCGGAACACTTCTGATTTTCAGCTTTGTTCTTTCGGCAAAAAGAGGCGACATGAACACTTATATTTTCCTTTTTGTCGTGCTGCTTCTTGCACTTTACTGCTTTGACAAAAAGGTCAGTCCGCCGATTGCTCACTTTGACATTAAAAAACAAAAAACAATCATTATCGCCGCCGCTGTTGTTACGGTTCTTGTTACTGCCACAGTCTGCTCAATATCCGTGCTTCGCTATGTTACATATTCGGCGCCAAACTATGATTTCGGTATTTTCTGCAATATGTTTTACAACATGAAAAAAAGCGGACTTCCGATTTCAAGCTGTGAAAGAGACACTGTTCTTTCTCATTTTGCCGTTCACATTTCACCGATTTATTACCTGCTTCTTCCGATTTATTGTGTTTTTTCTTCGCCGATAACCCTTGCGGTTTTGCAGCCGATCATTGTTTTCAGCGGCGTGATTCCGCTTTATCTGCTTGCAAAGCAGCTGAAGCTTTCAAACAACACGAATATGTTCATGTGCATTGTTTTTGCACTTTTTACTCCCCTTTCAAGCGGCTGTTTTTATGATCTTCATGAAAACTGTTTTCTTGTTCCGCTGCTTTTATGGTTGTTTTATTTCTTTGAAAAAGACAAAAAAATCCCGATGTTTATTTTTATGCTCCTTGTTCTGCTTGTCAAAGAGGACGCATTTATCTATATTGCATTTTTCTCGCTTTATGTTATAATCGGCAGGAAGAAATATCTTTCGGGAAGTCTTATGCTTGTTATATCCGGCGCCTATTTCCTTTTTGCGTGCTTCATGCTTTCAAAATACGGAACGGGCGTTATGTCCTCAAGATATGCGAATCTTTCGGAAAGCGACGGTCTGATCGGTGCGGCAAAAACAATTCTGCTCAATCCCGGTTATGCTGTTTCACAGGTGCTTGAAACCAAAACGGATTCACCGGATAAGTTTTATTACCTTGCAAAAATCTTCTGTCCGCTTATGTTCCTGCCGTTTTGCTGCAAGGATTTTCCCAGATTTATTCTCATTCTTCCGATATTTATCAATCTGCTTACAACCTATTCTTATCAATATGACATCTCTTTTCAATATACTTTCGGCATCTGCGCTTTTCTTCTTTATCTGTCTTTGCTCAACCTTGCCGATATGCCCGAAAAGAAGCAGCAAAAAATGTCTTTTGCCGCCATTATTATGTCATTCATGCTTTTTGCCACAATCGTTATTCCGAAATGCGATGCCTATATCATGAAATACATCGACAACAAGGATAACTACGAAAAAATTACAGAGGCGATTGAAATTATACCCGATGACGCCGAGGTTACGGCTTCGACTTATATTCTTCCTCACCTTGCACAAAGAGACATTATTTATGAAGATGAATACCACAAAACGCCGACAACGCAATATTTTGTTCTTGATTTAAGATATAAGGCTGCCGAGGGACGGGGCGAGGTTTATGAAGAGGCCGGATATAAGCTGATTTATGAAGTCGAAGACCTTATTGAAATTTATCAGAAGCAATAAACAAATTAATAAAAACAAAAGAAAGGACAGCGGTATGCATTACGCTTTCATAATGTCTGCCGCCGACGGTGACCGAATTGGAAATGAAAAAAATCGGCAAAGGAGTTAACTTTGCCTTTCATCAGACGGATAAATTTGAAAATTCGCTGATTTCTTTCAGCTTTATTGCTCCGCTTTGCGAAAAATCGGCAGAGGATTGCCTTGCTTTGACTTTACTTTCCGGGTCTTGCAGTGAATTTAAAAATGAAGAAGCAATGAAAGAAAAGCTAGATTCGCTTTCTGCTTCCTGCGTTCAATCCGAAATTTCAAAATACGGCGAAGAGGTTTTGCTCACACTTGCGATTGAAACAAAAAGCAAAAAGGAAGAGGTCATCAAAGAATGTGCCGCACTTTTGTGCAAATGCGTTTTCAGACCGAATGTTACACCGGACGGCTTTTTGAGCGAAGATGTTGAAAAAGCCAGGAATATCATTTATGAAAAAATCAAGGAAGAAGCACAGGACGAAAAGCTTTATTCTTTCAATAAAATGATTGAAGAAATGTGTTCAAAAGAAGCTTACAGCTTTCCGAAGTTCGGCGAAAAAGAAAGAATTGAAAGCCTGAACGGTAAAACCGTTTTTGAACGCTGGCTTCGTCTGATTGTCAACTGCCCCGTTCAGATAAGCTTTATTGGCTGTGCCGATCCTGCTGAAATTGAAAACTGCATAAAGCCTTATTTTGATCAGATTCAAAGAAAAGAGGTCTGGCCTGTTAAAACCGATTTTATCACCGATGCTTACGAACAAAACGTTGTTACACAAAAAGGCAATTCTGAACAAACAATTATTGAAATCGGCTTTCGTGCCGGCATGACATATGACAGAGATAATTTAGCCGCCCTGATTCTGACCACAATGCTTTTCGGAATCGGCAATGATTCAAAGCTGAATTCAACCCTCTGCCAAAAAGAAAAGCTTTGTTCTTCATGCGAAGCCCGATTGATTCCCGAAAAAGGCATCATCAGCGTTCACGGCGTTTTGAAAGGGCAAAACAATTCAGAAAAAGCGGTCAAAGCAATTCTGAACGAGCTTGACGAAATCAGAAAATGCAATTTCAAAGCAGAAGAACTTTCCAAAGCAAAAAAGCTTGCTCAAAGCTATCTTTCCTACACCGAAGAAAACATTAATTCGCTTTTAAAATGGCTGCTGAGCTTCAGCCTCAGTTCGGCTTATTTGACACCGAAAGAGCTTGCGGATATGATTGGTTCGGTAAGCGCCGAAGAAATTATCGTCGCTTCATGCATGATAACCTTGGATACGGTTACTATTTTTGAAGCAAAAGGAGAATAATAAATATGTCAAAAGCACTTGTTCTTGCCGAAAAGCCGTCTGTTGCAAGGGATATTGCAAGGGTTCTCGGCGCAAAAAAGACCGGCGGCGGTTTTATTGAGGGTGATAAATATGTTATCACATGGGCACTCGGTCATCTTGTTACCCTCGCCGACCCCGAAGCATACAGCGACAAATATAAAACCTGGTCGCTTGAAACGCTTCCGATGCTTCCGGAAAAAATGAAGCTTGTGGTTATCAAGCAGACATCAAAACAATTTAAAACCGTTTCGTCGCTGATGGCAAGAAGCGACATTGACAAGTTGATTATTGCAACAGACGCCGGCCGTGAGGGCGAGCTTGTTGCAAGATGGATCATGATGAAAGCTCATTTTAAAAAGCCTGCGTTCAGACTCTGGATTTCCTCTCAGACCGACCGTGCCATCAAGCAGGGCTTTGAAAATCTGAAGCCCGCAAAGGAATATGACAATCTTTATGCTTCCGCTCAGGCACGAGCCGAAGCAGACTGGCTTGTCGGACTGAATGTTACCCGTGCGCTGACCTGCAAGCACAACGCACAGCTTTCCGCAGGAAGAGTACAGACGCCGACGCTTGCCATGATTGTTCAAAGAGAAGAAGAAATCAGAGGTTTCAAACCGAAAGATTATTACGGTCTGACTGCGGTTTTCAAGGATTTTAAAGTAATATTCCGGGACAGCAAAAACAACACCCGTTTTTCTGACGAAGAGTTTGTTAAAAAGCTTGCAGGTGAACTGAAAAACAAAGAAGCGGTTATTGTTTCGGTTGAAAAAACGCAAAAAACACAGGCACCGCCTGCCGCATATGACCTTACGGAGCTTCAGAGAGACGCAAACAAAATTTTCGGCTATACGGCAAAGCAAACGCTTTCTTTAATGCAAAGCCTTTATGAAAGACACAAGGTTCTGACCTATCCGAGAACGGATTCAAGATATATCACCGACGATGTTGTTGCAACAATTCCCGAAAGGCTCAGAAGCGTTGCGGTCGGCAATTTCCAAAAAACGGCGATGAACCTTGCAAGAAATCCGCTGAGCACAAAATATATTGTCAACAACAAAAAGGTAACGGATCATCATGCCATTATCCCGACCGAACAGTGCGCGGATTTTTCATCCTTTACGCATGATGAAAGAAATATTTACGACCTTGTTGTCAAGCGCTTTCTTGCGGTTCTGATGCCCGAATTCAAATATGAAGAAGTCAGGCTGAAAATCAATATCGGCGACAAAAGCTTTTATGCCAAAGGCAAAACCGTCATAAACAGCGGCTGGAAAGAGGTTTACGGCACACTGAGTGATGATGACGAGGACGAAGAAGCCGAAAACAAGGATCAGAATCTGCCGCCGATGAAGCAAGGCATGAAGCTTCCTGTTTTAAATCTCAAAATTACAACCGGCAAAACACGACCGCCTGCAAGATATACCGAAGCGACCTTGCTTTCGGCGATGGAAAATCCCGCAAAGCAAATCAGCGACAAAAAGCTCAAGCAGGTCATTTCTTCAACAAGCGGTCTGGGTACGCCGGCAACAAGAGCGGATATTATCGAAAAGCTCTTTGATAATTTTTCGGTTGAAAGAGTCGGCAAAGAAATAAGGCCGACTGCAAAGGGTGAACAGCTTATCAAAATTGTTCCCGAAGATCTGCGCTCGGCTGAGCTTACCGCAAAATGGGAAGATCAGCTTCAGGATATAAGCAAAGGAAAAGCGGACAAAGATAACTTTATAAGGCAAATCAGAAAATATGCTTCAGACCTTGTTTCCATGGTAATCAAGGACGACAAAAAATATGTTCATGACAACCTGACAAAGGAAAAATGCCCGGTATGCGGAAAATATCTTCTTGAAGTAAACGGCAAAAAAGGCAAGATGCTCATTTGTCAGGACAGAGAATGTTCCTATCGAAAATCTCTCAGCCTTGTCACAAATGCAAGATGTCCGCAGTGTCACAAAAAAATGGAGCTTCGCGGCGAGGGCGACAAAAAATCCTTCTATTGCAAATGCGGTTACAGAGAAAAGCTTTCGTCTTTTGAAGAGCGCAAAAACAGCGGCGGTGCAAACAAGCGTGATGTTCTCAATTATCTAAAAAAACAGCAGGCTGACAAAGAAGACCGCTATAATCCGTTTGAACAACTGCTTTCCAAAAAATAAGCGACAAGTTTTGACGATATATTAAATAATACATTGAGTTATACGTATTTTTTATGGCTAAACACTTGAAAAAAACGCACACTTGTTATAAAATGGCTTTTGGTTATTTTATATACAATAATACGATAAGTTTCGAAAGGAAGAAAAAGACATGATGAATGTACTTAACAAGAAATCTGTTGAAGACATTGACGTAAGCGGCAAAAAAGTTCTTGTTCGCTGCGATTTCAATGTTAAAATGGAAAACGGAGTAATCACAAGCGACAAAAGAATCGTCGCTTCACTTCCCACAATCAAATATCTTCTTGACCACAACGCAAAGGTAATTCTTTGCTCACACCTCGGCAGACCCAAGGGTGAATTCAATCCCGAATTTTCTCTTGCACCTGTTGCAAAAAGACTCGGAGAGCTTCTCGGAATCGAAGTAAAAATGGCAAAAGATGTTGTCGGCGAAAGCGCAAAATCACTTGCCGCTTCTCTTAAAGAGGGAGAAGTTATGCTTCTTGAAAACGTTCGTTTCCATGCGGAAGAAACCAAGAACGATCCCGAATTCTCAAAGGCTCTTGCTTCTCTTGCAGAGATTTATGTCAACGACGCTTTCGGTTCGGCACACAGAGCTCACAGCTCAACAACAGGTGTTGCAGATTATCTTCCCGCTGTTTGCGGCTTCCTTATCAGAAAGGAGCTTGAATATATCGGCGGTGCTCTTGAAAATCCGAAAAGACCGCTTGTTGCAATTCTCGGCGGTGCAAAGGTTTCGGACAAAATCGGCGTTATCACAAACCTTATCAATAAAGTTGACACCCTCATTGTCGGCGGCGGCATGGCTTATACCTTCTTTGCCGCTCAGGGTCACAGCGTCGGCACTTCCATCTGTGAAGAGGACAAGCTTGACCTTGCAAGAGACATGATGAAGCTTGCAAAAGACAAGGGCGTAAACTTCCTTATCCCGGTTGACAACGTTGTCGGCAAGGAATATGACGAAAACACAGAGCACATGGTTGTTGATTCAGACGACATTCCCGACGGCTGGATGGGTCTTGACATCGGACCGAAAACAAGCAAAATTTTTGCCGATGCAATCAAAGACGCAGGAACAGTTATCTGGAACGGACCGATGGGCGTTTCCGAATGGAAGAACTTTGCAAACGGCACAATCGCTGTTGCAACCGCAATCGCTGAAAGCGGCGCAATTTCAATCGTCGGCGGCGGAGATTCTGCTGCGGCTGTTGCAAAGCTCGGCTTTGCAGACAAGATGAGCCACATTTCAACAGGCGGCGGCGCTTCCCTTGAATTCCTTGAGGGCAAGGATCTTCCCGGCGTTGTTGCTCTTAACGACAAATAATAAAATTCAGTAACTCAATTTTAATATAAAGGAGTAATTACCATGAATAAATCAGTTCGTAAAACCGTTATTGCCGGCAACTGGAAAATGAACAAAACACCTTCCGAAACAACAGCTTTTATCAACGAGCTTAAACCTCTTGTTGCAGGTGCTGACTGTGAAGTTGTTCTTTGCGTTCCGTTCATCGACATCGCTGCTGCAACAGAAGCCGCAAAAGGCTCAAACATCAAAATCGGCGCAGAAAACGTTCACTTCAAATCTTCAGGCGCATACACCGGCGAAGTTTCGGCAGAAATGCTCAAGGAAGCAGGCGTTGACTATGTTGTTATCGGTCACAGCGAAAGAAGAACCTATTTCGGCGAAACCGATCAGACAGTAAACCTTCGTTCTCTTGCAGCTCTTAACGCAGGTCTTAAAGCAATCATCTGCGTTGGTGAAACACTTGAACAAAGAGAACTCGGTTATACGGAAACACTTCTGAAATATCAGACCAAAATGGCTCTTACAAACGTTACAAAAGAACAGCTTGCAAACGTAATCATCGCTTATGAACCCGTTTGGGCAATCGGAACCGGTGTTACGGCAACTGCCGACCAGGCTGACGAGGGCAACGGCTTTGTTCGTGCTGCCATTGAAGAAGCATACGGCAAAGATGCTGCAGAATCCGTAACCGTTCAGTACGGCGGCTCAATGAATGCCAAAAACGCTGACGAGCTTCTTTCAAAGGTTAACGTTGACGGCGGTCTTATCGGCGGCGCTTCTCTTAAAACCGAAGACTTCTCAATCATTGTTAAAGCGGCAAGCAA
>JBJEOJ010000143.1:0-1936 GCA_051880655.1 Acutalibacteraceae bacterium | reverse complement strand
CCTTTCTCTGCCTTCTGTTAGAAACTCATCCCCTAACTTTCCGTGAAGAACCAAATTTTTTGCTTTTATAAATCTTAAAGAATGACAAAACCGCATTTTTTCATTGCTTTTTCAAGAGTACGGTTTGCAATGACGGAAGCTCTCTGTGCTCCTTTTGCCGCAAGCTCTTTCAGATAAGCCTGGTCTTTCATATACATTTCAAACTTTTCACGAACGGGACGAAGCTCTTCAACAACAGCTTCTCCGACAGCCGCTTTGAAATCACCGTATCCCTTGCCTGCAAATTCATCGGCAATCTGCTCATATGTACGACCTGTGCAGCACGAATAAATTCCGATCAGGTTGTTGACACCGTCTTTGCCCTCACCGTAATATACGCCGCCCTCGGAATCGGTGACTGCGCTTTTGATTTTTTTCATAATGGTTTCGGGTGCGTCAAAAACAGAAACATAACCTTTCGGATTCGGGTCGGATTTGCTCATCTTTTTTGTCGGATCCTGAAGTGACATAACTCTTGCACCGCTTTTTCCGATGTATGCGTCGGGAATGGTGAAAGTTTTTCCGTTAACGGTGTTGAAGCGTGCCGCAATATCTCTTGCAATTTCAAGATGCTGCTTCTGATCTGCCCCAACAGGAACAAGATCAGCCTGATAAAGCAGAATATCTGCCGCCATAAGCACGGGATAGGCAAATAAACCTACGTTTACATTGTCGGCATGAGAAGCGGATTTATCCTTAAACTGCGTCATTCTTGACATTTCGCCGAACTGTGTGTAGCAGTTAAGAATCCATGCAAGCTGACTGTGAGCGGGAACATGGCTTTGAATGAAAATGATATTTTTGTCCGGATCAAGACCGATGGCAAGCATAAGAGCAAAAACCTCCATAATCTGCTTGCGAAGCTTCGCCGGGTCTTGTCTGACGGTTATTGCGTGCAAATCGGCAACAGCAAAGGCACTGTCAAATTCATCGCCGAGCTTTTTCCAGTTTTTAAGCGCACCGAGATAGTTGCCGAGTGTGGGAATCCCCGATGGCTGAATACAGCTTAAAATTCTTTTTTTCTTTTCGGTTGTCTGCGCGTTCTGAGGTGTAACGCTGTTATTTTCCATGAGTGGTTCACCCTTTCTTTTTAAAAGGCAACAAGCATATTTTCTGTTGATCGTTACCGTACTAAATCATTGTATCACAATCAAAGCGCAGTATCAATAAGGGAAACGACGATATTTTAAAATCATCAGACTTTTTCAACATTTTCAAGCTTTGATGTGAAAAACTATTTAACACGCAAAAGCTTTGAATATATAGGTTGTTAATTGACTTTTGAACACTTTCCACATAGTTTTCAACATTTTATGGTGAAAAACTTTTGAAAATTTTTCTGACACCGCATTTTTTGAAAATTTTAACTTTGTCATTTCTGTGCAAAAGCAGAATATTAAGTCTTTCACAGTCAAAAATAATTTTGAAAAAACGGTTTCGGACTTTTCTGCCGTAAAACTTAGCAGGTGTCCCAAGCGTGAAAAATATAATGAAAGGAAGCAGTACGAATATTTCCAAAAAGGTGTTTTGCCCTTTTTGCGATATTCTGTATTGCAGGGCGATTATGATTAAAGGTGTGAACCGTCAGGTGGTTGAAGTTGTCGATACAGGCTGCGATTATTTTGAAAAAATCATGTTTTTTGTAAAACCCGAATATATTTCAATCAGTGAAAGCAAGATAAGAGAAAGCGCAGGGAGAATTGCTTCCGGTGCAGGTGCTCCGCCGCCGACCAAAATTCAGCACGGCCGCTTTTTTGAAGTGTCAAAAGCTGTTCTTTTTGCTCTTTGCGGTGCCGCCGCTATGCTTTTGGTGATGAATTTTCTAAAATGATTCACAGTCTGAAAAGGGGCTGTAAAAAAACAGCCTAAATAAGAAAAGGACTACAAACTTACCGAA
>JBJEOJ010000142.1:0-9116 GCA_051880655.1 Acutalibacteraceae bacterium | reverse complement strand
TACACAAATTCGTGGTAAGTCTTCTGTCTTTCTCATTGCATTCGGTCTCCCTTTTGTTTTTCAGCAAGACAGCTTCTGTTTGACAATCCGAGCCAATCTCCTATCCGATCTGACATTCCTGCCGACCATTGCATGATTCGATCCTAACCCTTCATTCTCCTTGAGCGATCTCGTAGACCATAAAATATGACGAATTAGTATCTACTCTGTCTTTCTGTTATCTCTATGATAACACATCCACAGAGTTCTCGGATTTCCTTACCACTTTCTTTTTATCATGCCTCCTTGATCAACTCCAACCAACTCCATAGGCTTCATTAGGTTTGATTTGATTATATGAAACTATTTTAGACTGTCTTTGCTTTCTTGGATAGTCAGTTTTTTGGAGGGGTTACGTATAAATTGTTTGCTGAAATATAATTTTTATTAATTAATATAATAAAAAATTAATCTTTTTATATCTAATTTCTGTTAAATCACTTTTTTTACTATTGTTTTTAATATAATAATGTATATTTTTGATTATCAAAGATCGAAAACGAAATGCAAATTGGAAAAGGAAGTAATACTATGAAAAAATCGAAAAGAATCATTTCAATCTTACTTGTGGTTTTCATGCTTGCAACATCAGCTCCGCTTCAGGGCTTTGTCGGCATCGAACTGCCAAAGCTGTCTGAATTTTTTTCAACCAAGGCAAGTGCGGAAGATGGAGAAGAAACGGAAGATTCAGAAGCACTGACAGACGGTTACTATACATATACCGTTACTGACGGCAACGCAACGATTGTTGGTTGTGACGAATCAATCAGCGGTGATGTTGTGATACCCGACACACTTGGCGGCTATCCTGTTACGGGAATAGGTGAATTTGCCTTTTTTTCTCCCGAATTAACAAGTGCTACCATACCTGATTGTGTGACAAGTATCGGAATGGGAGCCTTTGCAAGTTGCGATTCACTTGAAAAAATTTATGTTAGTGAAAATAATGATTATTATTCAAGTGTTGACGGAGTATTATTTAATAAAGATCAGACGAAAATAGTAATATATCCGCGGGGAAATCATGAATCTGAATATGTAATTCCTGACGGAGTAACAATCATTGATTGCTATGCTTTTTACGATTGTGACAATTTATTAAAAGTGATAATGCCTGATAGCATAACATTAATAGACGAGTCTGCGTTTTGTGACTCCGAGAATTTGACCGATGTAACATTTTCTGACAATATAACCGACATTGGATATGGAGCTTTTTGGGGTTGTATCGCTTTAACAAGCGTAACTATTCCAGAAAGTGTAACGAGTATCGGTATTGCTGCGTTTGCCACTTGTGTTTCACTTGAAAAAATTTATGTTGGTGAAAACAATAAGAATTATTCAAGTGTTGACGGAGTGTTATTCAACAAAGAACATACTGAATTGGTTACTTTTCCGTCGGGAAAAACCGCAGAGAGTTATGTTGTTCCTGATAGTGTAACAAATATAATAGCTGGCGCATTCCTTGATTGTATGGGTTTAATAAGTGTAACCATTCCCGAAAGCGTGACAAATATAGGAAGTTCTGCTTTTAATAGTTGTATCGGATTAACAAGCGTAAAAATTTCTGATGGTGTGACAAGGATAGGAGACTCTGCTTTTTATAATTGTTCCGGATTAACAAGCATAACCATTCCCGAAAGTGTAACAAGTATTGGTGCATATGCATTTAATGTATGTACGTCTCTTGAAAAAATTGAAATTTTCAACCCTTCCTGTGAAATATATGATGAGACAGACACCATACCCAATTCAACTGTAATTTACGGTTATGAAAACTCAACCGCACAGCAATATGCCGAAAAATATTCAAGAACATTTGAGTTGATTCACACACACGAATACACTTCAACCGTTACAACCGCTGCAACCTGCACCGAAGCAGGTGTAATGACTTATACCTGCAGTGTTTGCGGTGATAGCTACACTGAGGAAATTCCTGATCTTGGCCATAGCTATGAAGTGTGCTATCTTCCGACCGGAGAATGTAAATATTCAGTGAAATGTGCCCATTGCTCAGAGGAAATGAATCTGGATATCGACAACTGCTATTATGAGGTTGTTGCAGTTTCTCAAAATGATACCGGCGGATGGAACTCGGCAGCTCTGGAGCTTTTTGCAAAAACCTCCGGCGGCGATACCGTAACAATCGCTTCAAAGGAAGGTTTATATATTAACTTTGTTGATAAGCTTGATGACGGCGGATACGGTGAAAGAGTTCTTCTTTCAGGCAAAGCCAATGCTCTACCAACAAGTTTTACATATTCTTATAACTTTGGCGGCGGTGTATTTACATGGCGTAATATGAAAGTAAGCTTTTATCTTCGAATCGGAAATACCGCAGATGTTCTTGTTGATATTCCGTTGAAGATTGAGGGACAATCATCATCGGGTACACTGAAAATAGAAGATCAGTATGTTCAAGCCGGATCAAGTTCGAACACAAAAGCAATCGGAACACTGAATATCAGTGTTAAGCACAATCATACTTATCCCGAAACCGGAGTTGTCACGGCTCCGACTTGC
Organism: Acutalibacteraceae bacterium; assembly: GCA_051880655.1. Taxonomy (GTDB): domain Bacteria; phylum Bacillota; class Clostridia; order Oscillospirales; family Acutalibacteraceae; genus UBA6857. The sequence goes on along the minus strand of JBJEOJ010000142.1, from coordinate 6,551 downwards.
ACAACCGGTGGCTACACAACCAAAATCTGTGCTTTCTGCACAACAACCATAAAAAGCAACCTTACCCAAAAGCTTGGTCATGATTATGTGCCTGAGCATTTTGAAAAAGACGGAGAAAATGACGGCTATACGCTTTATACCTGTTCACGCTGTAACGATAATTATACGGTTATTGATCCGGCCGAAAAGCTTGAAACTTTTGTTGCCTATGCTGATATATATAAGATTAATCTTACATGGTCAAAAGCGGTTGAAGCTTCCGTAACCGGCTATGAAATTTTCAGAAAAGCCGCTGAAGATGATGAATTTATTCTTCTTGCAAAAATTGATTCAAGAAATACCTTATCTTATGTTGATGATGATCTGAAGGCAGGGGAAAACTTTTCTTATAAAATCAGAGCCATGAAAGACAGTGTGGAGGGTGAATTTTCCGATGTTGTTTCAGAAACTGTGTTAAGTGACACCGAAAAACCGATTGTTGTTTCTCTTGAACCGAGTATTAGTAATGCCACCTATTCAAAAACAATGAAGATCAGCGCATCGGCACAGGATAATATTGCCGTTACAAAACTTGAACTTCTTGTATCAACTGATTCGGGCGAAACATGGACAACTGAAAAAACTGTTTATTCATCATCGGTTTCCTATGAACTTGACACGATGAAATTTGATGACGGTATATTGAAATTTAAAGCGGTTGCCTATGATGCAGAGGGGAACAGGAGTAATGATTATATAATCAGAACATTTAAAATCGATAATACCGCTCCGCAGATTGTGCAGGGTCTTGCTGTTTCCGATTTTACAACGAAATCAGTTCTTTTGACATGGAATGATGTTTCGGACGATGACAGAAGAGCATTCGTTTTACAAAGAAAAGATGGAGATTCATATATAACGCTGAAATCCGATATTACAACAATAGGATATACAGTAACAAATCTTAAGCCGTCAACGGATTATGAGTTCAGAATAGCCGCTGTTGACGCCTGCGGAAACATCGGTGAATATTCTCAGTCTGTTTCAGTCAGAACATTGGATGACACAACAGCTCCGGTAATTGCACAGCTCAGTCCGTCGCCTGCAAGATTCAGCGGCAAAATACCGTTTAAAGCAACGGCAAAGGATGAGTTCGGTATTTCTGAAATTGCAGTACAGTATTCACTTGATGCTGTGAATTGGACTGAATATTCAAAACAAAGCTATTCTTCATCAAATAGTTCTCAAACATATAGTTGTGAAGTGTCTCTTCCTGATTTTTCCGAGGGAAGTCTATATTTAAGAGCAGTTGCAACTGATAATTACGGCAATGTAAGTCGCAGCGATTCTACGGCCGCTTATGTTGAATATATGGTGGATAAAACCGCTCCGGATGCACCTGACGGACTTTCGGCAGTCGGTGAAGACGGATATATAACGATTGCATGGAATCAGGGTAAGGAATCTGATTTGAGCACTTACAGCGTTTACAGATCGGAAAATTCGGATTCTGATTTTGAGTGTATCGCATCCAATCTTTCGTCCAAAAGTTATAATGATACCAATACAAAGCAGTCAACAACATATTACTATAAAATATGTGTCTGTGACACGGCCGGAAATATCAGCGGTTTTTCTGAAACAGTATCTGCGCAAATGGGTGAAGACACACAAAAGCCAACAGTGTCAATCAGCCCGGCAGATAACAGCATTGCAGGTCCCAAGGCAAAAACCGTCGGAGTTTATGCCGCTGACAACAATATGCTCAGTGAAATAACGGTTGAATATAAAGTCGGTGCTTTAGGAAGTTGGCAGATACTTTCTGATGAAACCAACATAAACTCAACAACAAAGCAACTTCTTTTGCAGTTGCCCATTGATGCGTTTAATGATAATGACACTGTGTTTATCAAAGCAGTAGCCGTGGATGCCGCAGGGTTGGAATCCGAAATCAAAACTGTGTCTTATTCTGTTGATAAGTCAGCCCCTGAAATTAATAATGCAGCGATTTCGGTTGTTCAAAACACGGCGAATATTTCATGGTCTGATGACAACGAGACGGATATTAAAGCATTTATGATATATTACTCAAAGGATTCGGCGGAGTTTAAACATATTAAAACAACCCGTCCGTCTTCTGAGCACAGCTATAATGAAGCGATTGATTTGAGCTCATTGGGTGACGGTAATTACATATTTAAAATTGAAAGCTATGATAATGCAGGCAATAGCTGCGATATTCAGCTTGAGCAATTCAGTTATACTGCCGTTAAAACTACCAAGGCACCGATTTCTGATTTTTCATGTCTTACGGAAATGGAAGTAACCGTTCAGGAATACTTTGATGCAACAGCCTCCTATGACGAGGACGGTAGTATCGTTTCTTACAGTTGGGATTTCGGCGACGGAACCGTCTCGGATAAGGTTCGTCCTGTTAAGTCTTATGCTACGGAAGGAATATATTCAGTATCTCTTACAGTAACGGATAATGACGGTTTGTCATCAACTGTTGTAAAAAGTGTAAAAGTTAAAAACCGTGATCAGTTTGGAACAGTCGATGTAAAGGTTGTCAATTCAAATAATGAGCCTGTTTCCGGAATAAGCGTTAAGGTTGACGGAAATAACGCTTTACATCGTTATACCGATTCTTCGGGTAGGGCTAAAATCCCTGTGCCTGTCGGAGAACATGCCGTCAGTGCTTATCTTGACAGAAAATATCTTCCGTCAGTTAAGAATGTGTCGGTATTATCCGGCAAAACAACTTATGTAACTATTACGGTGATTGAAGGGGAAACGATTGAAGGAGAATTTACCGTTACTGAGTTGAGTCTCGATGAGATCAAAGAGCTTCAGGAACAGGGTTTTGATATTGGAAGTGAGGAGAACACACAGTATTATAAAAGTTCTGTCATTGTTTCCTACGGTGAAACACCTGTTGAGATAACCACAAATTATAGCAACACCGGAACTGTCATTAATTGGGATTATAAGCTGCCCGATATAAACACTTCAGGCGAAAATAAGCCTGACAATCCGAGCATAACTCAACCAACAACACCCTATGTTCCGACTGATGTTAAAGTATGGCAAGATTCTGCAGGAAATGAATACATTGGAGTTATGGCAATTTCGGCAGAAACAAAATTCTTTAAAGAATTGTTTAATGTCAGACTCGACATTTTTTGCAACGCTTCATCTGAATTTGAAGTTGTTGACAGTATGGTGACCTTGAATGTTCCATCAGGACTTTCAATTATTCCCGGTTACGATGGCTATGAGAATGACAAAATTGTCGGCATATCGTCAATAAAAGGCGGAACAGATGAGCCTATAACACTGAACTGGCTTGTCAGGGGTGATGAAGAAGGAAATTATGACCTTACTGCGGATTTCTTCGGAACACTTTCTCCGATCAATGAAGTTGTAACGGCAGAATTTAAGACTCAAGAACCGATTAAGGTCTATGGCACCTCCGCAGTTAAAACCATCTATGATATTGCCGATCAAGTACATAACAAAAAAATATTCTTTAATCTCGGTGTGGAAAATGTAAGCGACAAAAATGTATATTATCCGGATGTTCAGTTCAGCGAAGAAACGATTGATACCTTTGCCAGAATTTACAACGATGCTAATAAAACTAATAAATTCAATCCGAATTATATCAATGTATATCAGAATGGCATGATACTTGTGGATTCAAACGGTATTATAACTGAAATTGATAAGATGCCGGAAACTCTCGGACCAAACGAGAAGGTATTCAGAAAGTATATTGCAGAAGGCTTTGATAAGTATATCTATACCGAAAAGTTCAATGAAGCCATAATAAACGATTTCTCAGACGGTAGAACACTCAATGTTGAAGCCAATATTCTTCCCGTTGATTCAGAAGTATTTAAGCACGAAATAGATCTGGCGTTTGTTGAAACAGATTCAATAAGTGAGGTTTATTCGTTAGCATATAGGTATGACATAGGCGAAAAAGCTGATATGAAAATCAGAGTTTGCTGGGATAACGGATTCTTTGAAGATTATGAAGGCGAGGCTGATTGGTCAACCGACATGCCTGAATGTGCATCGGTCAATGAAAACGGAATTGTTACAATGAAACAAGAGGGTGTTGCTGAAATAACAGCAACATTGCCTGATGGAATTGAAAGCGTTCCGTATCGAATTTATATTGGTGAATATTCATATGATCAATACGAGCTCGATTATAATATTGACAATGGATCAAAATATCTTAATATCAATGTTAATGATAATTCTTGGTTTAAGGTCTCTGATTTTAAAGTTGCAACAAAAAACAATCAGGTAGACTGTAAAGATATTTTCTCATCATCTTTTGCAGATCTTATGGACGGTCAAATTGTAATTTCAAAGGAGAATTATCAAAACTATATCATTCCGAAAGCAGCTGTTAATTCCTTTAGTAATGAGAACAAATATGTGATATCCAAAACGGTTTGCCTCGAAAAAGACCATAAAAATTCCAAGCCATATATTTCCACTGTTTATGCAAGAGTAAACAAAAGGGATTCGGAAGATTTTGTGCCGCAGTCTTATGTTGAAATCACAAAAGAATCTCTTGATTATATAGTGGATGATACAGTCGCAATTTATGTTTCGGCAGTAGGTCTTACTGATCCGACTTATGTTATTTCTCAAGATAATAATCACAAAGTAACAAGCGATGACGGCAAATTTATCGGAACGATGCTGAATGATTTTGATACCGAGAAAAAAACGGTTGTTTATGCGATTGATTCCACCGGTGTGAGAACCGATGCGGTTGAAATCAAGTTGAAAAAGCAAAATGTCACGCCCGGTATGAAGTCGTTTTTGAAAAATTCAACATGGAATTTGCTCGAAGACAACAAAATAACAATTGGCAACGATATACCAATTGTGGGCGGAAGTGAAATAAGTCTTGATGCATTCAAATTGCCTGTGGGAATTCAAATAACAGGAAACACTGTGAGAGTTACTTTTGGTTTTGATATTTTTGACAGTGGTGTGGCTGATGAAGACGGAAGCAAATGGTTCAACCTGAAAAAAGACATGAAAACAGCTTCCGAACAAATGGAAAAGGCAAAAGATAAACTGGCAAAGTATCAGGAATACAGACAAAAAATTATCAACAATTATAATGGTAAAACAATAGAGCCGATAAAAGATGATAAAAAAACTTTCAAAGTTTCGGTTATGGGATATGCGGAGCTGTCAATTGCAAACGGTCAGTTGGTTTTGGCTGATGAATCTTTCCTTTCAATGGGAGTCAATTTCAAATATACTCATAATTGTCAGGGAGCGGTTTGGATTATTCCTGCATATACCTATGTTGAAGCGGGCTTAGATGTGGGCTGCTCCGGTAATATAAAAAGAGTAGTTCCAGACTCTTTGGCACCGATTGAAGTTCAAATCTGCCTGAAGTTGTCACCGGAATTAAGGGGCGGAGCTGGTGCCGGAGTTAAGGGCTATGCCAGTGCCGGTGCTTCCATTGGCGGAAAACTCAACTTTGAAAATGATTTTTATAATAGTCACAGGTATCTTGATATCGAGGGAGACATTACTGTTGAAGGACAGTTAGGTCCGTTCAAAGGTGAAAAAAAGTTGTTAGAAGGAAAAACGGTGGTGTTTGACTGCTATTATGGAAAAGCAAAATCGGCAAGAAGTTTAAGTTTGAATCCGACGATTTATAACAGCGGCGACATATTGTTGGATGAAGAAAGCACAATCGTTGTGGAAAGCGTTTCAAGAGATTATGCTGAAAGCACATCAGACTGGCTTGGCAGCAAAGCTGATACTGCGAGGGTTGCTAAGAAAAAATCGGCAGAATCTTCAGACGGTGTTCAGATGAAAACGCTTCAAAGCGGTGTGTATGACCAATCGCAGGCAAAAATCATTTCTTTCGGTGATAAGCAGTTGATGACATGGATTGAGGACGACACATCAAGAGACGAGTATAACAGACAGAGACTTATGTTCAGTGTTTATGACGGTGTAACGTGGAGTACGCCGAAGGCTGTTGATGATGACGGAATGAACGATATGTCTCCGATGCTCGGAACCGACGGTGAAAATGTATATGTTGCATGGCAAAAAGCAACAAGAAAATTTGTTGCTTCGGATGCGCATAATATTGATTCGGTCGCAAACTCAATTGAAATATGTGTTGCAAAATATAACTCTGAGAGCAACGAATTTGAAAATTCCGTTCAGGTTTCCAATAACAATGAATACGATTTTCTTCCTTGTGTTTATGTTGAAAACGGAGAATATATTGTATATTGGGCAAGCGGTTCCGGTATATCTGACAACTATTGCATAAAAAAATGGCAGAACGGCAGTCAGTCAGACATAAAAGATCAACTTGGTTATGTAGTTAATCTTGCGGTTGGCCCGGATGGGGAAATTTCCTATTGTTGTGATACAGACTCTGATGTTTCAACCACCGATGATATATCTGTATTTTCAATTAATGATGGCAAAGAAACTGCATTTGATAACTCTGATAAAAAATCTTTCACTCAAATTTCGTATGGATTTGTTGACGGAAAACAAATTCT
>JBJEOJ010000141.1:0-1946 GCA_051880655.1 Acutalibacteraceae bacterium | reverse complement strand
AGGTTTCTTTTCCGTGAAGCGTTGAAACCTTTTCTCCCTGTGAATTAAGAGAACCGTTTTTGCTCAGAAGTCCGGTGTTAGGATTGATTTCAAGAAGATAAATTCCGCCGTTAATTTTATCTTTTCCGTAGTATGAGCCGTAAGCCATATAAACAGAACCGTTTTTGTCGGTAAAGACGCTCGGATCAACGGCATAGCTCGCATCATAAGAAATATCGGAGTTTTTCTTGTCGCCGTCTGCTTTTCCTGCGCAGGTACTTATAACAAGACCGACATCCTGCCAGTCTTTGTTTTTGGTTGAATATTCAAGGTCTGATGTTTTAACACAGAAAATTGCTGATTCATTTAAGCCTGATACTTTACTCAGCGAATAATAAAGATAATAATCCGAACCGATTTTAACTATATCGGGAGCATGAGGCTCTCGGTTGTTTGATGAAGATGAATGGTTTTCATCGCTGTCATAGCCATGTGTCTGCGCCCATTTCTGAACAGACGGAAAAGCACTGAATCTCATAAGAGAATCACTGTCTGCATTTGCCGGAATCGGGAAATAATTGGTTCTGTCTTCCCAGTTGACAAGATCTTTTGAGCGGGCAACAACATTTCCTGAACCGAAACAGTAATAGTATCCGGAAGCATTGTCATAAATTATTGAAGGGTCTTCAAAATCATAAGCGTCTGCGCTTCCGAAATATTCATTTTTTGCAGGTGAAACGATTTCCGGTGCTTTATAGCTGACTGTTTCCTCGTTTACGGATTCACCTGACGGCGTTCCTTTTTTGAAATAAGCAAGAACAGTAAGCTTTTTGTCAACCTTAACTTTATATTGAAGCATACTGACATCGTCTGTCACGTCTTCACCGTTGACAACAAGCTTTTTGAGGTTATAATAAACCTTTTCATTGCGCTCGGGTTTGATTGTTATTGTGAGCGTTGAACCGGCTTTGCATGTAACTGTGAATTTGCTGTCTGTTCCGACCGTTTCGGAATTGTCAACAGTCATAATTCCGTGCGCAAAGCTTTCAATGAACACGGGATATTTTGTCGGAACAAGAAAGCGCACATAAACAAATGCAACACTTCCGAGCAGCAATAATGTTGCGGTGAGGAAAGCCAGGAATTTTTTAAACATCGGTTTTCTCCTTTAAAAAAATTATTCAACAGTAAGTGATGAAATGATATCCGAATAGATACTTACGGCATTATTGAAAAAGTTGCGCTTAACAAGCTCCACCTGAGACATATCGGCAACAAAAACGGTCAGCTTAAGAAGCTGTGTTCCGACATCTTCAACAACAAAAGTGACATGAAAGCCGTTTTCAAGCGGTGTCACTTCAACCTTGCTTTCACGCTCAATTCTGTCTCTTGCAAAAATTTTAAGTGCAGTGCTGACGGTTCTTTCACGAATCGTTCGCGGAAGCGATTTTTCAATAGTTCCCACTTCATACATCGCTTTCGGCGTGATGGCAAAAATTTCGTCACCGTCCTCAAGCGTGCATGTTATGTTTCCGTTTTTGACAAGCTCGCTGATTGCCTCGTTGGTTTCAAAATAATTGGCAACCGCATTTTCCTGCAAAATTTCGTTGATTTTTGTTCGTGAAACGGGTCTGTCAAGCTTTTTGAGCAAATAGCACACGAGAAGCTTAATTTCGGATTTTTCCCTCAGTCCGCCGGGCGCAACGCCTTCATTGAACGTATTTTGTTCCATTGTTATCTGATACACTTCCCGTCTGAATGTTGTAATGATATAATAATCGTTGATATTTTATCACATTGCGATTTAAAAATAAATAGTATTTTAAAAAATTATACAGCAAAAGCAGGGCTTTTTCTTTGCCCTGCTTTGTTGGTTGTTCAGATTTATTTTATCTTCGCTGATTTAACCGCCGAATATGAACCGTAAATGTTCTTTCCGTCAACCGTTTTATAAGCCGCAACCTTGA
>JBJEOJ010000140.1:0-9146 GCA_051880655.1 Acutalibacteraceae bacterium | reverse complement strand
GCAAAAACAACTTTCATAATTTATTCTTTCTGCAAAAGCAGAATTTTCCTTTCTTTGTTTTAACCGACGAATCAAACGCTTGTTTGCTTTTTTGTCGGCTTATTTCATCTCACGCAGGAAACTGTCTGCGTGCGGTTTTTAGCATTTTGTAATTAATCCTTATCAAGATAAGACTTTCTTGAAACGGAAAGAACAACTCCCATCTGCAAAAACAGCATAACAAGCGCAGTTCCTCCGTAGCTGAAAAACGGAAGCGGAACACCGGTATTCGGTATGGTATCCGTTACAACGGCAATGTTCAGAACAACCTGTATTCCGATTTGCATCATAATTCCGACAACAAGCAGCGAGCCGAAATAATCGGTTGTTTTTGCCGCAATCATGAAGCCTCTTGCAATCATTGCCGCAAAAAGAAGCAAAATCAGAATTGCTCCGACATAGCCGAGCTCTTCACAGCAAATTGAAAAAACAAAATCGTTCTGAGGTTCAGGAACATAAAGCAATTTCTGCTTTGAATTTCCGAAGCCCACTCCGAACGGTCCGCCCGAGCCGATGGCATAAAGACCCTGCTTTGTTTGCCAATAGGTTGTGTTTCCGACGGTCTGTTTTGCTTTCCAGACCTGAACACGCTCACAGGCATAATCGCTGAAAAGCTTGAGTATTTCCGGTTTCATGATGACAAGCACAACCGCCAGAACACCTAACGCCGCAATGAACGCCATAAACTTTTTGTTCGCTCCGCCGACCCACATCATCGAAAGACCGACAAGGCAAACAATTATTGCACCCGAAAGATGCTTTCCCATAAGAACCAGCAGTGTGAAAATTCCGCAAACAAAAAGAAGCACAAAGCTTGCTTTCATCGGCGTATCAATGAAATAATAAAGGAATTTTTCGCCTTTTGTAAGCCTTGCTCTTTTCGGCGTTGCCGATTTGTTTTTTCCGACACGGAGCGTTTCATAAAGAATACAAAGCATATAAGACATAACGAGAACCGTTATGAATTTCATAAATTCGGACGGCTGAAACTGTATAAATCCGAGATCTATCCAGCGGTTGATTCCGTCACCTCCGCCTTTGATTACGGCAACAAACATCAGAAAGATGACAAACGCAGTCAAAGCGATTGTTAAAGGTCCGTTTAAGATTCTGTAATCAACTTTACTTACAAAAAACATTCCGATGATGCCGACAATTCCGAAAACGAGCTGTCTGACAAAATAATAGCTCGGCGACGGTGCGTTTGCTGCCGCATAAGCATAGCTTGCCGAATACATCATGGTTAATCCGACGCCGAAAAGAAGCAGAACAAAACAGCAGAAAATAACATCTAAGCCTCCGCTGTGGAAAAACCTGAAGCTTTTTTTGGAAGGTTTATCCGTTTTTTTAGCCGCCTTTTTTTCCATTTTCTGCACTCCTTTCTTTGCAAGAATATCGACTGATTTATCTCATTGTTGAACAATACATAATGAAGACTGCAAGTGCACCGCCTATTGTGCTTACAATGCTGAAAACGGTGTCAATCTTTTTTTCGCTCCAGCCGCACATTTCAAAATGGTGATGAATCGGCGCCATCTTGAACACCTTTTTGTGGCGAAGCTTGATGCTTCCGATCTGAATGACATCCGAAAGAGCTTCAATGACATAAATTATTCCGACTGCAAGTATAATCAGCGGACAGTCAATTGAATAAGCAAGCCCGACAATGAGACCGCCAAGGAACATTGAGCCTGTGTCGCCCATCATAACTTTTGCGGGATAATGGTTCCAGATCAGATAGCCTGCACAGCCGCCTGCAAGCGCCGCACCGAGAATACTGATTGAAGTATACTTACAAAGAGCAGCCATAACCGCAAAAGAAACACCGACCGGAAGCGTTACGCCCGCGCAAAGTCCGTCAAGACCGTCCGTGAAGTTGACCGCATTGACCGTGCCGTAAATTACGCACGCACCGAAAATGCAGAAGAACACCTTTCCGGGAACAGAATCAAGTGCAAGCTTTCCGAAGCCGGGAATAATCATTGCGGTGTTATCGGAAAGAATAAGCGTTGCAAGATATGCGGCAATCACACCGACTTGCGGAATTGTTTTTTGAATTTCGGTCAGACCGAGATTTCTTTTTTTAACGATTTTGATATAGTCGTCCGTAAAGCCGATAAGGGCAAAACAAATGGCAAGAAGAAGGCTTGAAACAAATTTTACGATTTCTCTTGAATTTGAAAAAACATCAAAAGAAAATGCCTTACCGATTAAAACAGCTGCAACAGCCGCAAAAGGAATTGCGATGATAAACATCAGTCCGCCCATTGTGGGTGTACCCTGCTTTTTTGCATGCCATTTCGGTCCGAAATCTTCAATTATATTCTGTCCGAAATGAAGCTTGTGAAGCGCAGGTATCAGGAACCTGCCGAGCACTGCCGTAACAACAAAGGCGATTACGGCGCAGGAAATTGCTGCAATTATGTTATTCATGTTAAAACTTCCTCCCTGTTTGACTTTGATGATTAAATTGAAATTTAAAAAGCTCAGTAATCTTTTCGGTTACTCTACTTAAATATATTCTGCTTTTCAAACAGATATAATACACCAAAACGCATTAATATGCAAATGTTGCAAGGCAACTTTGCTCCCGTTTGAGCTTGTGCCGAATTTTTAATTGATAAATTGATTTATTGCTTTAGCTGTTCAATATTTCTTTTATGATTTTTCTTTCGTCAAACGGCAGCTTTTCACCGTCTTTGAGCTGATATGTTTCGTGACCTTTTCCGGCAAGCAAAACAATATCGTTTTTCTTTGCAATTTTCAATGCGTCTGAAATTGCTTTTTTTCTGTCAACGCTTATATATACCGGCGTTCTGCTCTTTTTTACTCCGAGCAGAATGTCGTCAATAATTTTCTGCGGATCTTCCGTTCTGGGATTATCGCTTGTGACAAAAACAACATCGGCATATCTGACTGCGATTTCGCCCATCTTGCTTCGCTTTTGCGTTTCTCTGTCTCCGCCGCAGCCGAAAACAAGAATCAGCCTGCCCAGGCAGAATTTTTTAAGCGACAAAAGAGCCGAAGAAAGTCCGTCGGGTGTGTGCGCATAGTCAATGAAAATTTTGAAGTCTCTGTCAGTTTCAACAAGCTCCATTCTTCCTTTGACACCGCTGAACTTTCCGATTGCATAGGCGCATTTTTCCTGAGAAATTCCGCAACCGATTGCACAAACAACCGCCGCAAGTGAATTCTGCACCCAGAAGTCTCCCCTTGTCAGAAGCTTTATTCTGTGAATGTCGCAGTTACTGACAAGCTCATAGCTTGTGCTGTCGGGCAAAATGCGAATATTTTTCGCCGTATAATCTGCTTCATCGCTTTTTACGGAATAGGTTGTGACAGCACCTTTGCAGGCGTTTATGAATTCATCTTTGAATTCACTGTCAAAGTTAATAACCGCTCTTTTGCAGTGCTCAAACAGCGAAAGCTTTGCTGATTTATAATTTTCAAAGGTTTTATGATAATCAAGGTGATCCTCGGTTAAATTTGTGAAAATTCCGGCTTCAAATTCAATCGGATAAAGTCTTTGCTGAGAAAGTCCCTGCGAGGACGCTTCAATCACACAATAATCATAGCTGTGCTTTGCCATATGCGACAAAACGCAGTAAAGCTCAAAGCAGTCGGGCGTTGTCAGCGAAGTGGTCCGGCACTTTTCAAAGCTGTTTTCAACCGTACCGATGATTCCAGCTTTAAAAGAGCAGAGATTGAGAATATAGCAAAGTGCAAGTGCAGTTGAGGTTTTTCCGTTTGTTCCGGTTACTGCGATCATTTTTATTTTTTCATCCGGGCGGGAAAAATATTCTCTGCAAAGTGTGCTGTATGCTTTTCTTGTATCCTTGCAGACAAAGCAGCCGCTTTCAAGCTCTCTGCCCGCAACAACCGCGACAGCACCGTTCTGCTTTGCCGTTTCCAGATATTCTTCACCTTTTTCGTGGCACACAAAAAGCGTGTTTTTCCTGCAGTTTCTTGAATCGTCCGAAATATAATCAATTTCTTTATCTTCGCCGAAAAAATCAATTCCGGCACTTCTTAGCAAATCTGAAAGCTTCATGCTGTTCCCCCGAAAAATAAATAATCCTTTGCGCTTCCTTTTGGTGAACATCGCCGACAATATCCAATATCTGATATTGCCGTTGCTTTATTAATCCGCCGCTTGTGTTGTTGTGTGGAAATATACCGTTACGCTTGAGCCGCAGGAGACCTTGCTGTCTGCCGCAACGCTCTGATTATAGGCAACTGCACCCGATTCCGAGGACGGGCCCGACAAAACAATGTTGATTCCCGCCTCATGCGCCACGCTGTTGGCTTCGCTTGCGCTCATGCCTTTGAAATTGGGTACACTGACCGTTTTTGTTTCGGAATCTCCATCTGTATAAACAACAATGATTCCTCCGACGGGAACGGACTGTTCTGCCGCCGGAACTTGTGAAACAACGCTTTTTCCGTCTCCGATAACCTTAACCGTAAGACCGCTGTTCGCCGCCGTAACTTTTGCCTGACTTACACTTTCACCCACAAGATCCGGTGCAGTTTTGCTGACACTTTCAAGTTCTTCCTGTGTATATTGCGGCTGAACATTCAGATATTTAAGCGTTGATTCCATAACTTCCTTTGCAATCGGCGCAGCCACAACTCCGCCGCCCCTGTATTCGCCCGAAGGCTCATCAACGCCGACCAGAACGGCAACCTTCGGATCATCTGCCGGAGCAAAGCAGACAAAAGAAGCAACATATTTCATCTGATCTCGTTTTTCATCATCGTCAAGCTTTTCGCTTGTTGCGGTTTTACCTGCAACACGGTAGCCGGGAATATAGGCGTTTTTACCCGTACCGCCTTCAACAACGGCTTCCATCATGTTTCTGACCGTTGCGGCGGTGCTTTCGGAAATAACCTGACGTCTGACGGTCGGCTCGGTTTTTGAAATGACGTTTCCGTTAACGTCAACAATGCTGTCAACAACATAAGGCTTCATCAGCTTTCCGCCGTTTGCAATCGAGCACGCAGCCGTAATCAACTGAATGGGGCTGATTCTGAACGACTGACCGAAAGAGGTACTTGCAAGCTCGGTAACCTTTAAGTTTTCCTTGCTGTGATAAACCGAATTTGCTTCGCCGGGAAGATCAATTCCCGTTTTCTCCGTAAAGCCGAAAGCTTCAAAATATTTATAATATGTTTCCGAACCGAGCTTCTGACCTAAGTTTATGAAAAACGGGTTGCAGGAATTCATAAGACCCTGAGTGAAAGTCTGTGTTCCGTGACCTTCGGTTTTTGCGCAGTGAATAATCGGGCCGTTAGGAATTTTATATCCGCCGGTGCAGGTATAGGTTGTTGCAAGATTTGCAACTCCCTCTTCAAGTGCAGCACTCGCCGTGAAAATTTTAAATGTTGAGCCGGGCTCATAGGTGCTTGTTATGCAAAAACTGTTCCACTGATTATAAAGAGCCGTTGTTCTTGCTTCGCCTTCGGTCATTTCTTTACCTTTTTCCTTTGCTTCGGCAAGAATTTCATCAACAGCGTTTTCATCAACAAGAGTATATGCGTCGTTCAAATCAAAATCGGGCTTGTTTGAAATTGCAAGAATTGCACCTGTGTCAACGTCCATAACAATGCCGTAGGTTCCCTGTGCTTTTGTGTTTTTCAGTGCCTGTGACAGTGCATTTTCAAGATAAAGCTGAACATTTGAATCAATCGTCAGAACAACCCCGTTGCCCTCTTCGGCATCAATGATTGTTTCATAGCTTGAATCGATCGCATTGCCGTTTGCGTCTTTCGCAGTTACTCTTCTGCCGTTAGTTCCTTTTAAAACAGAATTATACTGAGCTTCAACGCCCGTCACACCGTCACCGTCATAGTTTGTGACGCCGATTACGGTTGAAGCGAAATTATTATCGGGATAAAATCTGATATTATCGTTTTCATATTCAAAAAACGAAGAGGAAACAACGGTTTTAGGCTTTTCCGTCTGCCCTTCGACTTTTTCATAAAACTTTCCGAGTTCACAGGCATATTCTTTTGTGAAAAGTTCATCGAGCTTCAATCTCATTGAGGCGGTAATTTTGCTCTTGATTCTTTTATACTGAATTTTTGCTCCGTTTTCATCAAAAGCACCCAAAAGAATTTTTTTGACGTCTTTCTTTTCCATGTCAAGAACTTTTGCAATTTTTCCGCCCATGAAATCGCAATATTTTTTATAAAGATTTTCGACATATGTATAATCATATCCGGTTTCGGTTTTACTTCTGAATTTTTTTGCGAATTCATTATAGATCGACCATGGGTCAACCGTTAAAATCCATGCCGATGAGCTTGTGACAAGCGGCGTCATGTTGCTGTCATAAATTGTTCCTCTGACAGCGGGAATAACCTGATCATAAAGCTGGTTTTGTTCTGCGTCGGATCTGTATTCGCTGCCCTTGACAAGCATTATGAATCCAACTCGGAAAATACCGAGTGCCGCAAGGCAAACCATAATTACGGCAAGCATTTTTTTTGAATTTTCACGAAAAGATCTGTCAGTACGCTTTGACGAAACGTTTTTTGGAAATTTAAAGTTTTTCATGACAAATCATCTCCCAAAGCTGTTATGTATATTGATTATATTAATTATTTTCCGAATTTGTACGGCTTCGTTTTAATCAGGAAAGAAAAGCAAAACAAGGCAAAGCCGCATTACTTCTGCTAAAACAAAACGCCCTCGTTCGGCTGACCCGACATCAGGCGTATATTTATTTATATTACCGATTAACAAAAAATATTGCTGTCGGAATTAATTGTCGTTTGATTCATTATTATCTGAGGTCGTTTTTTCGCCGGAAATGACAATCTGATTTTCTGCATTTGCATCGTCATAGATTTTGTTTTCATCGGGCACTTTGATCATGCCGAGTCTGCCGGCTGCAATTTTTGCAATTTTATCCGGTGTTACAAGCATTCCGAGTTGAGCTTCAACCTCAACCTGCTTGCTTTTGTATATATCAAGTTCATCAAGAAATTTCTTTTCCTGTGCTTTAGCGGTTCTCACAGATGCAAAGCTTGTACAGACAATTCCCATCGCAACAACGCAGACGGTGACTGCTGCAAAAAATTTAATCACAGCGGAATTTGCTGCCTTTTCCTGCGCTTTCAGATCCGCCTTTTTGCGTTCAAGTTTTCTTAAATCAGGCTTATGTTCAGGCTTTTTTGTCGGAACTTTTTTCGGAACAGGCGGAGCATAGGACGGCGCCGTCTGAAAATCGAAGTCATAAGCATATTCTGTTGCCATCTTTTATCTCCCCCTCTTTCGTGTTTTTATAATGCTTTATTTATCGGTCGGTATCTGCCGTATGAAATTTACAAGTATTGTTGATTAGTTGTTTTTTTATCGCTTTTTTATTGACGACTTATGTCGTCAATCAGGAAACCCCCGGCGAGGGTTTCCTACGGATAAACAGTCCACCGGACTGTTTATCCTACCTTCCTGCGCTATTTGAACGCATTGGGATTTCGCCGTCTGCGGACGGCGCCAAGCTTTTTTGTAAAAAAGCTTGATAAAAAACTTTACTCCTTTTGCACTCAATTTACCTCGCGGCATTATTGTAAAGTTTATTGCTTTCTGTCCCGCGTAACATCTGCGGGCGTTGTCCGCTCTATTGAACGGAGCGTTGCACTTCTTGAACGTGGATTTTCTTCAAGCTCCTGCTGTGATGCTTTTTTAAATTTAAAAACTAGCTTTCCTTGCGGCGTTTTTCCGCAAACACAAACAGGAAATTCCGGCGGACAGGTGCAACCCTGACAAAATTGAGCAAACCGCTGTTTCACCATTCTGTCTTCAAGCGAATGGAAAGTAATAATCGAAAGTCTGCCGCCGACATTCAGGCAGTCAAACATATCATCAAGCGCAGATGAAAGCTTTTCAAGCTCTCCGTTTACTTCAATTCGCAAAGCCTGAAAGGTTCGCCTTGCAGGATGACCGCCCGTTCTTCTTGCCGCCGCAGGTATTGCGTTCTTAACAATTTCTGCAAGCTCAAGCGTTGTTTCAATCGGCTTTTTCTGCCTTTCGCTTACAATGCTTTTTGCAATTCTTGAAGCAAATTTTTCTTCGCCGAATTTTGAAATAATTTGCGTGAGCGCTCTTTCATCAAGGCTGTTGACAAGGTCGGCCGCCGTTGCACCCTCTTGCGACATTCGCATATCAAGCGGTGCATCGCTGTGAAAAGAAAAGCCTCTTTGCGCCCGGTCAAGCTGATGTGAGCTTACTCCCAGATCGGCAAGTATTCCGTCAACCTTTTCAATGCCGAGCGAAGCCAATATATCTTTTATATGAACAAAATTGTCGTGTATAATCGTTACACAGCCGAAGCCGTCAAGTCTTTCGTGCAGAATTTCAATTGCATCGGGATCCTGATCGATTGCAATCAGTCTGCCGTTTTTCAGCTTTTTTGCAATCTGCGCACTGTGTCCGCCGCCGCCTGCCGTGCAGTCAACATATATTCCGTCGGGCTTAATATTTAAAGATTCAACCGTCTCGTCAAGCAAGACGCTTTTATGTGAAAACTCCATCGCTACTGCCTGCCGATTTAAGGCATGTCCTTTCTTTATTTATCAGCACCGAGAGTGTTTTTGACATCAAGGAAATAGCCGGCTCTTCTGTATTCGTTGCGCTTTTCGTTTTCGGCATTGATGGCATCATCATCGGCGATAATCTTCTGCATAAGATAATTATTAAAATCTTCATGCGTTTGCGGATTCCAGATTTGGAAGAAGCTGCCTTTGCCGACAAAAACGCTTTCTTTTGTGATTCCTGCCTTTTCAAGCAGCTTTGCAGGAACGCAGATTCTGCCGCCGTTGTCAATTGAAACCGTTTTTGCATATGACCTTGCAATTGAATCAAGAATATCCTTCGGATAAGGTCTTTCGGGGTGCTCGATTTCATAAGCAACAACATTTTCAAAATCTTCTTCTTTGTAACAGTCAATGTGCGGATATTTTGAAAGTCCGAGTCTTACGGTGATTCTGCCCTCAAGCATCTGCTTAAACTCTGCGGGTATGAACAATCTGTTTTTTGAGTCTAAATTGTGTTCAAATGTTCCGTTAAACGCTTTCAAATATCTCACCTCTCTCACAACTGT
>JBJEOJ010000139.1:0-9181 GCA_051880655.1 Acutalibacteraceae bacterium | reverse complement strand
CAAGAGTTTTCAACAGCATTGAAATGCTCAACAACACCGACGGTATGCTCGGTGATGAAATCACAATGGCGGAAGTGTTCCAGAGCGCAGGCTATAACACCGGCTGCTTCGGCAAATGGCATCTCGGCGATTACGGCGAATATCTTCCGACAAATCAGGGCTTTGATTATTTCTACGGCAGTCACCATGTTAACGACATGAAGCCGTTCTATCATGTCCGTGAAGAAAACGGCGAATATTCCATTGTCCGCGGTACAGATGAGCTGAAAGACCAGTCCAATGCAACAAAATGGATTCACGAAGAAATTTCAAACTGGATTACCGATAAGGTCCAGAACAGCGACGAACCGTTCTTCGCTTATTACACAACTCCGTGGCCGCATGCTCCCGTTTATGTCGGCGATGAATTCAAAGGCGCAAGCGGAATGGGTACATATGTTGACTGCGTGACCGAATTCGATTCTTATCTCGGTCAGTTGTTCAACACCATGGAAGAACTCGGCGTTCTTGATGACACAATTATCATTTTCACAAGCGACAACGGACCTGCTCTTGAAGGCTCAACCGGTGAGCTGAGAGGCGGAAAATATCTCGCTTATGAAGGCGGACAGAAAGTTCCGTTCATGATCAGATGGGACAACAACAACGGCATTTTTGAAAACGGCGGAACAAGAAGTCAGAGCGCAACTTTGGTTGACCTCTTCCCGACCCTCGTTGACCTTTGCGGCATCACCGGAAATTCCGGTCAGGAGCACTATCTTCCGACCGACAGAGAAATTGACGGCGTTTCCATGCTTTCACTTCTCAAAGATGACAGTGTAATTCACACAAAAGAAACCCCGATTCTTCACATGAAGAGAAGAAAGGTAAAAGCCATTCAATATACCGTTGCAACCGAAGACGTCAAGAGCCGTGAAGAATACAAAGACTATGACTATTCGGTTCTTAAAGACAACGACTATATCACCTTTAAATATTTCAAAAACATTCAGAACGACAACTCAGCTTTCTTTGATAAATACCGCAAGAACTGGCTCCATATTCTCACCGATGATGTCGGAGAAAACTACAACCGTACTCCCGCTTATCCGGAAATTTCGGCTGAAATGAAAGCAGAACTTGAACAGATTCAGGCAGATTTTGAAAGCAACCCGAGAGGAATTGTGAAATAAGATGCCGCCGCTTTCAATTATGGTAAAGCCCGCCTCAAGCCTTTGCAATTTAAGATGCAAATACTGCTTTTACTGCGATGTTGCTTCCGTGCGTGAAGATTTCAGCTTCGGTGTTATGAAAACCGAAACCGCTGAAAATCTTATAAAATCCGCCCTTTCTTTTGCAGACGGCGAAAGCGTTGCTTTTGCTTTTCAGGGCGGTGAGCCGCTGATTGCGGGAATGGATTATTTTTCCTTTTTTGTTGATACGGTTAAAAAATACAACAAAAGAAATTCCCGCATTTTTTACAGTATTCAGACGAACGGAACCTTGCTTGATGATGACTGGGCACGATTTTTCACAAAGAATGAATTTCTGGTCGGGCTGAGCCTTGACGGAGACTATGAAGCCAACCGTTTCAGGCTCACTGCCGACGGACAGAACTCTTATTACAAAATCATAAGAGCCGCAAACAAGCTCAAAAAGCACAAAACCGAATTTAACATTCTGACCGTTTTAACAGGCTCATGCGCTGAAAATGCAACACGCATATACAAATATTTTCGTGACAACGGCTTTCGCTACTTGCAGTTTATTCCCTGTCTACGTCCGTTCGGCGACAACAGCGAAAGCGAGCTTTACATGACAAACGAACAATATGCCGATTTCTTAATCAAAATCTTCAATCTTTATGTGAAAGATTTTGTGCGCGGAAATTATGTCAGCATCAGATATTTTGACAACCTTGTCAGAATGTATCTCGGCGAAAAGGGTGAACAATGCGGAATGTGCGGTTTCTGCTCACATCAGTTTGTTGCCGAGGGTAACGGAAACATTTATCCGTGCGACTTTTACTGCACGGACGAATGGCTTCTCGGAAACATCAACGAAACCGAGCTTTCGGATCTGGCAAAGAGTGAAAAGGCAACCGAATTTCTGCGTGAAAGTCTTGTTGCTCCCGAAAAATGCAAAAAATGTCCGTATTATCCGCTGTGCAGAGCCGGCGGCTGCAAACGCCAAAGGCAGGACAGAGATTATTGCGAAGCTTATAAGAGGTTTTACGGCTCATGTCTGCCGCTTTTCAGAATGTTTCACAAATAATTAAATACAAACAGCACCTTCCCGTTCATTTGGGATGGTGCTGTTTCTTTCGTGAGCATGCCGATGTGCTTGTTTTGCGTAAGATTACTCAATCTTTTCTTTCTGCCAAGCATGAGTCTTATGGGCGTTGCCCACACCCACAAGCTTTTTGAAAAAAGCTTGGCAAAAACTTTACTTCTTTTTTCGTGAAGCAACTATACTTCACGATTGCTTTCTTGTTTGCATTTCACTAAATCAAGAAGCAAATCGGGATTTCTTGTTGTAATGTTGTCCGCTTCACTCAAAAGCGCTTTTTTCATCTGAAACGCGCTGTCAACTGTCCATACAGACAGCAGATAACCGTTTTCATGCAGAAGCTTCGCAAGGCAGCCGTTCGATTTTTTATAATTACAGTTGATTCCGACAGCACCGGTTTGTTTGAGCAAATCAAGAAGTTCGTTTTGATATTCTTCGTCATCAAGCTTATTCTTTTTTGGGACACAGTTGAGATAATAGGAAATTTCCGGGCACTTTTCTTTGACGATCGTGGCAATATCTTCCGTCACTCCCGTAAAAAAAACACGCTCTGACATCTTATATTTTTTGACGAGTTTCTGTATTTCTTCAAGAAAAGTCGTTTCCTTAACGTCAAGATTTACCTTAATATTTATCCCGTCTTTTGAAAGAAGCTTCATCGCTTCTTCAATCGGCACACCGCCGTCATTCGTTTTCACTTCATCGTGAGCCATAACGGCTGTCCCGTCAGGGCGAAAACGCACATCAAATTCAACAATATCTACCCCGATTTCAATTGATTTTTCAATTGATTGAAGCGAATTTTCCGCCGTATCCATACTTCCCGTGTGTGCTGTAACTGTGAAGCTATCACTTAAATTAAAGCTATCACTGTTATAGTCTCTGTTTACCGGATAAATTTTAATGGCGAATACGGTTGCGGCAATAACTGCTGCAACAAAAACTGTCAGACAGACACTTACAATAATTTTCTTTTTTGCTTTACCTTTTCTTTTTTTCATAACGTACTTACCGAATAAAAGCGAACTGTTCGTCTACCCTTTCTTTATTAGATTTGTCTTTTAAAGTATAACCTTAACCGCAGACCATTGTCAATTTATGTAATTAACAAATAACAAGGCGGATTTTTGTTGAGATTTTTAAACATCTTGTGCAGTTGACAACAACATTACACGGTGATAAAATATTATTCGTTAAATGCGCTGAAGATTTAAACATTCAGGAGCAGAAAACTTTAGAAAGACTGAGGATAATATTTATGATTAATAATTTCGTTTATGAACAACCGGTCAAAATTTATTTCGGCAAAGGCTACCTTTCACGCCTTGAAGAAGTGCTTGATGAAATCGGCTCGGAAAGCTGCGTTCTTGTCAGCAGCAAGTTTTTCAAAGAGAAATGTGATGAGCTTGCTTCAAAAAGCAAAAAGATCAAAGCCGTTTACTGCGGTGTTCAGCCCAATCCATTGCTTTCAGGTGCTGAAGAAACGGTCAGACTTGTTAAAGATCATCATGCCGACACGCTGATTGCTCTCGGCGGAGGAAGCAGCATTGACACGGCAAAATTTGCCGCAGCCTGCGCCTACAGCGATATTCCGCCCGCAGAGCTTTATAAAAATCAGACTTTCCCCGAAAAAATTGCAAAAATCGTTGCCATACCAACAACTTCGGGAACAGGCTCAGAGGTGACTAAGGTTTCCGTCATCAGCCACGGCAGTGAAAAAAAGAGCATACACAACGGCGCTTTTATGCCGACTGCTGCAATTGTTGATCCGCTTCTGACCTTAACCGTTCCGGCAAAAACAACCATGATAACCGGTCTTGATGCTTTTACTCATGCAATCGAAGCCTATTGGAGCGTTAACCATCAGCCGATTACGGACGCACTTGCGACCGAAAGCATCAGGCTCATTCTTGCAAACCTTGAAAAATCATATAAAGACGGTGACGAAGAATCAAGAACAAATATGGCATACGCTTCCCTTCTTGCCGGTATGTCCTTTGCCCTTCCGAAAACGGCGGCTTGCCATGCGTGCAGCTTTCCGCTTTCCGCCGATTACCATCTGCCACACGGCGAAGCCTGTGCTTTCACACTTGATTCATTCATAACAATCAATTCAGACGAAAGACTTGAGCAGCTTGCCAAATCAGTAGGTCTCAGCAGCACCCAAGACCTTGCAGAATATATCAGACGCATGAAAAAATTATCGGGTCTTTGCACAAAGCTTTCCGAACTTGGCGATGTTGACGTTGACAAGCTTGCCAGAAACAGTGCTGAGCATCCGCTCATGGCAAATAACCCCGTAAAACTCAGTGCCGAGCAGCTGAAAGAAATGTTTTTGGCTCTGGAATAAAAGTTTAACAAAGCACAACTCCCGGCGTGTAAATCTGCCGGGAGTCAGTTATTTTGTTTTAACTTTGATATAAACTGTCAGCATCACACCGAACGGAATTGCCAGAACCGTCATCAGCTTTTTCGGTGATTCTGAAATGAAGCGTCTGTTTTTTGAAATCATGCTGCTTGAAACATAATGAACACAATCCATAAACAATTGCTTCTTGCTTGTGTGATACTGCATATTCACCTTGCGGATAAAAGCAAAGCCTTTGGGATTTTTAAGATATTGCCGAAACATATTCATTGATGAGCCTTCTGCCTGATATTCAACCTCACACAAAACATCATTCAAAACAAAAAGCTTATATTTTTGGTCAATGAGCATGTATTTATAACCTAAGCCGACATATTTTTCGCCCTCAAAAACCGGATAAGGCGGAACGCTGTTTATCACATCGGTGCGGTAAACCAGCTTTTTATCACCCGAGCCTCCGTCTGCATAATATCCGCAAAGAGTGGTTTCTTTTAAGTTTTCGGGAAAAGTTTTTCCGATGACATTTCCGTCAAAATCACTGTCCAGACCGACAATTCCGGCATAATTTTTATCTTTTATCTGCTGCCAGGTATCTTTGATTTTTTTCACGGCACCGACAGCTAATTTGTCATCGGAATCAATGCAGACATTGAGCGGTGTTTTAATATTTTCATAAGCGGTGTTGTGCGCAGTATGCATACCACCGTTTTCTTTACAGATATATTGAATTTCAAAACCGTTGTCATTTTGCTGCCACTGACGGACAAGCTCACTAGTATTATCCGTTGAGCCGTCATCAACAATCAGCCACAAAAAGTCCTTGCAGTCCTGGCAAAGAAGCGATTCATATGTTCTTGCGAGCGTGTGTGCCCTGTTATATGCAGGCGTAAAAACGGTTAACAAAACTTCTTCTTCCATTAAGCTTCACCCAAATATATTTTTTCAAGTCTTGAAACATTTTGTGCAATATCATAATGTGCGGCAGAAATCTGATCGTTGACATTTTTCCTTTCTTTTTTCAACGCCTCGGAAACACACTGCGCCCATTCGTCCGGAGACTTTTCAAGAGGAATAAACTCAACAAGATCCGTGATTGCGGTTTCTTTTGCAACCCTGTCTGAAAGCAGGCACGGCAGCCCTGCACACTGCGCTTCCACCAGGCTGAGCGGCAATCCTTCAAGCTTTGACGGAAAAACAAACACATCCATTGCCTGAAGAAGCTCGTTGACATCGGTGCGAACACCAAGGAAAAACACTTTATCTTCAAGTCCGAGAGACGAAACCTTTTGTTTCACATTTTCCATCTGTTCGCCCATTCCCACAAGCAAAAGAACAGCGTCTTTTTCTCTCTTCAAAAATGAAGCAAATATATCAACAAGATATGTTTGATTTTTTACAACATGAAATCTTGCAACGTTTCCGATTATGATTTTGTTTTCAAGATTAAGTTCTTTTCTTTTGCTTTTTCTGATTTCTTCGTTATAACCGAAAGAATCCATATCAACTGCATTCGGCATCACTTCAAAATCATCTTTTCCGAAAAGATACTGGCCGGCTTCCTCACCGCAGGCAAGACGCTTTGTCACGCCGCAGTTTTTCAGAACATGCTTTCCGTAAACTCTGAACGGATATTTATAATCAAACGGAACCTGTGCCAGATGACTGTGTGCAATTCGCACCTTTATTCCTGCGTTTTTTGCACTTTCAAGAACAAAGCCGCAATTTTCAAGAATATGTGCATGAACGGCAGAAAATTCATTATGTTCTTTAAAGAAGTTGTCAAGCCATTTTCTGTATTTTGAATAGTTCCACGGTCTGATCGGAAAAGCACGGTATATTCTTCCGCCGAGCTTCTTGATTTCATCTTCATAAACACCTTCAGCGTCCTGATGAACAAGGAAATCAAACTGAATTTTATCTCTGTCCATACGGCGATAATAGTTCATAATCATTGTTTCTTCGCCGCCGCGGTTCATGATTGAAACAACCTGCAAAATTCTTATTGGCATAAAATTCACTCACTTTTCTTTAACAGACTTCAGCTTTGAAACTGCATAAAGCATCAAAAGCAGAATTCCCGTTCTTTTCTTTTGGCAAAGGCTGAAAAATACTTTCCACTTGAAAGAAAAATAATCAAGATTGATGTTCGCATAGGCTTTTTCCCAACGAGGCAAGCAAAGTATGAGCTTTAATTCTTTCGCTTTTTTTGAAAAGCTTTTAGGACTTGAAAGTTCATTGAGACCGAGACCGAGCAAGCTTAAAATAACCCGGTTATTCATTGCCTCTTTGTATTCATCGCCTAAGTTATTGTCTTCTATATAGGCATCTAAATATGAGAAAAGATCTTTCCACTGCGAAGCCAGATTCTCACGGTATTTTTTTGTTGTTGCGTTATCGTTTGTTTTTCGGTATCTGTAAAACGCTTTATTTATATATACACATCGATTGCAGCTTTGAAAGGCACCGAGATTATATATTGCGTCTTCCGATGAGCCGAAGCGCCTTTCACTGACAAATTCTCCGCTCAGTGCAGCTTTTCTTGAATACATTTTTCCCCACATCGGAGCAAGGCGATCTGCAAGTTCAACGTTTTTAAGTTCATCTTTAACAAGACCTATCAGTCTGCGATGGATATAATCAATTTCAGACTTTTCAAAAACCTTGTCTTGCTCAAATATATATGAATCAAAAACATGATTTTCATATATTCTTTTATAACCGAAAATCACAATATCTGCCTGATATTTTTCTGCGGCATTCAGACTTTGTTCAACGGTCTGCTGTTCCATACTGTCATCGGAATCGATATACATAATATAATCGCCATTTGCTTTTTCAAGCCCGGTTTTTCTTGCAAAAGACTGACCTTCATTTTCCTTGTGAACACATATTACACGACTGTCTTTTTCAGCATAGCTTTCGCAGATTTGCGGACAGCTGTCATCGCCGCCGTCATCAACAAGAATGAGTTCAATATTTTTATATGTCTGATTCAAAACACTTTCAATACATTCGGATAAATATTCCTCAACATGATAAACAGGAGCTATGATTGAAACTAAAGGATTCATTCTTTTTTAATCAGACACAAAAGCTTTTGTGCCTACCCTTTCCGTTATTTTTACCGTACAGAATCAAATGACAGTTATATTCCGAGTTTAACGGCAACTTCATAAGCCGCACCGGTTGCATCGGCAATCTTTCCGACCTTTGAGCAGTCGCCGATTGTTATCGCAGAAATACCCTTTTCTTGAAGTTCATTTGAAAGCGAGCAGTTGGGTCTTGAGCCGAGAGAAAGAACAACGGCGTCGCAGACAATCTCTTTCTTTGCAAAGGTCAAGGTGCTTTCTGTCAGAATTCTGTCGTTATAGATAACGCTGAGCTTTTCACCTGTCATGAATTTTGTGCCTGCTTTTTCAAGCTTCGGAACAATATCGTCTCTGTGCTGCATCCATGTTCCGGGACAAAGCTCGTCCGCCATTTCAATTACCGTTACTTTGCAGCCGTTTTCACAAAGATACTCTGCTGTTTCAAGGCCGGTCATTCCCGAGCCGACAACGGCAACGGTTTTGTTTTTGAGCTGCGCCTTGCCGCTTAAAATATCTTCTGCCGTATAAACGGTTGAGCCGTCATAGAAACCGTCAAAATGCGGCTTAATCGGCGTGCTTCCCACCGCACAAATGACGAAATCTGCTTTCATTTCGGCAATACTTTGCGCAGTTGCTTCTGTTTTGAATTTAAATTTAACACCGTTTTCCTTGCAAGAAGCCATGGCGTCTTCAATAAACCATGCTGTTTTTGCTTTTCCGGGTGCGGCGGCGGCAAGTTTAAGCTGTCCGCCCGGATTTTCGTCTTTTTCAATAACGGTTACATCAAAGCCTCGCTGAGCCAGAATGTCAGCCGCAGTCAGTCCCGCAGGACCTGCTCCGATAACGGCAACTTTTCTGCCGTTACCGTTTTTGACGAGCTCTTCTTTTTCATGACCGACAAACGGATTGACCGAACATGTGCCGTGTGAACCTATGTATGCGTTTTTCTCCATGGATTCCATACAGTTCAGACAGCAGATACAGCGTTTGACGGTTTTCCCATCTTTAACCTTGTTTGCCCAATATGGGTCTGCAATATGCGGTCTGCCGAGTGAAACGAAATCCTGAACGCCTTCTTCAAGCTGATTTTCCGCCTGTTCGGGTGAACGGATAAGGTTGGCCGCAAGAACGGGAACGGAAACGGAATCTTTCACGGCTTTTGCCATATATTTTCTCCAGCCCGGTTCAAACGAAACCGGCTCAAGCCAATAATTGAACGTGTCATAGCCGGCGCAGGAAACATCAATTGCGTCAGCACCGTTCTGTTCAAGAATTTTTGCAATTTCAACGCCCTCGGCAAGGTTATAGCCCTTTCCTCTCTGACCGATCATTTCATAACATTCATCAACCGAAAGGCGGACAATAACAGGAAATTTATTACCGCACTCGGTTTTGATGCCTTTTAAGATGTTGCGGATAAAGCGTGTTCTGTTTTCAAGATTTCCGCCGTATTCAT
>JBJEOJ010000138.1:0-9349 GCA_051880655.1 Acutalibacteraceae bacterium | reverse complement strand
ACCTACGGTGTTGCCAATTCAATCAACACAAAGCTTACTTATTCTTTCCCGCTCGCTGTTCATGTGACGACCGAAAAAGTATTTCTTTCTTTCTCTTCCATGGATACCATGGAGGAATCCATCGCTTCTTTCGGAATCGGCGGAACAATTTTCATGACTATTGTTGCAATCGGCTTGCTTTTTGCAACAGGCTGGATTATGGAACACAAGGTTAATATCAAATAAATATTTCTTATTATGAAAGGATACGCACGGTTTTGGGCTGTGCCTTGAGATGAGCTTATGAAAAAAGAAATTGACGGTTTTCTTGAATGGCAAAGCGCCCCTGAAATTACGCAAATCAACAGACTTGCACCCAGAGCGTCGTTTATGCCTTATGAAAACGCAGACAAGGCAATAAAGGGAGAACGCTTTTCTTCGGGCAGATGCTTTTCTCTTAACGGAACATGGAAGTTCAGACTTTTTGAAAACTATAAATCCCGTGTGCTCAGTTTTGCAAAGCCGAAGTTTGACAGCTCGGACTGGGACGAAACCGAAGTTCCGTCCTGCTGGCAGATGAAAGGCTATGACAAGCCGATTTATACAAACATGCAGTACCCATGGGAGGGCAACGAAAGGCTTCATCCTCCATTTGCGCCGACGGAATATAACCCTGTCGGCTGTTACATAAAAAAATTCACTCTTCCCGCCGGTTTTTCAAAAGGCAGAGTTGTCATCTGCTTTGAGGGGGTTGAATCGTGTTTTTATCTTTATGTCAACGGCACAAGATATGCTTACAGCGAGGGAACTTTCCGCCACAGCGAATTTGACATAACCGACCTTTTAAAACCCGGTGAAAACACTGTCGGTGTTGAGGTTTACCGCTGGTGCACCGGAAGCTGGCTTGAAGATCAGGACTTTTTCAGACTTTCCGGAATTTTCAGAAATGTATATCTTTTCACGACTTATCCGCAGTATATTGCAGATTTTTCGGTTAATGCACTGCCTGATATAAAATTTAAAAGCGGAATAATTGAAGCGAACCTTGAACTTGGCTCTTTAAGCGAGCACACCGAAATTGAAATGACGGTTTATGATGCAAACGGTGATGTTGCAGCGTTTGATTCTTATGTTGCTTCCAATTCAAAGCGCATCAAACTTAAAACAACGCTTCCGTTTGTAAGGCTTTGGAATGCAGAACACCCTTATTTATATAATGTTCTTTTTTCGCTTCGCAGCAGCGATGGCGAAGGCTTTGAATATACAAGCTGCAAGGTTGGTTTCCGCAAGGTTGAAATCAAGGGAAATGTTGTTTATCTGAACGGTAAACGTCTTGTTTTAAAGGGAGTTAACCGCCATGAATTTTCCTGCGACAGCGGAAGAACACTTTCCTATCAGACAATGCTTGATGATATAAAAACGCTCAAAGCAAACAACGTCAACGCCGTTCGCACTTCTCACTACCCGAACAGTCAGGATTGGTATGACCTTTGTGATGAATACGGTCTTTATGTTATTGACGAAAACGACCTTGAAACCCACGGAACAAGGTTTTCGAATCATCAGTCACTTCCGCTGATTCCGAACGGCAGTGAAATATGGCTTAATTCCTGCATGGACAGGATTTCCTCTCTTTATGAAAGAGACAAGAATCACCCGTCTGTTATTTGCTGGTCATTGGGAAATGAATGCAGCGGCGGCGAAAACTTTAATAAAATGTATCAGTGGCTGAAAAAGAAAGACAGCACAAGATTTGTTCATTATGAATCTATCTGGGAAGATTTTGAAAATGACAAAAACGTTACCGATGTTTATTCGATGATGTATGAAAAGCCGTGGGATATTGAAGAAAAAATGAAAAAGCACAAAGATAAGCCGTATATGCTTTGTGAATATGCACACAGCATGGGCAACTCTTTCGGTGCAAACGAAAAATATATCGGGCTTTTAAAAAAATATCCGCAGTTTTTCGGCCTTTTTGTCTGGGATTTTGCCGATCAGGGAATCCGCACAAAAACAAAAGACGGAACGGAATATATCGGTTACGGCGGAGATTTCGGTGATGACCCGAACGACGGCAATTTCTGCGGCAACGGTCTGCTTTTTGCGGACAGAAGCGAAAGTCCGAAGCTCTTTGAAATGAAACGGCTTTATCAGAATGTTGAATTTGAGGCTGTCAACAAAGCAAAGGGCATCATTAAAATCAAAAACAACTTTATGTTTTCAAATCTTTCAGAATATAACATTCATTGGCAGCAGATAAGCGTCAACAAGGTGATTGACAGCGGCGACAAAATTGTTGACATCGCCCCGGGAGAAACAAAGGAAGTTAATCTCGGTGTTAAAAAATCAGTAAACGGTGAATGGTATCTGAATGTGCTTATTGAACAGCGTGAGGTTGCAAAATGGGCAAAAGCCGGTCATGTTGTTGCTAAAAAGCAATATATAATAAACGAACTTGCCGTACCTAAAACGCCGATAAAAAAAGCCGAAATGACAACAAGAACAGAATACGGCACGCTTTATATTTTCGGACCGGACACAGAGGTTCGCTTTTCAAGAAGAACCGGGAAGCTTTATTCATTTAAAAAAGGTGAAGAAGAACTTCTGGCATCGCCGATTGTTCCGCAATTCTGGCGTGCTCAGACGGATAACGACAGAGGAAATCACATGGCGGTGCGTTGCGGAATGTGGAAAAATGCCGGTGAAGATGCCTCGTTTAAAATTACCGATGTTCACGAAAACGGCAAAGAAGTAATTGTTAAAACAAAGTTTTATGTTCACTCTTTCCCGAAAGAAAGCACCGGTGAAATAATCTATACGGTTGCGTCTGATGGCATACACATTGATTTTTCTTTTGATGCTGTGCAGGGACTTCCTGAAATTCCGCAGGTTGCTCTGCTGATAGACAGTGCGCAAAGCTTTTATTCGCTTGAATATCTTGGCAGAGGACCGCACGAAAATTATATTGACAGAAATTCAAGTGCAGATGTCGGACTTTATAAAACCGATATTTCCGATTTATATGTTCCTTATCTTAAGCCGCAGGAACACGGCGAAAGAACCGATGTACGCTATGCAAGACTCATTGGAACGAAGCAGAGTCTCACGATTGAAGCCGACAGTAAAATGGAACTGAATGTTTGCCGCTGGACAGTTGATGAGCTTGAAAAAGCGAAGCACGGCTTTGAGCTTTCGCAAAACGACAAGCCGTATATTACAGTTTGCGCAAGGCAAATGGGCGTCGGCGGTTATGACAGCTGGGGCGCAAGAACGCTTAAAGAGCATGAAAATGAATCAGGCAAAAATTACAGCTTAGGCTTTTCGCTGATTTTCAAAAACAGATAAACCGACCGAAAGAAAGGAAAGGTAACAAGTTATGAATAAATCACAAGGAAATCCCGTTGCGGCAATCTGCGCCGCAGCAACGCTCGTTATTCTTGAAATAGCAATCCGTCACTGCATGAAAAAATATACAAAAAGAAGTGGCGGTCTCAAATTATAAGCAGACCAAGCCTGCGGTGATTACGCGGGGCAGAAAGCAGTAATCTTTACAATGATGCCGCGAGGGGAAATCGAGCGAAAAAAGGAGTAAAGTTTTTTGGCAAGCACCGCTTGCATTCTCACGCAGCGGACATCGTCCGCAGGACTCACGCGGGGTAGAAAGTAATAAATTTTTATAATTACACCGCGAAATAAAGTTAGCGCCAAACTTTCATAGGAGTAAAGTTTTTTGCCGAGCTTTTTTACAAAAAAGCTCGTGGGGTCAAGGGGCAACGCCCATTGGCGCCGTCCGCAGACGGCGAAATCCTAATGCTTAAAAAAGCGCAGGAAGGTAGGATAAACAGTCCGGTGGACTGTTTATCCGTAGGAAACCCTCGCCGGGGGTTTCCTGATTGACGGCAAAAGCCGTCAATGAAAAAAGCTTGTAATAAATAGCTTGACAGACAACACCCGCAGAGCGGCTGAGCCGAGCAATAATTCAGAAAATAATTTACGGTGGTGACAGCGTGCCGTGTCTGCAAACAGGGCACGCTGATTTGCCTTACCTCTTTGAGGTTGTTACCAGAATTTAACGCAAGATACATGCCGTTATTTAAACGGTATATTTTAATTGGATATTATGGAACAAAAGAACAAAAACAATAAAAAATCAATCGGCTGTCCGCACGCAAAAAAATGCGGCGGCTGTCAGCTTCAGAATCTTTCATATGAGCAGCAGCTTCATTTCAAGCAGGTAAAATGTATCCGTTATCTCGGAAAATTCGGCTTTGTTGAGGAAATCATCGGCATGGAAAATCCTTATCATTACCGAAATAAAGTTCAGGCGGCGTTCGGAACAACAAAAGGCGGAAAAATCATTTCCGGAGTTTATCAGTCTTCGAGCCATAATATTGTTTCAGTTGACAGCTGTTTGACGGAAGATGAAACGGCAGATAAAATCATAGTTGACATCAGAAAAATGCTTTCGCAGTTTCGCCTTGCACCCTATGATGAGGATACGGGCAGAGGATTTTTGCGTCATGTGCTGGTTAAGCGCGGCTTTTCAAGCGGCGAGGTTATGGTTGTGCTTGTTACGGGAACAGCCGTTTTTCCGAAGAAAAATGATTTTATAAAAAAACTGCTGAACCTTCACCCTGAAATTACAACCGTTGTTCAAAATATCAACGGCTCACACACAAGTCTTGTTCTCGGCGAAAAAGAAATTGTCCTTTTCGGAAGCGGTTATATTGAAGACACGCTTTGCGAAAAACGTTTCAGAATTTCACCTAAGTCTTTTTATCAGATAAATCCCGTTCAGACTGAGGTGCTTTATAAAAAGGCGATTGAATTTGCAGATCTTACGGGTAAGGAAACCGTGCTTGATGCCTATTGCGGAATCGGAACAATCGGTATTTCCGCAGCAGATAAGGCAAAGTTTGTTCTGGGCGTTGAGGTAAACGCCGACGCAGTTCGCGACGCAAAAAGCAATGCGAAGCTGAACAAAACGCAAAACATCAGCTTTGTGTGTGCCGATGCCGGCCGCTTTATGCTTGAAGCGGCAAAAAATCATGAAAAAGTCGATGTTGTTTTCATGGATCCGCCGAGAGCGGGCAGTGACATTAATTTTCTCAAAAGCGTTGTTACGCTTTCACCGAAAAGAGTGGTTTATATTTCCTGCAATGTTGAAACGCAGGCAAGGGATTTGCTTTTCCTTTGCAAAAACGGGTATAAGGTGAAAAAGATTCAGCCGGTTGATATGTTCCCGCATACGAACCATGTGGAAAGCGTTGTCCTTTTGTCCCAACGCAGACCCGACACACATATCGACTTTAAAATCGACCTTGACTAGCTTTAATTAACACATCAATGAACTTCGGGAATGTACAATGGTAAAAAAAGAAGCATAATTGCGGCATTAATATTATAAAGTTGAATATTGGAGGAGAGCATGAAATATTATTCAGCTTGCTTTAACAGCACGGTGAAACAAAATCTGGAAAAGTACATTGTTAAGCAAAATGAGACAAAAGATGTTTTCATGATTTCTTTTGATGATCATGATATTGATAGCATTATTCAAATGGTTGACAGTTTAATTTTTGTTGATGAAAACAGAAAGCTGTATAGAATAAAAGACAAAGAACTAATATCAACCGGTGAAAAACTCGGAATTTCGGTCGAGAAATGGTATAGACAATCCTGCAAAACATTTATGATTTTGCACAAGGAGGAAAGTTATGCAGAAAAAAATCTTGCAAAGTCAGATATAACTTGTATAAATAAGCGTGGTTACGATTTGTTACCGTATAAGGCATTTACTTTTGCTGACAAAGAAAACAATGCCCTTTTTCCTTTTCGCTTCAGAAAGTCGAAAGGTGATGAAAAGCAACCGCTTGTTGTATATTTTTGCGGTGCAGGCTCAACAGGTACAGACAATCTAAAGCCTTATTTTGAATTTGTAACCATGCTTTCGGATACAAGGAAATATAATTGCAATGTTTTGATTCCGCAACCTTCTGCTAAGGTGAATTTCGGCAAGTCAAATGAAGAATTGAATTATAATATTGACAATTATGTTACTTCTGTTTATGGACTTATACGAAAACTTGTTAAAGAAAATAATATTGATAAAAACAGGATATACATAACAGGGGTCTCTTTAGGCGGTTACTGCACATGGCGTTCGGCATATTTGTTTCAAGATTTCTATGCTTGTGCAATGCCTGTTGTCGGAAGATTTGATATGGCTGTTGAAAATTCTGCTTATGGAGATTTTGAGAGACTTAAGAATATACCGATATGGGTAGCTCATAGTGTAGATGATAAAATAGTCGGTATCGAATATGACGATTATGCTGTTGAAAAGCTGAAAGAATTGGGAGCAAATATTAAATACACCCGTTGGAATAAATACGGTCACGGCATGGCGTCACGCTTTTACAGAAAAGAAAAATGGTGTCAATGGATGTTTGAACAAAAAAATAATCCATAACCGTACATTCGACAAAATGAAGACCTCCTTGTAAAATGGTATTACCAAATTACAAGGAGGCGATTTTTATATCAAATTTTATCCTCAAAACTTCTTGTGAATAGCACTTTCTCTCATATTGATAAGATAAGTGTTGTCACCGCTGCCTTTCAGTCTGTATACTTCTTTTTTTGAAACATTGTCCATGGGTTTGTTTGTCTGCTCGTTATATTTCTTAATGGTTGTCTTGAGATATGACGGTGTACCTGCGGCCTTTATCTTTTTTGTTGAAACCTGATTCCACATTTTTTCCGCAAAATATGAGCAATTCTTTGAAACGGACCATGTGTTATGAGTGTTGATATAGTTGCTGAGTTTCTTTACTTCGTCCTTTGTGATCCCCTCCGTAAGCGAAACTCTGCTTTTATAATTAAAATGATTTACGATATAGCTGTCAAGATTATAATATACACCTTTTCCTTCTTTACGGGTGTTAGAATAGGTGCCGACAGAAACCGCTTTGCCGGGTTCAAGCTTATAAGCACCTATTGTAAGTGTTTCATCTGACGTGTTTTCAAAGTATATCCATGCATGACCCTTGTCAAACATTGAGGCATATGAGAATACTGTAATTGTTGCCACGTCATTATTCTCGCTCTGTGCGAATACGCTCATCGGCGCAAATGTTGCCAATATGAACATAACAGCAAGCAAAAGGCTGAGCAGTCTTGTTCTTTTTTTCATAATATAACCTCCTTGTTTCTTATGATATAATACTATATCACATGGAAAAAATTGAAATCAAGAAACAAAGCCCACAAAATTTCAATACGGATTTTGATGACAGTGAGTCACAAGTTTAACAATCAAAATTACGAGCATCAGGAAAAAATTTTTTAAACTGGGGTAATGTCTATCAATTTCTTCGTTACTATGATATAATGTATGATAAATCTACGGATGCAGAAAAGAACAGTTTCTAAATACCTTTATCGGGAAAGTTAAGCTTTATGAACAAGAGCTTCCGTCGGCAGTTGCTTAAAATCATCAAATTCAGATTTTCTGTTTTTTATGATGGAATGAGAATGTGACTCGCATCTGTTGGGACGGTAAAAGACAATCGAATGTATCATATTGATGACAAGAACTTAAAAACAGAGAGCGGATATAACTTATATAAAAAATTAATGTATAATGAATAAAAAATCGGAATTTATGGAGGTAAACAAATTAAACTGAAGAAGATATAATTTTGATAAATATTTAAAAATTGATGTTTTGGAGGTTAAAAATATGTCAGTTGAAAAAGTAAGGGAATATTTTAAAACAAAAGGAATAGATAACAGAATACAGGAATTTGAAGTTTCAAGTGCAACGGTAGCACTTGCTGCAAAGGCACTTGGTTGCGAAGAAAGACGCATTGCAAAGACTTTGTCATTTCATGTCGGCGAAAAAGTTGTCCTGATCGTTACGGCAGGTGATACAAAAATTGATAATCCAAAATATAAAGCGCAGTTCGGGACAAAAGCAAAAATGCTGTCTTTTGATGAAGCCGAGCCTTTAATCGGACACGCAGTCGGCGGTGTCTGTCCTTTTGCCGTAAACGACGGTGTGGAAACTTATCTTGATGTATCGCTTAAACGCTTTGATACCGTTTTTCCTGCTTGCGGCAGCTCCAACAGTGCAATCGAACTGTCTTTGCCCGAGTTGGAAGAATATTCAAATTTTGTAAGCTGGGTTGATGTTTGTAAGTTGGTTTAAACAGATTGGAAATTCGGAATTTTAATGTGCTTATCTATTTGCGTAAAAATTCAGAAAGGATTGCCATACGGCAGAATTTATGAAAATAATCAGTGCTTCAGACTCCTTTAAAGGAAGTCTTTCTTCAAAGCAAATTGCCGGAATTGTCAGACAAACCGCAAAAGAAATATCGCCGGATATTGAAGTTATAGCTTGTCCCATAGCTGACGGCGGCGAGGGTACTTTAGATGTAATTTTGCAGTCGGGCGGATTTGACGAAGTCATTGTTGAGGTTTGCAATCCGCTTTTTGAGCCGATTAACGCACGGTATGCCATGAACGGAAAAACGGCTTTTATTGAAATGGCGCAGGCTTCGGGATTGACTTTGATTCCCTATAAAGACGGAAATGCTGCCTTGACCACAACATACGGCACCGGTCAGCTCATAGCCGATGCCATCAAAAAAGGTGCAGAGGAAATCTATGTTGCCGTTGGGGGCAGTGCCACCAATGACGGAGGAATCGGTGCACTTTGTGCGTTGGGCGGTCGGTTCTTTGACAAAAACGGTCGGGCATTGAAACCGACAGGCGGAAATTTGGAAAAGATTGAAAAAATTGATTTTCCCGATTCTTTTTGGAAAAGCCGTGTAAAGCTTACGGTTCTTGCCGATGTGGATAATCCTTTGGTCGGCGAAACGGGCGCAACAAGATTTTACGGAAAACAAAAGGGTGCAGTGGGTGAAATTGCCGACAGACTTGAAAACGGCATGATTCACTTTGCCGATATTGTGCAAAGAGATTTCGGCAAAAGACTTCATGAACTGCCTTTTGCCGGAGCGGCAGGCGGTCTTGCCGGAGGATTGATGGCATTTTTGAACGCATCGCCGGCAAGCGGAATTGAAACGGTACTGAAGCTCATCGGCTTTGAAGAAAAGCTCAGCGGTGCCGATGCCGTGATAACCGGAGAGGGAAAGCTCGACAAGCAGTCGCTTTGCGGCAAAGCAATATCGGGTGTTTGTGCTCCGGCAAAAAAGCTTGGTGTGCCTGTTTACGCCATTGTCGGTTCAACCGAAATTTCACAGCAGGAGCTTACAAAGTTCGGAATCAAAAAGGTGGAAACGCTGATTTCGGATTCAAATTCTTTGCAGGACGCAATCGAAAATGCACACGTACATAT
>JBJEOJ010000137.1:0-9378 GCA_051880655.1 Acutalibacteraceae bacterium | reverse complement strand
ATGCAGACTAAATTCAGTCAAACAAAATAAAGCGGTCCTCTGCTGAAAATTTTCGGCATGAACGTGGCAGAATTCAGGAGGATTAAAAAATGGACGCACTCAAACTCATCTCAGATTCAAGCCTCAAGACCGAAGTGCCGGAATTAAATGTCGGCAGCACAGTTCGTGTTCACGTTAAGATTCGTGAAGGCGAAAGAGAAAGAATTCAGGTTTTTGAAGGCACAATCATTGCCGTTAAGGGCAGCGGAATTTCCAAGACATTCACTGTTCGCCGTGTTTCTTACGGTGTCGGAATTGAAAGAGTATTCCCTGTTCATTCACCTAACGTTGCAAAGGTTGAAGTTGTCAGAAGCGGTAAAGTTCGCAGAAGCAAGCTTTATTATCTTCGTGACAGAGTCGGTAAGTCAGCCAAGGTTAAAGAAAAACTTAACTGATGAAATGAGAGTGGGGAGCAATACGCTCCCACTTTTACTTTAAACACCAATTTATTGAATAATTTGTCGGTTTGCCTTTAGGTTAATTTTAGCAAAACAAGTTAAAATATCGAATAGCCTTGAATGCTTTGATTGCCTCGTTCTGACGGCAAGACAAATTGGAAGAAAGGAAGCGCCGCTTTCGCTGTCGGTTTTTGTAAAACAGCGGCTGTGACGCAGGGCGTCTGTTATGCTTGATATTACAAAAAAAGATAAAAAAGATCAGACCGCAAAGGAAAAGCTCATCATTAATCTTTATGACCTTGCCTCTGTTCTTGCAAGCGCAATTGTGACAATTGCCATCATTTTCACGTTTGTTTTTCGTGTTGTGGGCGTTGAGGGAACCTCCATGGTACCCACGCTTAACGACGGCGACTGGCTGATTGTTTCGGCTTATGACAGAACGCCGAGCTACGGTCAGGTTGTTATCATAACTCAGCCGAACGCATTCAACGAACCGATTGTTAAGCGTGTGATTGCAACGGAAAACCAGACCGTTGACATTAACTTTAACACAGGCGATGTGACCGTTGACGGAAAAATCCTTGACGAGCCTTATATAAACAATGAAACGCTCAACAACGAGGGAATTGATTTCCCGCTAACGGTTCCCGAAGGCTGCGTTTTCGTTATGGGCGACAACAGACAAGGCTCAACGGACAGCCGCTCGGATATGG
Source organism: Acutalibacteraceae bacterium (assembly GCA_051880655.1). Taxonomy (GTDB): domain Bacteria; phylum Bacillota; class Clostridia; order Oscillospirales; family Acutalibacteraceae; genus UBA6857. Next base: position 8,228 of record JBJEOJ010000137.1, on the reverse strand, counting down.
TCGGCTTTATCCGCAATGAATATATTATGGGTGTTGCGAAACTGAAGCTTTTCTCTGTTGATGAAACAACGGGTAAAATGCGGGTTAATCCCATAAACCAATGGAAAGTAATAGATTACTGATTATAAAATACGGCGGTTTGGTGTTATCGTTATATACGTTGCACAAACCGCTTTTTTATTCTTGAAAGGAGAATTATTATGCCTGACAGTCAAAAACAAACCGTTCAGTGGTTTCCGGGGCACATGGCAAAAACAAGAAGACAAATCAAAGAGTCTCTTCCGCTTGTTGACGCAGTGACCGAGCTGCTTGACGCAAGAATCCCTTTGAGCAGCCGAAATCCCGAACTTGACGAGTTGACGCAGAAAAAGCCCCGCATTGTGCTTTTGAACAAATGCGACATGGCAGACAGCAAAACAACCGCTCAGTGGATTGAATATTTCAAAAGCATCGGACAATATGCCATTGCCGTTGACTGCCGAAGCGGAAAAGGACTGAATCAGTATCAGCCGCTTGTCAGAAAAGTTCTGAAAGATAAAATCAAAGCAAATGAAGAAAAAGGAATGGCAGGCAAACCGATTCGCATGATGGTTGTCGGAATACCCAACACGGGAAAATCTTCGTTTATCAACCGCATGGCAGGCAGAAGCAGGGCAAAGGTTGCCGACAAGCCCGGTGTTACAAGACAGAACCAATGGTTTGCAATCGGAGGAGGAATTGAACTTCTTGATACGCCCGGCGTGCTTTGGCCGAAGTTTGATGACCCTGCGGTGGGTGATAAGCTTTCTTTCATCGGCTCTGTCAAAGATGAGGTTACCGACAGCGAAACAATGGCCTGCCGCCTGCTTGACATTCTCAAAAAAGATTATAAATCTTTGCTTTGCGAACGATATAAGCTGCAGGATTTTGATGAGGATATGGAAGCTTATATGCTTCTTGAAATGATTGCAAGAAAGCGGGGAATGTTAATCAGAGGCGGTGAGGTTGACACCGAAAGGGTGTCTGTGATGCTTCTTGATGAATACAGAGGAGGAAAACTCGGTAAAATTTCTTTTGAAAAGCCGAAACTTTAAAACATAAAAAACAGGAGATAAAAATGGAAATAAAAAAGGTGCTTTCCGACAAGAGCGGACGAAGAAAAACAAAACTGCTTTATGAAAAAGCTTTTCCCGAAAGCAAAAAACTGCCGTGGTCGGCTTTGCTTATGCTTGCCGTCAGAGATCACACGGATTTTCTGAATTTTTATCAGGAGGGAATATACTGCGGCTTTTGTTTTCTTTATCATTATGAAAATATGACCATGATTCTTTTTCAGGCTGTTGACAAAAATCTGCGTTCTGATGGTTTCGGAACGCAGATGCTTGAATATATCATTAATGAAAACCCAAAAGAGTGTGTCGTGGCAGGCGTCGGAACCGTCAGTGACAAATATCCCGACTACGGACAAAGGCAAAAGCGCAGACACTTTTATTTTAAAAACGGATTTCATGATGCAGACACAAAGCTTTTTCTTTTTGATGAATGGTTTGATGTGCTTTATTATGGGAAAAAATTCTCAAGAGAAGAATATAAACGTCTGTTTAAAAATTTTTCGGCAGGAATTTTAAGGGGAAAAATCAAGTAAAAAATCTGTTTGATACGAACGGAAAAATAATCACAAATTTTAAGGTTAATAAGCCTTGGAATAAGTGAAATATGACCGTTGACTTTGTTTTTGAGTAATGGTAAAATCAACACTGTATAATATAAAGATTAAAGAATAATTTTGTTATTAGAACAATATAACTATTTCCGGAGGCAGATTATGAACGATATTCATTCACTTTATGAATTATGGAAGGATAAGGCAGTCGGTGATGCCGATTTGCAAAATGAGCTTTCACAAGTTGAGGGCAATGAAGATGAAATTCTTGACAGATTTTATAAAAACCTTGAATTCGGAACCGCAGGGCTTCGCGGAATAATCGGAGCCGGAACCAACCGCATGAATATTTACACGGTCGGTCAGGCAACACAGGGACTTGCCGATTATTTAAACAGCGAATTTTCTTCTCCGGCCGTTGCCATCGCCTATGATTCAAGAATCAAATCCGATGTTTTTGCAAAATATGCCGCAGGTGTTCTTGCCGCAAACGGTATTAAGGTTTATTTTTATCCCGAACTTGTTCCGACGCCGATGCTTTCCTTTGCCGTTCGCAGACTTTCCTGCCAGTCGGGCATTATCATAACCGCAAGCCACAATCCGGCAAAATATAACGGCTATAAATGCTATGACCCCAACGGTTATCAGATGACAGACGAAGCCGCCGCAAAAACCTATGAGTTCATTGAAAAAACCGATATGTTTGACGGTGTAAAGGTTATGGACTTTGAAAGCGGCTTGAAAGAGAAAAAAATTGAATATATCGGCGATGACATTATTGCGGAATTTTATGACAATGTTGAAAAGGTCTGCCTTAGCAAAGATATTTGCAAAAACACCGATCTGAAAGTTATATATACTCCGCTTAACGGTACGGGCAACAAGCATGTCAGACATATGCTTGACAAAATCGGCATCAAAAATGTGCGCGTTGTCAGTCAGCAGGAGCTTCCCGACGGAAATTTTCCGACCTGCCCTTATCCCAACCCCGAAATCAAGCAGGTTTTTGAACTTGCAATTGAAATGGCAAAAGAAAACAAGGCGGATTTGCTTCTTGCAACCGATCCCGATTGCGACAGAGTCGGAATTGCCGTTCTTGCCGACGGGGAATATAAGCTGATGTCAGGCAACGAAGTCGGTGTGCTTTTGACGGAATATCTGCTTTCAAGAAGAAAAGAGCTCGGCACTTTGCCGAAAAATCCGATTGTTGTCAAATCATTTGTAACCACCGATCTTGTTACGGCGGTTGCCGAAAAATACGGCGCACAGGTTAAAAATCTTCTGACGGGCTTCAAATATATCGGCGAGCTGATTACGAAGCTTGAAAATGAGGGTAAGGCCGATGATTTTGTTGTCGGTATGGAGGAAAGCTACGGCTATCTTTCCGGTATTCACGCAAGGGACAAGGACGCCGTTGTTGCTTCGTCGCTGATTTGTGAAATGGCAGCATACTATAAATCAAAGGGCAAGAGCCTTTATGAAGTTATGCAGGATATATACAGCGAATACGGCATGTATCTTAACAGACTGCTCAACTTTACCTTTGAGGGTGCGGCAGGCATGAACAAGATGCAAAGCATCATGGAAAACCTCAGAGCGAACGCACCGAAAGAAATCGGCTCACTTGAAGTTCTCAGCGTTTCTGACTATAAAACAAGCGTTGTTACCGACACAAAAACGGGTAAGCAAAGCAAAATCGAGCTTCCGAAATCCAATGTTCTTGCCTATACGCTTCCGGGTTCAAACTCAGTTATAGTAAGACCGAGCGGAACCGAGCCAAAAATTAAAATTTATCTGACAGCCTGCGCCGAAAATGCGAAACAGGCAGGGCAGATATGCGAAAGCCTCAAAGCCGACATGGAAAAATATATGAACTGATTTATAAAGAGAAAGAAGGAAACAAAAATGTTACCTAAAAAGGCTGTAAAAATCATTTGTATCATTCTTGCTGCGCTCATGGTGCTCAGTGCGGTTGCGGCGCTGACGGCCGTTTTTGCCGCCGATGCAGGAAGTATTGTTCACATTGCACCGACGACGGGCGACAATGATCTTGACTATCTTGTTCCGATTGCGCTGATTGCGGTTGCCGTTCTTGCGGCGGTGATTTGCCTTGTTCTTCCGAAGATAAAGAAAAAAGACACACCTGCAAAAAAATCACGCAATGAAAAATAAAGCAAGTTAAAAAATGAAAATCTGAAAGTCAGGCACGGCATTTTGCTGTGCCGTTTTTTTATCAACGGTAAGTCGTTTAAGTTGTGTTTAAACTGCAAAAAGCAAAAAAATGTCGGCTAATGGTGCTTTTACACAATTGCGAAGTTAAATTTTTATTTAAAATTACTTTAAAATTTTGTTGTATTTTAATAATATTTATGTTAAAATATGCTTTGCCGATTTGAACTTTACAACATCGGCAAAGATAAAAACACAAAGAACAGGCTTTTGTCAGTTCAAGTTATGGTCATGTTGCTTCTTTGTGTATGAGAAAAGGATTGGTCATTATTATGAAAAAGGTTTTGTCAGTCATTCTTTGCATCGTCATGATGCTTTCCGTTTGTCCGCTGGCTTTTGCCGCAGATGACGGTATCAGCGATTATCCTTATATAATCGTTCCGGGTTACAGCTCATCGCAGCTTTACCGTATCGATGAAAACGGCGAAAAGGTGCATGTTTGGGGCGTTGTTATGGACGAGATTGTTCAGGCTCTGCTTCAGAACATTGCCAAGGTCGGAATCGGTCTCGGCGGTGTTGCTCAGGGTAATGCAAAATACATCGCAAAGGTTGTTGGCAACGAATTTATAAGATTATACAGCGATATGGCATGCAATCCCGACGGAACATCGGTTTATCCGCTTCAGAGATATTGTGTAACTGCCGAAGAAAGCTGCAGTGCAAAGATTATCGAACAATATCCCGACGGTTATATGCAGCACGAAAGATTCATCATGGGCGAAGTTGCCGAATCTGTCGGATATGAAAACATATTCAACTTCAATTCTGATTTCAGAATGGGTGCTGTTGCCTGTGCAAAGCAGCTTGATGAATTTGTTCAGTCTGTTAAGGAATATACCGGCAAAGATAAGGTAAATATCCTTGCAGTTTCTCACGGCGGACAGGTCACAGGTACATATCTCACCCTTTACGGTCAGAAAGGCGATGTTAACAACGCTGTTCTGACTGTTCCGGCTCTCGGCGGCGCAGGCTTTGCTTACGACGCAATGAGCGGAAATATTGACTTTGACGAAGAGGGTCTGATCCGTTTCATCGAACACGGAGAAATGGAAGAAACCGATTATAACTGGCTTGTCAGATCTCAGCAGCTCGGCTTCCTTGACGATATTATTGTTGAACTTCTTCCTTATGTCATGAAGATTATGGGCTATTGGGGCAGCATGTGGGATTTTGTTCCGACAGAATATTATGAAGAACTGAAAGCACAGCGTCTGGACGCTCAGGAAAGCGCACTGCTCATTGAAAAGAGCGACTATATGCACTATCAGGTTATGCCCGAATTTGCAAACGGCTTTAAGCGTGCACAGGAAGCCGGAACCAATGTTTCAATCATTGCCGGCTATGACAATATGATTATCACAGGACTTAAAGAAAGCTCCGATTCAATCATCACAATTGCCGCTTCAACGGGCGCAACGGTTGCTCCGCTCGGCAAACGCTTTGCAGACGGTTATACTCAAAAGGTTGACACAGGATTTTATCAGGTTTCACCGTCCATGACAATTGACGCTTCCACCTCTTATCTTCCGAAAAACACATGGTTTGTTGAAAATCTTTATCACGGCATGACCTATAAGGACGAATACACTTCAAGACTTATGCTCACGCTTCTTATGACGGATAAAATCAAGGACGTACATTCCGATCCGAACTATCCGCAGTTCCATGCAACAACCAATGTTTCACACAGCGTTTTTGCCGCTTTTGATAACAGCACGGAGGGTTATCTTTCTTCCGATGACACCGCTCTTGTTGTTAAGAATCTTTCCGAAAAATACGACATGAACATTCTTGCCGTAAGCACAAGAGGAATCAACCTTAATTTCAGCGGTTATGCAGGAAAAACGCTTAAACCGGGCGAAAGCATAACACTCAAATTCAAAGGTGACATTCCCGAAGTCAGCAGAAAGAATTTTGATCTTGTAATTGACTATGCGCTTTCCGGCAGTGCAACGCCTATGGGTGAAAGACTTCTCAACTTCACCGTTATGAACGGCGATCCGGCAGAATATGACAGTGAAAATCCGTATGTTAAAGCTGACATTGCAAGCGGCGGAGATTCGCTCTTCAGAGAAGATATTGACAACATTCTTGAAAAAGTCGGCGTAAAACCGCTTTTGACAATGATTTATGATATTGTTATGACCTGGTTCGGAGACCTTTTCAAGATGATTGCAAAAATCGTGAATAAATAATGGGGTAAAAACGCTGTAATTGCTTCGGCAGTTACAGCGTTTTTAATCTATTGGCTTGATAAAAATGAAAAGCAGAGTTATAATACTAAAGGCAATCTGTAATAACACCGGTTGAGCTTTCAAAACGGTGTTTGACAATGTATTTTAAGGGGAACTGTTTATGTTTGATTTCATTTCAGCCGCACTTGCCGTTCCTGAACTCGATGTCGGCAATGTGAGCTATAATACTGATAAAATCATTGAAAAAATCAAAGAGTGCAATAATTCAAACAATCAGCTGATTGTTTTTCCGGAGCTTGCAATAAGCGGCTATACCTGCGGCGATCTGTTCACACAAAAAACACTGCTTGACGGTGTGCTTTGTTCACTTGAAAGAATTATTGAAGAAAGCAAAAGCTGCAAAAGCGTCATTGTTGTCGGTGCGCCGCTGAGGCTGTTCTCGCAGCTTTATAACTGCGCCGTTATCATCTTTTCGGGAAAAGTTTACGGAATTGTTACGAAAACTTTTATTCCCACAACAAGCGAATTTTATGAAAAGCGTTGGTTTTGTTCGGGCACATTGTTGCCTAAAGACGAAATCAACGCACAAGAATTCGGGCTTTCTTCTCAGTCGGGCAACATACCTCTCGGAAATGACCTTGTGTTTTCACTCGGCAAAGTCAAATTCGGCGTTGAAATTTGCGAAGATCTGTGGACGCCGCTTCCGCCGAGCACTTTTCTTGCGCTGGGCGGTGCTCAGGTGCTTGTGAACATTTCGGCAAGCAATGAAACCATTGCAAAACGTGCCTATCGCCGTCAGCTTGCCTCTCAGCAGTCGGCACGAAACATTGCCGCTTATCTTTATGTCAGCTCCGGAACAAGCGAATCGACAACCGATCTTGTTTTTTCCGGTCACAGCCTTGTTTGCGAAAACGGAATTGTGACTTTTGAAAACGAAAATTATCTTGACAGCAACTATATTCTTCATGCGGATATCGACGTCGGAAAGCTTGATTTTGACCGCCTGAAAAACAAGGCATTCAGCGACAGCGCCGCTCTTTACGGAAAAAGCAATCCGTGCAGAGAAATAAAAATCGAGGGCGGCGATTTTTCAAAAAGCTACGGCGAAAACTATCGTGTTGACCGTTTACCTTTTGTTCCGTCAGAAAAGCAGGGCAGATATGAACGCTGTATGCAGATTTTTGAAATGCAGGTTGCTGGTCTTTGCAAAAGACTGAAAAAAACAGGCTGCAAATGCGTCATCGGCGTTTCCGGCGGACTTGATTCAACGCTTGCGCTTCTTGTTTGTGCTCAGGCGGTGATGAGGCTTTCAAGACCGCTGACAGATGTGGTTGCCATCACCATGCCGTGCTTCGGAACCTCAGACAGAACCTATAACAATGCTCTTGAGCTTATGAAAACGCTCGGCGTGACGCAAAAGGAAATTCCGATAAAAGAGGCAGTGTTAAAGCATTTTGAAGACATTGAACAGAACCCGGAAAACTACGACTTGACTTTTGAAAATTCTCAGGCGCGTGAGCGTACGCAGGTGCTTATGGATTATGCCGGCAAGGTCGGCGGTCTTGTTGTGGGAACGGGCGACCTGAGCGAGCTTGCTCTTGGTTGGTGCACCTATAACGCCGACCACATGAGCATGTACGGCGTGAATGCAAGCATTCCGAAAACGCTTGTGCGCTGGATGGTTGACAGCGTGATTGAATGTAACATTTTCCCGAAAAGCAGTGATGTGCTTCGTGATATTCTTGACACGCCGATAAGTCCCGAGCTTCTTCCGCCCGATGCAAAGGGAAAAATTTCTCAGCAAACGGAAGATATTGTCGGACCTTATGCGCTTCATGATTTCTTTTTGTATTATGTGCTTCGCTATGGCTTTGAGCCGGAAAAAATATATTTTCTTGCAAAAAAAGCTTTTAACGGCAGCTTTGACAACGAAACAATTCTGAAATGGCTGAAGAGCTTTTACCGCCGCTTTTTCTCACAGCAGTTTAAACGAAGCTGTTTGCCCGACGGAGTGAAAGTCGGAAGCGTTTGCCTTTCACCGAGAGGCGACTGGAGAATGCCGAGCGATGCAAGCGCCGCACTCTGGCTTGAGCAGGTTGAAAAGCTTGAAGCGTAAGGAAAACAAAAAAATAGCCTCTTCACGGAAAGCTGGGGAATAAACA
>JBJEOJ010000136.1:0-1998 GCA_051880655.1 Acutalibacteraceae bacterium | reverse complement strand
TGTCCATCAGTCTCGCCCTTGTTTCATAGCTTGCCCAGGCGATATGCGGCGTGATTACGCAGTTTTTTGCGCCAATCAAGGGGCTTCCGTTTTTCGGCGGCTCCTGACAGAGCACATCGACTCCCGCGCCTGCAATTTCACCTTTTTCAAGAGCGTTCGCCAAATCCGTTTCGTTGATTACAGGCCCTCTTGAAGTGTTGATGAGATAGGCGGTCTTTTTCATTTTTGAAAGAAACTGCGAATTTACAAGACCGTCGGTTTCTTTTGTCAGCGGACAGTGAAGAGATATAACATCGCTTTGGCATATAACTTCTTCAAGGCTTAAAAAGCTGACCTTTCCGAAGCCGTCATAGGTTCTTGTGTGCGGCGAACAGGCGATAACGTTCATGTTCATAGCGTTTGCAATCTGAGCCACGGCGCTTCCGATTTTGCCGAAGCCGATGATTCCGAAGGTTTTTCCCGCAAGCTCGGTCAAAGGTGCTTTCTGATAGCAAAAATGCTCACATGAAGCCCACTCGCCGTCATTGACGCTTTTGCTGTGAAGCGCAACCTTGTTTGTCAGCTCAAGAAGAAGCGCAAAAACAAGCTGAGCAACGCCGTCGGTGCTGTATGCCGGAATGTTGGAAACGGCAATTCCTCTTTCCCTTGCCGCCGCACAGTCGATGATGTTATAGCCGGTTGCAAGAACGGCGATGAATTTAAGCTTCGGCAGTTTTTCAATCAACTGCCTTGTAATCGGCACCTTGTTTGTGACAAGAATATCAGCGTCTTTGCTTCTTTCAAACACATCTTCGGCTCTGGTCTGCTCATAAACATCAAAGCTGTCAACAACCTCGTTAAGCCAGTCCCACGAAAGATCACCGGGATTTTCGGCATATGAATCAAGAATTACAAGTTTCAAACAAATCATTCCTTTTTTACCGCATAGCTTTGCAGTGGTTATATTTCTTTGATTTTACCATATTTTACGGCGAATGTCACTAAAAACTTTTGCGCAGATTATATAAAATTACCAAAATAATCCGGGCGGCAGTTTTCGGCAGATTTTTCTGTTGACCGTTTGCGTTTTTTAAGATATAATAATACATTGTAATATTATGGAAGATTATGCTTGTTACCGAATCTATTTGCACAGTCTTTCTCAAAAGAGGTGAAGCAGGGCTTTGAGCAGTTCATTTGAAAAAAGCGACAGACGCAGAAAGTTGATTTCCTTTGCTGCGTTCATTTGCTTCACGCTTGCACTGATACTTTTGGTTTTGCTGCGCCTTTTCCAGATGGAAAGCGTGATGCGCTGGTATAACAAATATACCGACACACTGGCGTCTTATGAAGCATGGATTCAACAAAACGGAGCAACTTTGTTTTCGGTTTTGATCATTCTTGCAAATTTTGTGATTAAAGCGGTTTTGCCCTGGTTTCCCATTTCGTGCATTATGGTTGCGGCAGGTGTGCTTTTTAAGTGGTATTATGCAATTTTAATCAACATCGCAGGACTTACGCTACTGTTTACGATAAAATATTACTGGGGCAAAAAATTCGGCGGAGGAAATGCCGAAAAGATTCTTGCAAAATATGACAAGGCTCACACCTTTATTGATCAGGGAAAACTCGGCTCAACGCTTGTTTTGTTCACGGTCAGGCTGATTCCCTGTATGCCGATTAACGCAGTCAGCCAGCTTTACGGCACAACGGGCATTGAATATTATAAATATCTGCTCATTTCCCTTGCCGGCTTTTCCTATAAGCTTTTTTCCTACACCATCATCGGACGAAACGTTTATAATCCGTTTTCGGCACAGTTCATTGTTCCGTTTGTTTTGCTGTTTATCTTCTCAGGCATTGTTTTGCTCGGCTTGAGCGGAGCGATAAGCTTTTCATCATTCAGAAAAACGAGGAGAAAGTGATATTCAGTGTGGAGTTTGGAGTGTGGAGTTAACGCTCTTAAGTTTGTGCAGTAGGGACACGGCGTGCCGTGTCCGCACAAAGCGTTAAAAAATT
>JBJEOJ010000135.1:0-2008 GCA_051880655.1 Acutalibacteraceae bacterium | reverse complement strand
CTTTCGGTAAGTTTGTAGTCCTTTTCTTATTTAGGCTGTTTTTTTACAGCCCCTTATATCTTTCCTTACAATGCAGAAATCATATCCGCAAGATCTTTGTCGCTGAACACTCTCGGACAGCCCATAAGCTTGGCTTCGTCCTGCGCACGCATAACAACTTCTGTCATATCCTGCGGCAAAACCTTAACATCGCTGTTGTCAATGCCGATGTCGGAAATCAGTTTTTCAACCGCATCAATGAACAGCTTTGCATTTTCGCTTTCGTTATCTGAATTCGCAAGACCGCAAAGCACAGAAAGCTCTGAAAGCGGCTTTTGTGCAAACGGCAGACTGCCATTAAGAACAGCCGTAATGCAGGCAGATATTGCCTTGCCGTGAGGCAAATGATAAAACTCGCCAAGTCTGTGCGCAACAGCGTGAACATAGCCTGTTCCGATTCTTCTGAAGCCGAGACCTGCAAGATAAGCCGCTTTTTGCATGTTGCTTCTTGCTTCAAGATCATCAGGCTTTTCACAAGCGGTTTTGAGATTTTCAAAAATCATTTTAACCGCTTCGGCGGAGATTTTTTTATCCTCTTCAAAGGCATACGCAAAACTGCTGATATACGATTCAACGGCATGAGAAAGTGCGTCAATACCCGTATAGGCAGTGCTGAGCTTCGGAACGCTGACCGTCAAAGCCGGGTCAAGGGCCACCGCCTGCGGCAGGAATTTGTCGCTGATGAACGGCTTTTTCTTGTTTTCGTCCGTGTCGGTGATAACCGAGAACATTGTCACTTCTGAGCCTGTTCCGGCAGTTGTGGGAACGGCAAAAAGAGGAACACATTTTTGGCATTCACTGTCAATTCGGCAGATATCATCAATATCTTCACCGATGTTTGCCGCTTGCAGAGCAATAATTTTTGCCGCATCAAGAACCGAACCGCCGCCGATTGCAATCACGCTGTCACAGCCGTTTTTGATATAAAGTTCAAGCGCTTTCTGCGTGTCCTCGGTTGCCGGCTCACCGTGAATGTCATTGAAAATGATTCCGCTTTCAAACCTTGAAACAAAATCGCTGATGCTCTGATTGTTCATCGCATGACCGAAAGTGATAATCAGCGGTTTGCTCAGAGCTTTATTCTTAATATAATTTCCGAGTTCACAAAGAGAAGCTTCGCCGCTGAAAAGTTTGTTTTCAGAAAGGTTGGCGTCTTTCATGATTCCGAGAGTAAGCTTCTGAATCGGATTCAGCGCAAGACCGCTTTTACCCATTGGAATGACCTGATAAGGTGCAAAATCAAGGCAGTGACCGTTCGGTCTTTCGGGGCTGTCGGAAAGGGTCAGATACCTCTTATCGGGTTTTGACCAGTCAAAGCCTGTCTGACTGAGCTTTTCCAATGTATAATCATTCATCATCTCAATGTTGCGCGAACGACCGGAAATGATGAGATAGAACAAATAGACATGAACATCTCTGTCATCTGCATTTGCCGTAACGGTTTCAACGGTCTCCTGAGTGGAAACGAAGCGGTACGGAACATCAAGCAGTTCAAACATTTTCTTTGTCGGCATAAAGTTCGGATTATACATATGGTAAATTTCGTTGACATCGCCCGTCAGTGCAAGATTGACATAGCCTTTTGCACATTCGTCAACGGCAGTGAAATCTGTCGGGAATTTATCCATATTGTCATTGAGAAGTCCAAGCTTCAGCATCGCATGAACACGGTGCAAAAATCCGTTGTCGGCACTGTTTTTTTGGAATTTACCGTCACTGCTTCTCCATGTCAGGTTGCCGATACGGTAAATGTTGGCTCTCAATCCCTCAAGTCTTGCCGCAAGCACTTCCTGCTCGGCGCAGTATTTGCTGTGAATATAGACATTGTCCTCATATCTTTGCCCGATATCGAGAACGCTTTCGTCAAGAATCTTTTTGCCGTTTCTTTCTTTAACAGTACCTGCTCCGTGAACGCTTACGGTTGAAGTGTGCTGCAAGACCGCACCTGCCTTTTTGGCACATTCAATCA
>JBJEOJ010000134.1:0-40873 GCA_051880655.1 Acutalibacteraceae bacterium | reverse complement strand
CAACCTATAAAGTCAGAGTAACGGCCTATAAGACGATTGACAGCAAGAAAGTTTCATCAAGCGTTTATACTCAGCTGACAACCGCAACCAAGACCGATGCGCCGTCAATCAAAGTAACATCTACCGCAAAGAAAACGGCAAAAGTAAGCTGGAGCAAGGTTTCGGGCGCAACAGGCTATACCGTTTATTACAGCACAAGCAAAAACGGAACATACAAGAAGCTTGCTTCAACGACTTCCACAAGCTACACAAACAAAAAGCTTTCAAGCGGCAAGACCTATTATTTCAAGGTTATTGCCAACAAGAAAGTCGGAAGCACAACGATTAACTCGGCTTACAGCGCAGTTAAATCGGTAAAAGTAAAATAAAAACTTATACCCGGAAGCGTAAAAACTTCCGGGTATAAAATTTTTAACTTTGACATTACCAAAAATGTATATCTTATAAAAGTCATGGTTTTGTAACATAGTTCATCGGGTTTTGCTTTTCACCGTTATATCTTACCTCAAAATGAAGATGATTGCCCGATGAATTTCCCGTTGAACCGACCTTGGCAATCAACTGACCCTTTGAAACCCGTTGACCGGTGGTTACGCTGAGACTTGAGCAATGACCGTAGAGAGTAATATAACCGTCACCGTGGTCTATTACAACATAATTGCCATATCCCTTTTTGCTTGTGCTCCATATCGCCGTAATAACCGTGCCGCTTCGGGACGCATAAATCGGTGTGCCGTAGCCGGCTGCAATATCCGTTCCGCCGTGAAAAGGCCATCCGGAAATGCTTGCGTTGCGGTAACCGAATCCGCTGCTTATGCGGCATGGTGCGCTTCCGAGCGGCCATGCCCATGTGTCCCCCGAAGTATAAGCGGCTGACGGCGCATTTGCAGTTTCCGGTGAGGACGGATTATTATTGGAAGCAGGCAGCGTTTCACTTTGAGCGGTTGTCGGTTGTGTTGTTGCCTGATAAGCCTTGATAATGCGGTCAATTTCAGCATCTGCTTCGGCTCGATCCTTTTGAAGCTTTGCGATATAGCTTTTATAAATGGCACTGTTTTTATCAAGCTGTGAAATATAGCTTTCTATCTCGTCATAATTGTCTTCAAGCTGTTTTATCGCCTTGCCGTGTTCGTTTTGTTTGCGCACAAGCTCTTTCTTTTTCTCAACTAACTGTGTTTTTTGCTCTTGCTGTTGCTTGTTTTTTTCATCAAGCTGTGTCTGCTTTTCGGTCAACTCTGCTTTTGATTTTTTCAGCTTATCTGCCGTTTCTTTGAATTCATCAATGACTCTTTTATCTTCTTCGCTGATTCTTTTCATCAGTTCAAGTCTTGTGAGAAAATCAGCAAGGTTTTCAGAACCCATAAGAATCTGAAGATTTGATTGATTATTCTTCATATAGGCACAACGAAGCTTTTCACATAGCAATCCTTTTGAAGATTCAATTTTTGTGTTTGTCTGCTTGATTTCCCGGCTTACCGCACTGATTTCATCTTTTATAACGGCGGTTTCATTTTGAAGCTGTTTGATTTCGCTGTTACATGTTTCGATTTCTCCGTCAATCGATTCAATCTGTGTTTCAAGAGCAGTAACCTTGCTTTCGATTGTGCTGATTTGATTTTCAAGAGTGTCAAGATATTCTTGTTTTGTGTTCTTTTGGTCTTCAAGCTTTGACAATTGATTCTTATTTTCTGCAATCTGACTGTCAATATCACTGATTTTTTGTTCGAGTTCTTCTTTCGTTGCAGCATAGGCATAATCTATCGGAACAATAAACGGTAAAGTCAAAAGAAGCAGACTTAAGAAAAATGAAAATACTTTTTTCATTTGAAATCACTCCCGTAAACTTATTCGATTTTTCCAAATTGATTATACATAATAAAAATACACTGTTCAATAAAAGCTGCAAACTGCAGAAAAAACCGGCAAAAATGCCGATTTTTATTGCATATCTTATTCATTAAGCTGTGTCGGTTGTCTTATCATAACAGTAGAGATAAATTGCTTTTTATCTTTAATATATTCCCGGTCGATATCTCCGTCATATTTTTTTAAAGCTTCCGAAACGCTCTTTAAACCCAATCCGTGTATCGTTTTTTCTTTCTTTGTTGTTATCAGATGATTTTCTTTTATGATTGGTTCCTGATCGCAGCTGTTGGTTATAATGATTACTTCATAATTGTTGCGATGCTCTGTTTCTATCGAAACCTTTTTTTCGCTTGATTTTTCAGCGGCTTCAAAAGCATTATCCAATAAATTGTTCAGTATAGTTACCAGATCGAAATTGTCAATATAGCTGAGGTTGGATAATTTGACATCGAAAGAGAAATTTATGTCTTTCATTTTACTTTCGGTTTTGTAACGGTTTAAAATGACATCGAGCATCATGTTTCCGCTGTGACAGACATTGCTGTAATCGGAAAGATTGCTTATCATCTTTGATATATAATCATCAATCTCGGGATTGGTGTTCAGCCCCTTAATTGCCGTTAAATGATTTTTGGCATCATGTGCGTATATCATCAGCTGTTGATTCTGATGTTCAAGAATGTCATAATATGTTTTCTCGGTTTTCATGCGAATAAGTTCACTTTTTACTGCAACATACTGCTTCTCTTTTTTCAAGCTTTGCTGATACGAAAGAAATAGTACGATTGTTCCGCCGAGCAGAGCCAGACTTGCTATGACAAGTGCTATGCGGATTCCATAGGAAAAAACATATTTTATCGCGAGTACCCAAAACAAAATGATTGAAAATACGGTAGAGCACGGATAAAGATAAAAGGTAAGAGGAAAACCGGAGTGTTCCTTATCTTTCTCAATAAACCGTAAAAGAATAAGACTGATAATAAAATAGATAGATTTGCTGATACAGCCGATCATGATTAAAAGAGCCGGATCAGAATTGTAGGCATTTGCCTCGACTTTGAAAATGCAGGAAAGAATGAATATGGTCCCGAATTCAGGAAGAACAGAGAAAATATAAAGCACAACCACATAAAAAAGCCTTTGCAAAATCGGCAGCGAAAAGCATAGAAAAGAAGCAATCAGGTTTGCGGCAAAAAAATATATCGCATTAATCAGTATGGAGTTTGAAAAAAACGCATTTATAATAACCGCATTGTCAAATATAAGAATACCGGCTAAAATCCGAAGACCGATGTGGCTTTTTGGTTCGGCAATTTTGGAAAAGAAGATGTATTCTATCAGCATTTCAAAAGAATAAATAAAAACCAGTGCGATATTCTGTGTCATGGCAATTCCTTTCTCATTATCATGCTTTGCCGAAATTCGGCTGCTTTTTTTTAGAGTTCGGCGTCCTTTACGGCTGATGCTCTGTCATAACCGTTACGGTGAATTCTTTCTTTTTGGCGTCATAGTCAAAAGCAATATCACCGTTATATTTTTTTACGGTATTCCTGACGCTTTTGAGTCCGAAGCCGTGCAGGCGTTTGTTGCTTTTTGTTGTTGCCGGAATTTCACAACGGTTTGACACCGGACTTTGCCCACAGGAATTTGATATGATAATTACGGAAAAATTATTTCTGTAATCAGTCTCAAGACTGATATGTTTGCTCCCGGACTTCTCCGCCGCTTCAACGGCGTTATCCAGAAGATTGCCTAAAACCGTAACAATGTCGTAATCATCCATATCGGAGAGATTATTGCTTTTGATGTCAAAATCAAACGTGATATGGTTAAGCTTGCATTCTGTTACATACTTATCAATGATAACGTCAAGAATCCGGTTTCCGCTGCGGCATACCTTGCCGTAATCATCCAGACGTTCAATCATTTCGGTAATATAGGAATCAATTTGCGGATTTGAATTAAGATTTTTAATCGCAGATAAATGATTCTTCGTATCGTGCGCATAAGATCTGAGATTGTTATTTTGCCGTTCCAAAATATCATAATATGTGAGATCTGTTTTGATTTTATCTTTTTCCTGCTGCAGCAAAAGCAGCCGGTTTTCTTTTTGTGCATTTGACTGAAAAGAGAAAAAGACAACGATTGTTGCAAGAAAAAGCAGCACGCTGACAATGCCCAAAATAATCTGATTTTTGTAATTCAAATTCTGATTGAAGCTTATATACCAAAAGCATATAACTGCAACCAACGTGATCAAAGGAAAAATATAAAAAGCAGCCGGAATTTTTGAATTTGTATTATTCTTTTGAGAAATTTTCGACAAAAGCATGGCAATAATAAAATAAAGTGTTTTGCTGATTATCATCTCGACAACAAGCAAAATAGAGTCTGAGCGATAATCGGGCATATACAAATTCGCAAAAGGGGTCATTAAAAAGAGCGTTGCAAGTTCAATAAAGGTTGAAACCGCAACCAGCACAAGGGAATAAAACGCAGCTTTTTTGCTCTTGATTCTAAAGCATAACACAGAAAAAGCATAATTTGCAATAAATGAGAATAAGACGTTTAACCAGACCGTGCTGACAAGAAAGATGTTAATGAGTGTTCCTATTTCAAAAATAACGGTTCCGATAAGAATAATCAAAGGCAGATTGAATTTTTTGTCAACAATACTGCTGAAAAAGATTGCAGATATCAGCATTTCAAAAAAGAAAACAAGAAAAAACAGAATGTTTACCACCATGCTCAGCGCCTCCTGAGATAAGCAAACCAGAACTTATGAAAGTCCGCCTGCCTTCGTGAAGCAATGGGAATCCGAATACTGTTTTGAACAATCAGCTCTGAATATTTATAACTTGTCACATAATGCAGATTGACAAGAAATGATTTATGCACACGATAAAAGAAAGAATTCTGAAGAATATTACACCAGTCATCAAACGATTCCTTTGTTGTATATTTTCCGTCGGTTGTCACGAGCGTAACTTTTCTGTTGCCTCTTTCAACGTAAATCACGTCGTCGGTCAGAACCTTTTTCTGTTCGTTATCGGTGTAAACATAAAAATCAACATAGCTTTCATCGATATATTCCATCGCTTTTTCAAGGCCGGAATTAAGACGTTCCGGCTCAAACGGCTTTTCAAAAAAGCGAAAAGCTCTTAAGTCCATGGCGTCATCCTGATATTGATTGTAAGATGTTATAAAGAAAATTACAACTTTGCCGTTTCTCAGTTTTAGCTCTTTTGCCAATGAAATACCATTAATTTCATTCATTTGAATATCAAGAAAGGCAAGCTGATATACGCTGTCGCTCTCCATGACTTTTTTGGGATCGTTTTCTGCGTCAATCTGAAAGCTGACAGAACGCTGTTTCATAAACTTTTCTATGTGTGTTTTCAACCTATCAACAAATTCCTGTTCATCATCACATATTAGAATCCTCATAAAATCACCCATAATATTGTAACATAAAATACTTAAATGAACAACTTGATAAAATCAGCACTTTGACACAATAATTCGGTATTTCTGCAAAGCAGCTCAAGTAAATTAAAGACATTCTCCCGGGCGATTCTTGTTGTTTTATGACGGATTATCCGCAAATCAGCGGCAAGGACAAGAAAAGTGTTTGTATATAAAAATCTCCTCCTGCAACACACAGGAGGAGAAAATAAATTTTGAGATTATTTTAATCAATCAAATAAAGCCTTGATCTTTGCTAAAATACTTTCAAAGAAAGCCTTGATTTTTGCAAAGAAACCAACTATGCCTGTGGGATTGTTTACGGCATCCGATGTATCGATATCAGATGCAGCATTGAGCGGTACAAGAGAACCGTCACGGTCGTCATAAACCATAAACTGCGGATAACGTCCCGTGTCAAACACAGTAGGCTGAGTTTCTTTTGCAATGAGTGTTGCACACAAATTTTCAAGCTCACCGGGCATTATTGAATGGACAAGATTCTTGACAAACCACGTGCTGTCAGGGTAAAGACAAGTGCTTGCATCAATAATGCCGTCGCTTGAAATATATTTTGCGTTGTGTGATGAAATATAGCTGTCTGACAGTGTTTGTCCGAATTTTGCACTTGTTGCTCCCAATGAAGCATCACTGACGGTTGCCATTCCGTCTGTCTGAGCATATCTGTATGAAGTGCAGATTGACGATGCAACATAGCCGTATTTTGCAACACAGGAGAAATTGACTCCGGCATCTGTATATTCTTTGAGTATGTCTGCAACATGAAGTCCGACTTTATTATGATAGTTATCTATCTTTTCGATAAGACCTGCATATTGCTGCTCTTTGCCCGAAAAGACCAGTTTCTTTGCTTCTTCATATCTATCCGGAGAAACCATTGCCCAGATTGACGGCATTGTGCCGAAAGTATCAAGCACCAATGAAGGCATAAGCTGATCTTTTACCTTTGAATAAATCATGTCAAACGCCTTTTCGCCGCCATCGAGAATGCCGCTCATGTTGAGTATTGACACAATACCTGACGCAACATTCGAAACGGAAGCATCGGTTGCCATAGATGTTGCAAGCGCGTCCATATCAACAGAAATGTCACCGGTGAAGAACGATGTTGTTCCCACAAGACCGTAAACAGACGGCCACGCAAAAAGAATTGAATTTATCTTTGAGCTGTCACCATACTGTTCAAGATACGGAAGAACAATATTTGCACCCTCGCAGCGACCGAGAATATTTACTTTTTCTGCACCCGTAACTGCCATAACAGCCTTTATGTATGCATCAAGGATTTCGGCATTTTCATACGGATCGATTCGCCAGTCATATTTAAATTTGTATGTATCAATTCTGTATGTATAATCGGTTTGAGTTGTGTTTCTGAGATTATCATAACTGAATCTGACGCCGGAATTGTCTTTTCTGTTTCCGTTTTCATCAAGAACAACGCTTTCAAACATCGGAGCAACCAGACCTTCGAGTGTGGCGCAATATTCGTCCCAATTGTCTGTAACGACAGCTTGTGTAAGTTCCGGAATAAGAGCAGACGCAAAGGCAGAAACATCTATATTGATGTCTGCACGGATGTTGGTCGGATTTTCACTGTCAACATCATCAACAAGAATATCTTCTTCTCGCCCCGGCACATAAATTGTGGGGTACTTTGAGCCGGGCTTAAGAACATAGGTAACCGCAGAAGCGGAAACCGAAACGGTGCCGGCTATAAGCACAAGGGAGAGTAAAATTGAAATTAACTTTTTCATGGTTCACCCCTTAAGAAAGTATGCGATGGTATTGATAATGGTCTCTAACAGCTTCGGAATAAAATTCAGGATGCTGAGAATCTTGATTGATATTTCAAGACTGCTGTCAGCCACTTTGTTTATTGTTGTTTCGCAGTTATCGTCCGCCTTGATGGTGTGCGTAATACCGCAATAAATACAGGTTTTGGTCTTTGTGCCCGGGTCTGTTGAAGTGTTGTCACCGTTGAAGTAATATGGGCTCCATACATGAATGGTATATTCCGCAACAGGACAGCGCGAACAATATCTTACGTGAGAAGTTGAATTGTAATTTTCCCACTTGCTGTAATCGTGACCCTTGGCTTCTTTATAACCGTCTGTATAGCTATATCCGCAAAGGCTGCAGGTATGAACACTGTAACCTATGTTTGTGCAGGAATTTGCATAATCGGTTGTTGTAACAGAGCAATTTTCCGTGTATACATAATTACAGTTTTCGCACTTCTTAGAGTGAGTACCGTTGCCGTTTTTATACGGTGCAAGATAGCTGTGTCCGGCAGCAACAATTTTCTCTGTTTCATAAATTGCATTACAGATTTCGCAAACCGTACCCTTTTCACCGTCACGTGTGCAGGTCGGCTGAAGAAGAGTTTTTGTATAGCCGTTCTTGTGCTCGTGCTGTTGAAAGGCTTTTGTTTCTTTCACCATGCCGCAGCGGGTACAATAAAGGTTCATTGAACCGTCGTGGTCGGCAGTTGCTTCAATATCGATTCTCCATGCACCGTCGTCATGACCGAGCTTTGCAATAGTCTTGCTGTCTTCAACCTTACCGCAGCGTGTGCAGGTGAGCACCTTTTCGCCGTCAAGCTCACAGGTCGGCTCAATTGATGTTGTCCAGACGCCCTCATCATGACCGAGCGCATCAACTGATTTTGAATCCGTCACTTCACCGCAGCGTGTGCACATCTTTCTGGCTTCGCCGCCTACGGTACAAGTCGGTTCAACAGCGGTATACCAGACATCGTCATCGGTATGTCCCAAAGCGGGAAGAACCTTTGTTGAAAGAATTTCACCGCAGTCAGTGCAAAGAATTGTTGCTTCTCCGTCTTCGGTGCAGGTTGCTGCAACGTTTGTAATTTCAACTGTTTCATCGCTGTGACATGCAGGAATTGTCTCTGTGTTATAAACCGCACCGCAGGCAGAACAAAGTGTACCTTTTTTGCCGGCAACCGAGCAGGTGGGAGCGGTGATTACAACTTCGCCGCCCTTGTCGTCATGGGTATGCTGAGCAATTTCCTTTGTTTTCTGAACAGCACCGCATCTTCCGCAGCAAAGGCTCATTTCGCCCTTTGCTTCTGCTGTCGGTTCCTGAGTTACAACCCACACAGAGCCCTCACCCTCTTTTGTGTGACCAAGCTCTTTGAGTTCATTTGTGCCGATTACAACACCGCACTTTGTGCAGAGCGTTTTTGTTTCGCCCTTTGTTGTGCAAGTCGGCTCAACTGTTGTTACGGCAACACCGCTGTCATGATTTTCGGCATCAACTATACCAGTTTTAAAATCATAATCTGTCGGGTCGCTCGTGCCGTAAGTAAAGGTGTAATTTGATGTTATCACCTTGCCGCAGGAGCATTCCCAGCACATAAGACCCTGTGTTGTGCAGGTGGGATTGATTTTGTGCGGAATCCAATTGTGACGATGAACTTCGGGAACTTTGATGGCAAAGCTGAGTCGGTAAGGCGTGTTGTAAGTATGCGTGATGGTTTTTGTGATTGTATTAGGATCACCAACAAAAACAACCATTTGCTGCCCACCTTTATATATAGTGGTTCCCATACTACTGATATCCTTATAACTAAATGATTCGCTACTGGTTGTTGTTACGGTTTTTTTCAATTCGCCTGTATATGTTTGCTTTTGATATGCAAATGCCTCTTTAATTGGTATTGATATCTTTAATGTGCCGTTGTTGTGGTCAATAGAAAGATATTTCTGAGGCAAAGTATCTAATGATGAAACAGAGCAATTCTTTATGTTTTCATTACTGAACACACCCTCATAGCAGAAATTACTTGTGTTCAGTTTGAGTTCAACGGTTCCTAAATCAAAATACTTTTCATCATAGGTAACGTTTGTATCCGTCTGTTTTCTAGCTACTGCATCTGCAGAGACAGCATTAGCAATCCTATCGTACTCATCTTTTATACTCTTAAGATAAGGAGCGTCTTTGGCATCCGACGTTTTTATATATTTCAACGCAAAACGTTCTTCACCATTATAGGAGAAATCGCTGTTACGCTCACCTGTTACTATTTCCCAAATCAGCAGCTGCGTTGCGAACGCTTTATGAAAAGTGGTGTCTTTGGGCACAAGGGTATTACCTTCAACTTTTGGCATAGAGACCCCCGTTGGATAACCATTAGCTACCACAAGCTTTACAAGTTCCTCAATTTGCTCATTTGACAAAACACCCCTAGTGGCATTATGAAATCTGGAATCACTAAATGAATAAAATTCATCCGTTTTATTATCTACATCAGATCCAGGTTCTATACAGTAAGCTAATTTACCGTTATAACTATGCAAACCAAGATTATATTCATTGTTATCTTTCCATGTAGTTACTTCATCATTTTTCCACTTAAAATTAAGTTCATGCCAAATGCCGGGTTGATAATACCTAGTATCCATGTCTGCCGCACTCGCATTAATCACACCAAGCGGAACAACGCTTACAATCATCAGCAGGCACATTAATGCGCTCAGAATCTTTTTTGTAACTGAATTTCTTTTCATTTGTTATCTCCTTTCCATTAGAGAATGAATTTAACAATAAATATCGAAGGATGGGTGAATTACCCACCCTTCGTAAAAACGAAAATCTTTATGAAATCCAGTTGGAATCGGAGTCGATATCGACATTGCTGTCGCTGTCGATGACAACATCGTTATCAACAACAATGCCTGTGTTCGGGTCAACAACAACAGCGATAACCTTAAGACCGAAAATCGATCTGAGCGTATTTATAATCTTGATGAAGAAGAGATTAAGCTTTGAGCTCTTTTCGCAGGTGACTGTCTGTGTTGCACCGCAAAGCTCGCAATGACGGGTCATTGTTCCGTTTTTGAAAAGCTTGTTGTCATTGTTGAAAAACCATTTTGACCAAACGTGAATATCTGTTTCGGAAGCCTTGCAGCCGCCTTCGCAGTTACCCTCACAGCAATCGGCTGTGCAATCTGTTCTCTTGCAGGTTCTGGTGTGTGTTACACCGTCTTCGTTGTCAACCCACTCTGACCAGTCGTGACCGAGAGGAGCAACAATTTTGTCAACATATGTAAAGCCGCAAACTGAGCATGTGTTTGTTGTGTAGCCATAGGATGTGCAGGTTGCAGGAGTTACGGTTGCGTCAAAGGTGCAGTTTTCTGTTTTGATGTCACCGCACTGATCGCATGAGCACGAGTGCGTTCTGTTGTTGTCAACATACCACGGACCGTAGTTATGACCGGTCGGAGCAATAACTGTTACATCATAGCAAACACCGCAGGAAGCGCAGAAGATGCCAAGCTGACCTTCTTGTGTGCAGGTTGCGGGAGTGATAACCTCTTCATAGCCCTTTGTGTGGGTATGACGGGCAAATTCCTTTGTTTCAAGAATCATATTGCAGCGTGAGCAGAATCTGTTCATTCTGCCGTCATGTTCGGGAGTTGCTTCATATTCAACAACCCAATAGCCGTTGTCATGACCGAGAGCGGGGATTTCTGATGTGGCGATAACGTCACCGCAGCGGGTGCATGTTGTTACGCTTTCGCCTGCAAGCTCGCAGGTCGGCTGAATGGAAACTGTTTCAACGCCGTCATCATGACCGAGAGCGGCAATGGGAGCGGTGGCGATTGTATCACCGCAGCGGGTGCAAACTGTTGAGCTTTCGCCCGCAGTTGTGCAGGTTGCCGGAGTTGTTGTGATAACTACGCCGTCGTCGTGACCGAGAGCAGCAGTTGCTTTTGTTGCAATGATTTCACCGCAGTTTGTGCAATAGCCGTTGTCTTCGCCTGCTGTTGTGCAGGTTGCCGGAACGTTTGTTGCATAAACAGGATCGCTGTGACCTGTTGCCGGAATAACGGTTGTTGTGTAAACAGCAGAGCATACGGAACACATTGTTCCTGCAACACCTGTTTTTGTGCAGGTTGCCGCACGAACGATTACGGTGTCACCTGCGGTATGTGTGTGCTGAGCGATTTCCTGTGTATTCATAACTACACCGCATTTTGAACAATACTGAACCTTTTCGCCCTTTGTTGTTGCGGTGGGTTCCTGAGTAACAACCCAGGCGCCTGCGGTGTGACCTGTAGGATTGATTGTGGCGGTTGCAATAACGTTTCCGCATTCCTTGCAGAATGTTTCCTTAACACCGGCAGTGGTGCAGGTGGGAACGATGGTTGTAACCTCAACCGTGCCGTAAAGTGCGCCGTGCTTGTGGTTTTCAATCGGGTAAAATTTTGAGTATCCTACGCAGGCTATATTCGTGCATACATACTCATAATAGCCATAGGTAGAGCAGGTTTCGGGATGATAGTGAACTGCCATTTTTATTGTGCAGTTCGGGCAATTTTGTTCACTGATTGAAGATGCATCAAATACAGTGTCACGAGTTGCGCTGACACTCATACTCATACCCGCCATTGTGCTGAGAATGAGAGTCAGACTGAGAATAACCGAGAGAATTCGTTTGGAGATTTTCATTGAATTTCCTTCCTTTCATGAAAAAATTTGTTGAAACTTTACAGTATTTGAAAATTCCTTTTAAATTATACTTATAGTCTCAAAAATTACAATCCGTAACATTAAATATGTTCAAGAAAAAACAATGTTACCCCCATAGTAACAATGATTGTACTTATATTTATTCTTGTTACCTACTTTTAATTTAAGATTTTTAATGCTATAATATGTTCATTAAAAAGGAAGATTGATAAAATGTATAGTAATATTCTTAAAGCATTAGAATCACAAAACATATCAAAGAATCAATTTTGCAAGGATATAAACATATCCAAGGCATATATCAACAAAGTGTTCAACGGCAGCACACCGATGAGCGAAAGACTGTTTGCATCAATATTGGCTCTGCCTTATCTGTCAGATAAGGTCAAAGAAGAAATCACAAAAACAAGATTTGAAAGTAAACACGGCGAAAATTGTGAACTTGTCATGTATTTTAACGAGGTTGCAAAAGGATTTGAAAACAGTCTGATACCGAAAGATATAAAAGAAACCGAATTGCCGTGTGAAAGCCTGATTATTTCAGAAAGAAACAGAATTGTCAGCCTTGCATATTCTCTTGCAAAATATTCTGTAAAAAGCGGTTCCGCTCTCTGTTCAAATCATACATATGCGCAAAAAGATATTGACGACGCATTGTATACGGCATTTTATGAAAGAGACGAAGCACAGTCAGACACAAATTTTGTTCATTTAATAGAAAAGCCTCATATTTTCAATAAAAGCTATATAAATTTTATCTGGTCTGCATTGAGATACGGTACGATATGCATAGCACCGTTAGCAACCGATGAAGTGATCACAAGCTCTTTGATGCCGTATGTTATGGTATGCGACAAATATGCTTTGATGTGGAACGAAGAATGTAACAGAGCACATTTTATTTGTGAAAATGCTTTCAGCAATGCCATCAGGGACAACTTCATCTCATTGAAAGAAAAAAGTTCTCCGTTTTCGGTAATTTGTGTGGACGAAGCAAAAATCATGACTAAAGAAGTTTCAGATCCTTTTCAGGTAAGCGCTGAAAGTCCGGTTGTTGTCTCTTCTGTTCCGGGTTCCTGTGTTGAAGAGCTTGAATTTGACACCTTGGCTGAGGTTGTGAGAAAGGATTTACCTGAGAAAACAGCAAACTTTCTCATTCATTCATATCTTAATTATCATCACTTTCAATCGGAAAGCATAAAGAAGCATTATATAATTTCGGATTCGTTGCTTTCTTTTGCAAAAACAGGCGAATACGCTTCGATTTCTCACAGATATATAAACGACTTTTCTGCGAAACTCAGGGAAAAAACAATTGATAAATTAAAAGACGCCTTCAAAGAAGATAAGAATTACATAATAGATTCAGAAAAAATATTTTTCCCGCCTTTTGTTCAGATTGATTATTATCAATCTTCGGCACGAATTCACATTGATTCGGTATATAGAAAATTTCACGTTTTCAATGCTTGTGTAATTATCAACCACGCAGACAATATCGACTCAAAGAAATTTTTTAATGCTCTTCTTGATTATCAGACCAATCCTGATACGCTTATGACTGCCGCACAGATTGATTATACGCTTGAAAATTTAAAGCTTTTATGCGATAATTGACAAAAAGCACATTTTAAAAATGTAAATCACATGATATTTAATATCAAATATCAGAAATGTTAAATTTTATTGTCATAGAGAAAAAATTTTAACATATTTAAAGCTTTTTTACAAGTAATACGGAACGAACGGCAAAACCAGGTCTTGGCTTTCTAAAAAGCAAAATGGACACATCACATGACAAAACTGCAAAATGATGTGTCCAATCAAAATTATAAAATTTTTAACTTGTAAAGGTATCTGAAGCTTAGTTTTGATAAATCACTCGCTTTGTCAGATAGCTGCGTTATCAAGAAAAGCAATACCGTTATCCTTGAGAACTTTTTCAGCCGCATCATTGTTGTCAACACGAATAACAACATAAGCGCCAAGCTCGGTAGAAGCCGTAAAAGCATACATATATTCAATGTTGATGTCCGGCTCTTTAAAAGCATTTAAGATGGTTGACAACGCACCTGCTTTGTCGTTCATTTCGGCAGCAATAACATCTGTGACGGTCACAACACAGTCCTCCGAAAGAATTGCCTTTGCCTTTTCGGTATCAGAAACAATTAAACGAAGAATACCGAAGTCCTTTGTGTCGGCAATACTCAGAGCACGAATGTTAATATCTTCTTCTGCAAGTGCCTTAACAATATCCAGGAGTTTGCCGGGTTTGTTTTCAACAAATACTGATAACTGTTTAATAGCCATATCCTTATTCCTCCGTTAATCGTGAAGTTTACGCTTATCTATTACTCTGACTGCTTTGCCCTCACTGCGGACAACTGATTTAGGCGCCACAAGGTGAACCTTCGGGCCTATGCCGAGCATTGTGCGCATTGCAGCCTCAAGAGCCTTTTCTTTTGCCTGCGTTTCGCTGACTTTATCCGAGAACTGCTCGGGAGCAAGCTCAACATTGATATCAATCGTGTCGCTGTTGTTTACTCTGTCAACAACAATCTGATAGTTTGGAGTATAGCCCTCGTTAAGAAGAACTGTTTCAATCTGACTCGGGAAAACGTTGACACCGCGTATGATAAGCATATCATCGCTTCTGCCCATAGGCTTGCTCATTTTAACATGCGTTCTGCCGCAAGAACATTTTTTGCGTGAAAGAACACAAATATCTCTTGTTCTGTAACGAAGAAGAGGGAATGCTTCTTTGTCAAGCGATGTGAACACAAGCTCGCCCTTGCTTCCCTCGGGAAGAACTTCGCCTGTATCGGGGTCAATGATTTCGGCATAGAAGTGGTCTTCGTTGATGTGCATACCGGTCTGTTCACAACATTCAAAAGATACACCGGGGCCGCTTGTTTCAGTTAAGCCGTAAATATCATAAGCCTTGATACCGAGGCTCTTTTCAATGTTTCTTCTCATTTCCTCTGTCCATGGCTCTGCACCGAAAATACCTGCCTTAAGGCTGTTGTCTTCGGGCTTGTAGCCTGCTTCTGCAAGAGATTCGCCGATATATGCGGCATATGAGGGAGTGCAGCAAAGAATTGTTGACTTAAGATCCATCATGAACTGAATCTGGCGTTCTGTGTTGCCCGACGACATCGGGAGCGTCAGACAACCCACCTTGTGTGAACCGCCGTTAAGACCGGGACCGCCCGTGAAAAGACCGTAGCCGTAGCAGACCTGACAAACATCTTCTTCTGTGCCGCCGGCGGCAACGATTGCACGGGCACAGCATTCTTCCCAAAGATCAATATCCTTCTGTGTGTAGAATGCGACAACTCTCTTGCCTGTTGTGCCTGAGGTTGACTGAATTCTGACACAGTCCTTAAGGTCTGTGCCGAGAAGTCCGTAAGGATAAGCGTCTCTGAGGTCTGCCTTTGTCAGGAATGGGAGTTTTTTGATGTCGTCAATCGTCTGAATATCTTCGGGTTTAACGCCCTTTTCATCCATCAGTTTACGGTAGTATTCAACATTTTCGTAAACATGCTTAACTTGTTTCCTGATTTTTTCATTCTGAATTTCAACGATTTTTTCTCGTGAAGCAGTTTCAATTTCAGGCTGATAGTAACGTTGTTCTGCCATAATCAAATCTCCTTTTTTTATACATTATAGCCTAAATCAAAGGCTTTTTTATTTATCTCTACGAATTGAGGCTTAACATTCTTTTCAATTGCCGAAATCCACTTTTCATATGGAATATCAAAGTATTTTGCAACTCTTCCCATAAGAACAATGTTAACACACTTTGAATTGCCTGCCTGCTTTGCAAGCTCAAGTGCATCTATTGCGTCAACATATACGCCTTTTGACTTCATTTCGTCAATGATACCGGTCGGATATTCGGCAGTGCCCGTGATAACAGGCATCGGGTCAATTTCCTGTGTGTTGACAATTATTTTTCCGCCTTTTTTCAGACAAGCAAGATGCCTTGCAGCTTCAATCTTTTCAAATGAAACAATGACATCTGCTTCGCCCTCGCTGATAACAGGGGAGTAAACTTTGTCGCCGAAACGGACATAGGTAACAACCGAGCCGCCTCGCTGGCTCATGCCGTGAACCTCGCTGACCTTAACATCAAAGCCTTCGTCTGTAAGCAACGAGCCTAAAAGCTTACTTGCCAGAAGACTGCCCTGCCCTCCGACGCCGACAATCATTATATTCTTTGTTGCCATATTATCTGTCCCCCTTTTCAATAGCATTGACCTTGCACATCTGCGTGCAAACATCACAGCCGACGCACTGAGTAAAGTCAATATGTGCTTTAGCGTTCTTTATGCTTATTGCGGGACAGCCGATTTTCATACACATTTTACAGCCGATGCATTTTTCTTCATTAACTGTAACGGGAGGCTTTGCCTTGACATATTTCAAAAGCACACAAGGACGCCTTGAAATAATAACCGACGGTGCCGAAACAGAGAGCTCTTCAACAATTGCATCCTCGCACTCTTTGAGATTATACGGGTCAACAACTCTGACTCTTTCGATTCCGATTGAGCGGCAAAGCTCTTCAAGATTAACAGCAGCGGCGGGTTCACCTTTAATATTGTAACCCGTTGTTGGATTCTGCTGATGACCCGTCATGCCGGTAATGGAGTTGTCAAGAATGATAACAGTTGAATTTGAACTGTTATAAGCAATATTGACAAGACCTGTCATACCCGAATGCATAAAGGTTGAATCGCCGATAACACAAACGGTTTTCTTTTCGCTGTCCTCTCCGCCAGCTTTGTTGAATCCGTGAAGCCCCGAAACAGAAGCACCCATACAGAGTGTTGAATCAAGCGCAAACAACGGAGCGGCACTGCCGAGAGTGTAGCAACCGATATCGCCAAGAGCAGTAATTTTATGCTTTGCAAGTGTATAGAACAAACCGCGGTGAGGACAACCTGAACACATCACGGGCGGACGAACGGGGATAGCGGTGTCCGTAGCCGTGTTTTCGGGAACTGCAATGCCGAATGCTTTACGGATCGTGTTCTGATTGAACTCGCCGAGAATCGAGAACATTTCTTTACCGATGCATTTTACACCGATATTATTAAGATGTGTTTCGATAATCGGGTCAAGCTCTTCAATTACATAAAGCTTCTCAACGCCGGCGGCGAAAGACTTGATGATATCAACGGGAAGAGGATTAACCAATCCGAGTTTTAACACCGAAACGCTGTCGCCGAATACTTCCTTAACATACTGATAGCAAGTACCCGAGCAAATAATACCTGTTTCGTTGCTGTTGTTTTCAACCTTATTGAGAGCACTTGTTTCGCCGAGCTGCTGAAGCTTTTTTGTTCTTTCTTCAACGAACGGATGACGGCGAACAGCATTTGCGGGAGCCATTATGTATTTCTGAGGTCTTTTCTCGTATTCGGGAGTAGCAATTTCCTCTCTGTCGCAAAGCTCAACACTGCTCTGAGAATGTGCAATTCTTGTGCACATACGAACAATAACGGGAGTGTCATATTCCTCGGAAATGCGGTAAGCTTCTTTGACAAACTCCTTTGCTTCAGCCGAATCCGCAGGCTCTAACATAGGAACCTTTGCTGCGATGGCGTAGTGACGGGAATCCTGCTCATTCTGCGAAGAGTGCATG
The DNA here is from genome assembly GCA_051880655.1 of Acutalibacteraceae bacterium. GTDB lineage: Bacteria > Bacillota > Clostridia > Oscillospirales > Acutalibacteraceae > UBA6857. The sequence continues at coordinate 23,373 of JBJEOJ010000134.1, read as the reverse complement.
GCAGGATCGTCCGCAACAAACAAAACCATTCCGCCGTTGACACCGGTGTATGATAATGTGAAAAGCGGGTCGGCGGCAACATTAAGACCAACATGCTTCATGGCACATGCGCTTCTGACTCCACGAAGAGAAGCACCGAAAGCAACCTCTGTCGCAACCTTTTCGTTAGGCGCCCATTCACAGTAAATCTCATCGTATTTTGCGGCAAACTCCGTGATTTCGGTCGAAGGTGTACCGGGATAGCTCGATACAACCTTAACACCTGCCTCGTAAAGACCACGGGCAACAGCTTCGTTGCCAAGCATTAATTTTTTCAAATTCATCACCCTACTTGTTTTGTTATTATCTTATATTATCTACCAAGACTGTCCGTTATGTCAACTGTTTTTTTGTCATTGTAGCATTCAAACATTTCATCGGCTTTTTGCGGCTTTGTTTTCTGCGTAAGAAGGCTGACAATCGGAACAATAATAAGTCCGCCGATCATTGCAAAAGAGCCCGAATGAAGCGAAGTCTTGAACAATACACCAGAAAGGAATTCATTGTTGAATGAGAATAAGCCGAATGAAAGAAGAAGCTGGATAATTTCAAGTCCGACGCCGTAAATGAATGAAACCACAACGGCAGCCTTTGTCGTCTTTTTCCAATAAAGGCCGTAAAGGAAAGGAGCAAGAAAAGCACCTGCAAGTGCGCCCCACGAAACGCCCATCATCTGGGCAATATATTTCGTCATTTCAGACTTGCTGTTAACCTGGAAGATGGCAATAGCAGCAGAGATTATGATGAAAACAACAATAAGCGCTCTCATAATAATCATCTTTTTCTTTTCCGACAGCTCTTTTTTACTCAGCGGTGCAATAAGGTCAAGCGTAACTGTTGAGCCGCTTGTAAGAACAAGAGAAGAAAGTGTTGACATTGATGCCGAAAGCACAAGAACGATAACAACCGCAATGATAACAGGCGAAAGAGTTGAAAGCATTGTCGGAATAATGGAGTCAAAGCCTTCAACCGGTTTACCTGTTGCGGCGTCAATTTCAATTACGTCTGAGAAAAGTCTGCCGAAGCCGCCGAGGAAATAGCATCCGCCGGCAACAACGATAGCGAAGAATGTTGAAATAATTGTGCCCTTTTTGATGGAATCTTCATTCTTGATTGCATAGAATTTACCGACCATCTGCGGAAGTCCCCATGTGCCCAGAGAAGTAAGAATAACAACAAAGAGGAGGAATAACGGGTCGGGTCCCAGGAATGATGAGAAAGCACCTGCGCCTTCCCAACCTTTAGCACCTTCAACCATAGCAAGTGAATGTGTTGCTTCAAGAAGACCGCCGTTTGCTTTGAGTACAGCAAGGATAACAGCAACAATACCGCCGAGCATGATAAGACCTTGAATAAAGTCGTTGATTGCAGTGGCCATATAGCCGCCGATAAGAACGTAAATACCTGTAAGAACAGACATAACAATAACACATACCGAATAGTCAATTCCGTTAAATGCCATTGAGAAAAGTCTTGAAAGACCGTTGAACAATGATGCGGTGTAAGGAATCAAGAAAACAAAAGTAATTACGGATGCGGCAACTTTCAAGCCCTTTGATTCATATCTTGCACCGAAGAAATCGGGCATTGTTTTTGAACCGAGATGCTGTGTCATAATTCTTGTTCGTCTTCCGAGAACGCTCCACGCAAGAAGCGAGCCGATGAAAGCGTTGCCCAGACCTATCCAGGTTGAAGCCAGACCGAAGTTCCAACCGAACTGACCTGCATAACCGACAAAAATAACGGCTGAAAAATATGATGTACCGAAAGCAAAGGCACTGAGCCAGGGACCGACTGTGCGCGAGCCCAGAACAAAGCCGTTTACATCTGTTGCGTGTTTTCTTGACCTGACGCCTATGCCGATCATCAATGCAAAGAAGCATACGATCAGACAAGAGGTAAGAATCATAGTGGTTTTCATCGTATAAGTCACCCCAAAAAAGAATTTAATATATTTTTAATGAACTCAGCGTTCATTTTGGTCTGCTACCAAATGATCTGCACCGTACATTTTACGAAGCAGAGGCTTTTCAATTTTTCCTGTTGGATTACGCGGAACATCTGCAAATATAATCTTGCGCGGACGCTTATATCTCGGCAAGCCGAGGCAGAATTCATTGATTTCTTCTTCCGAAGATTCCATGCCGTCTTTTATTTTGATAATTGCGGCGGCAATTTCGCCCAGTCGCTCGTCCGGAAGACCGATAACGGCAACATCACTGACTTTGTTGAATGTTCTGATGAAATCTTCAATCTGAACGGGATAAAGATTTTCACCGCCTGTGATAATAACATCTTTCTTTCTGTCAACAAGGAAGATGAAACCGTCTTCATCTCTCATAGCCATATCGCCGGTATAAAGCCAACCGTCTTTCAGCGTGTTAGCCGTAGCTTCAGGGTCGTTGTAGTAACATTCCATCACACCATCGCCCTTTAAGCAAAGCTCGCCGACATCCTGACCTGAAACCTCATTGCCGTTTTCGTCAACAATCTTGACTTGCCAGCCGTAGCCGGGAATGCCGATTGCACCGACCTTATGTATATTCTCAACGCCGAGGTGTACGGCACCGGGTCCGATTGATTCAGACAAGCCATAGTTCGTATCGTATTGATGATTCGGAAAGTATTCAAGCCAGTGCTTGATAAGACTCTGAGGAACGGGCTGTGCGCCGATATGCATTAAACGCCAGCTTGAAAGGTCATAGTCCTCCAGCTTGAGTTTACCCGAATCAAGCGCATTGAGAATATCCTGCGCCCACGGAACCAACAGCCATACAATACTGCACCTTTCTTTCGAAACGGCGTCTAAAATGAATTCAGGCTTTGTGCCCTTAAGCAAAACCGCCTTTGAACCGCTGATAAGCGAACCGAACCAATGCATTTTTGCGCCCGTGTGGTAAAGGGGAGGAATGCAAAGGAACACGTCATCGTGCTGTTGAGAATGATGATTCTGCTCCACTTTGCAAGAATGAATCAAAGACCTGTGCTTATGAAGAATTGCTTTGGGAAATCCCGTTGTGCCCGATGAAAAATAAATAGCGGCATAATCGTCTTCGGTAAGAGGAATCCCGGGATTAAGACTGCTGCAATCTGCGGTAAGGTTATAATAGCTTTCCGCAAAAGAAGGACAGCCGTCGCCGACATATATAAGCAGTCTGTTGTTGCTGATTTCATCTGCGATTTTTTCAACTCTGCCGATGAATTCAGGACCGAAAACCAACATATCCGACTCGGAAAGTTCAACGCAGTACTTGATTTCGTCTGCCGCGTAACGGAAGTTAAGCGGAACAGCCATAGCACCGGTCTTGAGAATACCGAAGTAAATCGGCAACCATTCAAGACAGTTCATAAGAAGTATGGCAACCTTGTCGCCCTTGCCGATTCCGAGCCTCATAAGAGCGTTTGCAAAACGGTTTGCCTTTTCGTTGAACACCATCCAGCTTATCTCCGTTCTGTAATACGAACGGCTTGTCGACTCGACCAATTCGTAATCTCTCCAGGTCATTCTTCTGCTGTCTTGGATTTCCGGGTTGATTTCAACCAATGCGATTTCGTCGGACAGTTCTTGGCTGTTTTTTTCTAATAAATCCACAATTGTCATATTTTCACCTTTTAAAAATAGTATTTTATGATATAATAGCTCCGATAATAAAAATTAGGAGCGTTTAAAATGATTATTGATTTTCACACGCATACATTTCCCGACAAGATAGCGGCACAAACTATCGCATATCTTTCCGAGAAAGGACAGGTAAAGCCACACAGGGAGGGAACACTTTGCGCATTAAAGGCTTCCATGAAAAAAGCGGGAATTGATTACTGCGTTGTACTTCCCGTTGCAACCTCTCCAAAGCAGGTTGATTCGATTAACCGCCTGTCCTTTGAGCTAAATGGCAAGGACGGCGTGATTTATGCGGGAGCAATTCATCCCGACTGTGATAACATAGAAGAAATTCTTGACCGAATCAAAGAAAACGGTTTGTTCGGGCTGAAAATTCATCCCGACTATCAGGGTGTGTATTTCGACGACCCGAAATATATAAGAATTCTGCGCGAAGCCGCAAAGCGTGATTTAACGGTAATAACGCATGCGGGTGTGGATATAGGCTATAGGGATGATGTTCACTGTACGCCCGATATGGTTTTGAAAGTACTCGGGCAACTGCAGGGAATTATTGACGGCAAGCTTGTTCTTGCTCACATGGGAGGTTGTGATTTACCTGACGAAGTAATTGAAAAGCTTGCAGGCAAGCCGGTTTATTTTGATACGTCCTTTGTATTGAACCGCTACAATGAAAAATGCAGAGAAATAATCGAAAAGCACGGTTTTGACCGTATCCTTTTTGCAACCGATTCTCCGTGGAGCGATCAAAAGCAATTCATTGATTTAATAAAAGATTACAGATTCTCAAAGGAGAATGAAGATAAGATTTTTTACAAAAATGCGCTGAAAATTCTAAGAACGATTTAGTGCTTTAAAGCGGATATGTGTATTTTAACATCTTTTCGCCTGAAAGTCAATTAAATCGACATTCCTCATCGTAAAATCGACAATTTTCGTTGTAGAATTTATTACTGTAAATTAGTATAATTTATACAAAAAAACAAGTCATTGATAAAAAACACTGTCGTTTTTATCAATGACAAGGCTTATTAAGAACTTTTTATTTTACAAGTATTCTCTCAAGTTTATTCTTCAGAAGCTTTAAAAAGAGTTTAATGACAAATCCTGTCAGAACCGCAGAAATAATTGTACCCTCGCGTGTGCCGACAATCTTCATATCAAAGAATAATAGCGACAGAATTATTGAAAAAGCGACGCAGCTTATATCAAACACAACTTTTATGTTGCCGAACTCCCGTTTTGTCTTGTCGGAAATCGCTTTAACAAATGCTTCACCTGAATTCATAATTACATTTGCGATTACCGTAAGCGAAATGCCGAAAGCCAGAACGACTATTCCGATGAAAAGCATGAGCAACTTGCTAAAATAACTGTTTACGGGAATAAACGAAACCAGCCACATACCGAAATCCGTGAAATATCCGAATAAAAACGAAAGCGGAAGCTGTAAAAGCTGATACGGTTTAAAATCTTTTCTCAGAATAACAATCTGCCCGACTATCAATACGCAATTCCAGATAATCAGCCATACGCCCATTGAAAAGAAATCAAATTTATAACTCATAACATTTGCAACGGAGGAAACGGGAGAAACGCCCAACTCGCCGTGCTTTGTGAAAGCGACTCCAATCCCTGAAAAAAACAGTCCCAGAATAAACAGTATATATCTTTTTGCCAATTCTTTTTTACTCATTTTTTGCCTCAATTTGTCAAATTTTGTTAGAATTATAGCATAGTTCAAAGGTTAATTCAATAAAAATCTGCATTATAATTATTTCTGATATTAATATTTTAACTTACTTGAAAAATCAGTATTATTGTCATATAAAAGCGTTCTTGATTACATATCACTTTGACGCCGTTTTGGCACAAAAAATCTCCTGCTCCGAAAAGGAACAGGAGATGAATTTTTCGTGAAAACCCTTTATTTATCAGGCTTTGGCTGATTCCTCCACTGCTACAGCGCATGCCACCGTACACCCCTGCCATCGGGTTGTTGCCCCATAAGACAGGGCGATTTTGGGTGTATTTCGGGCGGTTTTTCGGGGTAAAAACGGTGTTTTTGTACCGTATCGTACCGGGGTATTGTTTGCTCGTGATAAGTTTTGGGAAGTTTTGGAGGAGTGCGTTAGGTACAGTTTATTATGAATAGCTGCAACTGTTAACAACGATTTTTTCAAATTTTTCATCAGTTGAAAATGTGAATTTATGTTTTGATCCAACTGTCCAGTTATCAGTATGCGGTGATTGGGTTTCAACAACTGTTCCATTTTTGTCAACAAGATTTACATTAAACGAGAAATATGAAAAATCAGTGCTTGAAGTATTCTTGACAATTGCTTCATATTGCTTGTATCCATATTCGTCAGATACCTTTTTGAATTCAACATTATTCATGATTTTTTGTATTTCTATTGTATACTCTCCATTAGTGATTAAATCATTTAAATTTGTTTTTCTTTCTTCTTTTACCGGGATTGTATAGTTATCACTGATTTTTTTGATAAGAATACATCTTTCATCATAGATAGGGTGATATTCGCTCCAGAATGTGTTGTTATTACTACCGTAGTATTTGACTATACTTAAAGCTTTGCTCAGCAATTCTATATAGTCTTTTGCCATTTCACCTAATTCTTTATCCTCGAATTCTTGATTAGAAAAAGGCTTTAACTGATCATATTCGGCATTTAAGAATTCTCTGAATTGTTCAGTTGTAGTATCTTTACCGTCTGCTTCATCTTTATAGTTGAGATCCCATCTTTTTTCAAGACCGGTTGCCAGAGCTCTCAAAAATTGACCATTTACAGATAGCTCATAATTGCATTTTTCGATATAATCCTCAGAGTCCTCATAATTACTGATTTTCTTAAAAACGATCAAGGAGTCGCTGTAATTTCCGGAATTATATAGTTCAATTGCTTTGTTATAATTTCTTTCTTTTGCCGTGATCGCAAAGTAAGTTCCGATTCCAATACCAATCAAAACAACAACTACACAAATAGTAACTAATACTTTGATAGACTTCTTCTTATTTGTTTTGTTCTTTTGTTTCGCTTCTCCACATTCCTCAACGAGCTTTTCGGAGCTTGTTTCACTTAGCGGATAGCCACAATGAGGGCAAGCCGTAACCTTGTCACTGATTTCTTTATTGCATTCGGGACATTTTATTAAAGCCATTTTGAAACCTCCTAAAATTTATATTTCGATTTTAGTTTAACACTTTTAAGCAAATCAGTCAACATTTTTCGGATGAACTACGAATGGAATATAGCAAAGCATCTCAAACAGGGGCAAAGTGTATAAAATATTGCACTAAGGTGTGTTGTGCGCTGAATCCGCCGAGAGTGGAAGTAATATGTTTTTATTTTTATTATGTAAAATTTTGTAGGTTCGCGAAAAATTTTGGGTGTTTTAATGCTGAATTGTCGATATGAAAGATATTAGATATAAGTATATATGTATTGCAGTTCTTATATAAACATGGTAAAATATGTCATAATATAAATTATTTTCTATAATTTTTCATAAGAGTGACAGAATTTGTCATTATTATATTATATAATAGTATTGAATTTTTTTAAAAGAGGGGGTGTTACTTTATGGATAACGGTAAAACCGACAGAACTCTCGGAATATATGCTAAATTAATCGGAGGCTACGGAGTAAGCAAATCTGAAGAAGCAAAACATTATGGTGTGAATGAACGCACCATACAGCGTGATATTGACGATATAAGGTATTTCCTTGAAAAGGATGCTGATAACAACGGATTTATCAACAATGTTGTATATGACCGAAAAGACAAGGTCTATAGACTTGAACGACTTTACCGCAACAAGTTTACAAACAGTGAAATCCTTGCCATATGTAAAATACTGCTTGACAGTCGTGCACTGACAAAAGAGGAAATGTATAATATTCTGGACAAGCTCGTTGACGAATGTGTTCCGAAAAAGAATCAGAAAGTTGTCAGTGAGCTTATCAGAAACGAAAAGTTCTATTATGTTGAACCGAGACATAAAACAAAGTTTATAGATAAAATGTGGGATATAGGTCAGGCAATAAATGAAAATCATTATATTGAGATTGACTATGTTCGAATGAAAGACAAATCAATCGTGACACGTAAGCTAAGGCCTGTTTCAATCATGTTTTCAGAGTATTATTTCTATCTTGCTGCATTCATTGACGATGAAAAAATACAGGAACACTTTGATGTAAAGAATGATGCTTTTCCGACTATTTACCGTATTGATCGTATAAAAAGGCTGTCTGTTTTTGATGAAAAATTCTTCATTCCCTATAATGATAGATTTCAAGAAGGTGAATTTCGCAAGAGAGTCCAGTTTATGTACGGCGGTAAATTGCAAAAAGTCACATTCAAATTTTCAGGTACTGATATAGACTCCGTTCTGGATCGCCTCCCCACTGCTCGTATCATTCACGAGGAAAACGGTGTTTACACGATTACTGCCGAAGTTTTCGGCAAGGGAATTGATATGTGGCTGAGAAGTCAGGGAGATAATGTTGAAATCATTTAAAATCACATATTACATTGGGAAAAGAGAATTCGTAAAATGCAAACAATCAACATCAGAAACAATAAAAAATGTGCATTCTGCAAATATTGGTATGACCCTACTTATAGTTGTATCAATCCAAAATCACCAAAAAGTAATTTGTGGGAATATGATGAGTATGCGAAAAAAATGTGTTTGCGAAAAGATATTTATAAATCCGGCTCAGATTCCTGTTGTAATTATATCTGTAAATTAGAAATATTGTAAAAGGAGGGATATACTGTGAGCATCAATACAATTCGTAAGAAATGCCCAAACTGTCACAGGACATATGTTTGGAATCCGACTGAAAGAAAGTATTTCTGTCCATATTGTTTGGGAATTCAAAAGCCAAAAAAATCAGAGCAACCGTTATCAAAAAAACAAAAGGATTCAGAAATATAAAATGGATCATTTTGTAAAAATATTCCAATATAAAACAAAGGAGAAAAATAACATGGTAAAAAAAAGAAATTATCTTGAATTGATTGAAAAGCTTGATGAAATATGCACAGCATATGAATTAAAAACATTGAGCGATGATAACCGAACTATTTCTTCGTCGATAAACGATTTTGTTGTACATGTCCTTTTGATGGGAGGCTTCAGCGCAGGAAAGAGTTCTCTTCTGAATACCTTTATGGGAAGAGATATACTTCCTGAGGATCAGGCAGAAAAAACGGCAATAGCAACAGAGCTTTTATATGATGAGAAAGAATATATTGAAGCTGTATCAGAAGAAAGCACAGTCACGTATACTCTTGAAGAAATTGATTCTATTGATGCAGATAAATATGAATATCTCCGTGTTCATATAAACAACGATTTTCTTCGTGAACTTGATGGTATCCGGATTGTTGATATGCCCGGCCTTGATTCAAAAATTGAGAACCACAATAAAGCGATTATGAAATATGTCGGCAAAGGTAACGCTTATCTGCTTTGTGTCGAATGTACCAACGGTACACTTAACGCTTCAACGTCAAGATTTATAAACGAAATAAAGCAATACAAAAATTCACTGGTGCTTGCTGTTACTAAATGTGATAAAAAACCTGAAGATCAAGTGACAGTCATAGCAGATAACGTTCAATGTGCTGCTGAAAATGCATTTGGTGAAAAGATTCAAACTTTTGCTGTGTCTGTTTATGATGAAGATATTTGTGAAAAAAGGAAAAATATTGTTGCTGCTTTTGATGCTCAAAATCTTTTTGAACAGGCATTTTCAGGTTCGATAAAGAACAATGCAGAACTTTGTATTTCCGCACTGAATTCTATCAAGAAAAACTCCAATAGCAGCAGTGAAGAAATTGATGAAAAAATTGAATCAATCGAACGGGCAAAAAAGGAGCTTGACCGCAATATTAAAAGAGAAAAGCAAAGCTTGTCAAAAAAATTCACAAATGAAGTTAAACCGAAAATCATGGCTGAAGTGGAAAATGCACTTCATTCCAATTCGGGAATCATTGCTTCAGCGGCAAGAAACGGATCAGAAGATTTCTCACGTACAGTCAATGAAATTGTCAGACCGGTTCTGATTAATGCAACACAGCAGTATTCTGAAGAAGCGTTTTCCGTTTTTGTTGCAGAAAAAAACATGATACCCTCCGTTTCTGATGATTTTGCTGATAAACTTACTGCCGGTTATAACGCATTATCCGGCCGTGTCAATTCATTCCTTGAAAAACAGCCAAAAGATGATGACGGTAATTTCTCAGGAAAATATAAAACAGTAGCCAGCTTGTTGGCCATTATGTCAGATAAACTTGATCCTATGATTGAGGTTGTTCTCGTTTTTCTTCCGGAAATCCTGGGTTTTATAAACCATCTGTTTGAAAGAAGCAGAGAAAACGAATTCTCTGCAAAAATTGAAAATGAAGTTATACCACAGGTGGTTTTCAAAATCGGTGAATCTCTTCAGCCAATCTTAGATGAAATGCAAGCCAATATGCTTGATACTTTAACTGAAAAATATGAACTTGAATGTAATTCCATAAAAGAAGCTACTGAAAATCTTAACACAGAAAAGAAAAATAAACAGATGGAGTTGCAGGAGTATATCTCCAAGCTTGATTCTGATATTGCTTCAGCGCAGGAAATAATCAAAGAATTATCATGTTAAAAAAGCGGGGACTAAATTATGAATATGGAAAATTTTCTTAAACTGACAGGTGAAATCAACGAAGGCTTAAAAGCGGGAAAAGGCATTGTTGATTCTTCATTGCTCGAAAGCTTTGAAGAAAGGCAAAAAAATTTAACCGAAAACATCGAAGATATTCAGAAAAAAGAGCGCACGCTGAAAATCGGCATCGTCGGAGCCGTTAAAGCGGGCAAATCCAGCTTTTTAAATGCACTTTTATTTGATGGTGAGGATATTCTTCCGAAAGCACCTACCCCTATGACGGCGGCACTGACAAAAATTGTTTATTCGGAAAAACCTTTTGCTCAGATATATTTCTATTCAAAGGAAGAATGGAGCTATATTGAATCAAAATATAAGGAATGTAAAAATGAAATTGATAAACAATATAAAAAAGAATTGGAAGAATGTCGGAAAGCTGTAGCTTTTGGCGCTTCGAATGTTACCTATCCATCCTTTGAATCTGTTGAGGAAAAATGCAAAAACAGTATGTCGGTTGAACAGGTTTCTTGCTATGAGTTATGTAAAATGCTCAAAGATCAATGCAATGTTTCACAAGTGCTCGCCAAAAGAACGGAAAATATTGAAGGTACAGACGGTTTCAGCACAAATTTGCAGGATTATGTTGGTGCTGACGGCATATACACGCCCCTTGTTAAGCATACTGTGCTTGGTCTTAAAAATCCATTTCTGAAAGGTCTTGAGATCGTTGACACTCCCGGTCTGAATGATCCCATAATTTCAAGAAGCCAAACAACACAAAAATATCTCGGTCAATGCGATGTTACATTCATTCTCAGTAACATATCTCAGTTTCTCACATCGGAGGATATACGCCTGATTAACGATCTTATACCGAGTGAAGGAATTTCAAAAACTGTTATTGTTGCAAGCCAGCTTGATAACGGTATTCTTGATATCAGGCATGAAAAAGATTTTGTAACTGCATTAAAGAAAACTGTAAAAACGGCAAAAAATTCGGCTGATTCAAAAAAAATAAACAACCGTTTTGTTGAATCGGCAATAAATAATTACGGTCTGCTTTGTACCTCTTCAATGTTTTATAGTATGGCAAAAAAGAATGAACTCGGCATCAGCTATAATAAAGAAGAAAATCACATTCATGAAGAACTTAATAAGAGATTTAAAGATACTGTAAATTGGGATACAGACAGTCTTATGGATTATTCGGGATTTTCCGAAGTCAGAAACAGAGTTCTTGTTTCAATCAGAAACGATAAAGAAGAAATTATTGCAAATCGCATTAAAGATCACGCTTCCATGCAGAAAACCAATTTTCTCGGACTTTTGGAAAACATCTATATTGATGCGGAAAATGTCAGAAATGACATTAATAAATATGATTATGCACAGCTACAGGAAAAGAAAAAGCGTCTTATTACATATGTCGATTCCATAAGACGCGCTATAAACAACGCATTCAGAACTTCTGCCGACAGCACAGAAAAGAAAATGCAGAAAATCATCTATGAAATCGAAACGGAAGCTTTTGTCCACGATGATCTGGAATATGGCACAAAACAGATGTCAGAAACATACAGAATAAAAACCGGATGGATCAAGAAAACACCTGTCATTAAAAAATGGAACGAAAAAACGGCAAAAGTTGTTGACGTAGAAAACAACATCAGAGAATATTGCACGGAAATACACAAGATTATGATCGATACTTTTGAAAAGCTTATTGATCTTGATGAACTGAAAAGCAAAGTGAAAGGCACAGTGCTGAACGCTTTTGAAGAGGACGACAATTTTGATCCGGAAGAAATTTCTATGACACTTGATGAGCTTCTCGGAGGCTTAACCGTTCCGAAGCTTGAGCTTGATGTCAATTCTTATCTTACCTCACTTGCAGAAAAAATTCCCGGTTGTCAAGGCGGAGAAATTGTGGGCGATAATAAGGTGGCAAAACTTGAATCCGCTCAGTCTGAAGTACTTTCACAAATATCCGCAGATGTGAAAAAACAAATGGAGAGAAAAGCCGGTAATATAGCCGAAAAAATGAACCTTTGCGCTGCAACATTTGCGGATGAAATGCAGAATAAACTCAGCGGATCAATTGACAGAGTTTCCGCCATGCTTTCGGATAAGGAAGCCAACCTTGCAAAAATCAATGATTTCATCAATATAGTCAGCAATGCAAAAGAACAACTGTACAAGGCGGATATCGAAATATGAGTATATGGGATGAAATTGAAACCGATGATTTGCCTGCGGAATGTGAAAATCCGTTTTTGGAAGATGAAGCAAAAGCATTGGAATTGATTGGTGATGTTCTGAAAGTTCAGACTGATGACGCTGATAACAAAAACAAGCATAATGTACACGAGCTTTCAAGCTTGCTTAGCGATAATCTTCTTCAATCGCTTGAATCGGTTTCTGTTGAAAATGAAATGGAAATATATGATAAGCTGGGGTCGCTTTCCGAAAAACTCGGAGAGCAACTCCGGCTTGCCATGCTGAAGAATAAAAAGATTATCGGAGTTGGAGGAAAATTCAGCTCCGGTAAATCCTGCTTTATCAACAGTATTTTAGGTGATGATTTTCTTCCCGAAAATCAGGACGAAACCACATCAATTCCCACTTATATTACAAAAAGTTCCGAACCGTATTATTATGCTTTTCTCAACGGCAACCGAAAGATTGAACTTTCATCCGACAAGGTCAATGCAATTTGCCATCAATTCAAAAGGAAATACGGTATCGGCTTTGCCGGTTTTGTCAACTGCATTGCTGCCGGAGTAAAAAATTTTAATTACGGTAATACCGTCATTCTTGACACTCCGGGCTATAACAAAGATGACAGCACCGTTATGCAGGAAATAAGCGATGAAATCAAGGCAAAAAAGCAATTGCAGACAATTGATTATCTTATCTGGCTGATTGATATTACAGACGGTACACTGGTGCAAAAAAGCGTTGAATTTATTCAATCACTGAACTTGCAAAATCCGATTCTTTTTGTTGTTAATAAGGCAGATAAAAAGCCCGAAGATATTCAGAATGAAATTGTTAATTCGGTTAAGTCAGTTGTTGAACAAGCGGGAATAAACTGTTTTGATGTCATTGCGTACAGTTCACATGAGCAAAAAGAATATTCAAAAACAAATGGGTTAAAACGCTTTTTAAAAACCGTTGATTCAACGGAAAACACAGTCGAAGATATTGGTAAGAATATCATTCGTACAGTAAACCAACTGATTATTCAACTGAAAAATCAAAGAAGCGAAAAAGAAGAACAAATCAAGCATATTGAAAAAGCTCTGCTTGATTCAAACGATATCCAGAATATAAAAGGAATTGCACATATGTATGCTTCTTTGAAAAAAGATATCCGCAATTTGGATAATGCTATCAACCAAACAGATGAAAACTATAAAAAAATCAATATGCTGATTTATAGAACGGGTATTTAATATGAAAAATGACAAAATAATAAGCCTTATTGCAAAATTGATGTCGGCGGAATCTCAAAACGAGAATTCTTCGGATCTGTCAGATAAATTGTATGAGTATGTCAATAAAAATGTGCTGAAAACAATTGAAAACAGCAATTATATTAAAAAATCTTCAATACGTGATGAAATTGTGGATAAACTTGACTCGTTAAGTATAATTGCAGATAATCCCGAAATTGCCGGTAAAACAGTAATCGGAATTGCGGCTTGCCGACATTTAAATTCCAATATCATTTCAAGAGTTCTTCCAAACAATACAACAAAATTACTCAACAGTTCAGTTCCTTCCATAATATATACTTCATCAGAAAATTCATATTGTGCAATCAATAAACTAGGCAAGAATATTTATCTTACGAAAGAAGAACTCAATAGCTGTAATTTTCTTTATCGTGATGCCGAAATTAATATTAAATCACTTGTTGAAAGGTTCGTTATTAAAACAATCGAAAAGACAAACGATGCCGCTTTTATTTATTTCCCCTATTATTCATTTAACAATTCTTATCAAAAGCTTTTTGATACTGTTGACTATATGATACTTATCTGTTCAAAAACAGACTTGCCAAAAGAAAGGATTGATGCTCTGAAAAATCACTACTTTGGAAAAGTAATCATTTTACCAATTGATGAAGAATCCTGGGCTGATGTTCAAAATAATACTTCTTCATTCACAGGTTGTGAATTTTCCGATATCAATTCGATAAATGATATGATCAATTCTTTAACGGTACCGCGCAACAACTATTGTATTGAGCCGGAGTTGATACTGCCGCTTCTGCATATTCAGAAGTTCCTTTATGATCAGATCACAAAAAAGAAGCAGCTACTTCTTGATTTTAACAGTGATCTTCTTCAGCTTGAATCGGAAGAAGTAAAGCAACAAACCAAAGAGTATAAAAGACAAGCAGATGCTGAGTTGGAAAACAACAACAGAGCATATTTTGAAATTAAAGAATGTATTGAAAATCTTCAAAACATTACTGAGAATTATGAAAAATATTTTGAAAATTATATTGTAGTGCAAAAGGATATTAAAGAGTTTCATAAGGACTATTGTTCCTTATATCTTAAAATGATTCGTCTATATTCTTTGATGAAAGATCATGAAGCAATTACCGACTGTCTTCGCATTTTAAAAAATCATTTCAATGCAGATACGGAATTGTTGAAAGAATATCTGAATTTTCTTGAAAATCCGAAAAAAATTCCTGATTCTCTTGTTGAAAAGGCAAAAAAAGACGGAACATGCATCGGAAGATTTGTTCTTTGCGGTTATTGTGTTCATAATAAGGAATACAATAACGAAATCATAAACTATCTTTCTTTAAAATCAAAAAATGAATTATACGAAGACGAATTGTTTTATCTCGGTTTTTGCGCCGAACATGATAAGAAATACGAAGCAGCAAACAATTATTATCTTGAAGCGGTTCGCAAAGGCTGTATTGAAGCCGGTGATAAATTAATACAATTAAATATGTTTCAAAACGATGAGACAAAAAAAGCTGTATTGGAAGAATTATCCGGATATATGGTTCCGGAAGCCAACTTCAGATTAGGTCTGATATACAAAGATTCGGATGCAGAAAAAAGTAATGTTCATATGAGACTCGCAACTGCTTGCGGACATTTTAATGCTACATTTTTAATGGCAAACAAGTTATTTGATGTTATTTGTCAAAAAAATGAGTGTTCACTTGTTTTAACAGGCAGGTATAAAAGTTTATCGAATGCTTATTCAAAAACGGACAACATCAATAAAGCATCTGATTCAAAAAAAGATTTTACCAAAACAGAAAAAGATATTCATTCTGTTTTGAAAACTTATTTATTAATACTTTCAACCGATAAAGAAACCGAGTCTATACTTTCAACGAATGAAAACGATAAGGTTATAAATAATATCGGTGTATTATATTATTTGTTGGGCGATTACACAAATTCAATAACATATCTGAAAAAGGCACAGACCGGTCAATCTTCATATATTCTCGGACTGATATATGAAAATGGTTATGGTGTTTCCGGCTCTTTGAAAAAGTCATTTGACTATTATCAGAAAGCGAAAAAAATGAATTATCCGGGAGCGGTTGCAAGAGAAGCCAAAGTAAATGGGCGTTTAGAACGGGAAAAAGCTATCAAGGCGGAAAAAGAGAAAGAACTGAATGAAAAACTGAATGAGCACTCAACTTCTTATGGTGATTCATCACTGTGTTTCATAACAACAGCGGTATGTGAAAGCCTCGGCAAACCGTCAAACTGCAGCGAACTTGAAAAACTGCGTGACTATCGGGATATTGTTCTTGATAAAGATCCGGATGGACCTGCGATGATTCGTGAATATTACCGTATTGCGCCGGGGATTGTTGAAAGAATCAATGCAGTTTCGGAGCACAAAGAAATATACAAAATGCTTTATGAAAAGTATATTGTACCAACAATAGAAGAATTTGACGTCGGAAACTATTCGGCAGCAAAGGCAAGGTATGCCGAAATGGTGATGGAACTATATGAAAAGTTTCCACCGCAATAATTAAAAATAAAAATTGAGTATAATGAATGCTGTTTCCAAAAAATAGGATACAGATTAGTAAAAAATAATATTGAGCGGCAACGTCAGTCTGCCGCTTTGATACATCATTTAAAAATACATTATTCCATGTGCTTTAAGGCGGTTGTTTCACAAAATTACATGGTCTTCTTGGGTAGTCGAGGGTTTATTTAAGGGTTACGACTTCTTTGGACTTCTTGGGTAGATAGGGATAATTTTTGGGTTACTAAAAGATCGCCGAAAACTTGTGTAAAAGTGAATTAATGCCCGAAAGTTTCAGGTGCTTTCGGGCATTGTTTTATTATTTGATTTTTGCGTATTTCACAGATGAATACGCACCGTAAATGTTCTTTCCGTCAACCGTTTTATAAGCTGCAACCTTGAAATAATAGGTCTTGCCGCTTGAAAGCTTTTTGTTTGTGTAGCTTGTTCCGGTTGTTGTTGCAAGTTTTTTATATGTTCCGTTTTTGCTTGTGCTGTAATAAACGGTATAACCTGTTGCGCCCGTAACCTTGCTCCAGCTGATTTTTGCCGTTTTCTTTGCACTTGAGGAAACCTTGATTGACGGAGCGTCGGTCTTGGTTGCTGTTGTCAGTTGGGTGTAAACGCTTGAAGAAACTTTCTTGCTGTCAATTGTCTTATAAGCTGTTACTCTGACTTTATAGGTTGTGCCCTTTGAAAGCTTGCTGAAAGTGTAGGTTGTATTGGTGGTATAAATTGTTTTAAGTGCTTTATCCTTTGAGGAATAAAGCGTTACTTTATAGCCGCTTGCACCTGTGACAGCTTTCCATGTGGCTTTGATAGAAGTTGTTGACTGCGTTGCTGTCAGCTTGCTTGTTTTGCTCGGCAAAATGTTGAAAGTGAGTGTCTTTGAGCCGCTGTAATTGCCTTTGAAAGTAATCTTGACAGCATATTTGCCGGTGTTCTTGCAGCCGGAAGAATAGCTTACGGTATAATCCGTTCCGTTTTTGAGGGCTGTTCCTTTGCTGTTCTTAACGGTTACGGTCGGCTTCTGAACTTTTCCGTTATAAGTGAAAGATGTTTTTGAAAGATTGACTGATGAAGCTTTGTAAATCGTTGTTGTTGATAAAGTCGTTTTGCAAACCGAACAGGTAGTTACAACCTTACCGTCTTTTGATGTTGTGGCTTTGGTTGTTGTGGTTTTGTTGGTGTGCTTACCTGTTGCCGGAACCTTGGAATCCGTATAAACATCGCCACAAACCGAGCATTTATGCGTTGTGTAGCCCTCTGCCATGCAAGTTGGTGCTGTTACGGTTGCAACATATTTATGACCCTTTGTCGGGATTGTTTCGGTTTTGATTGTTTCACCGCATACAGAGCAAATCTGATGTTTTGTGCCGCTTGTTGTGCAATCGGAATCCTTGTCAGTTATCCATGCACCGGGAGTGTGTCCTTTGGCTGAACCTTTATCCGCAATTGTATTTGTTGTACCGCAGCGGTCGCATTTTGCTGTTTTTGTTCCGTCTTTTGTGCAGGTTGCATTTCTGTCGGAAACATAGTTTGTGAAGCTATGCCCTAATGCGGGAATTTTTGAATCTGTGTATGTATCACCGCAAACTGTGCAGGTATGTGTTGTATACCCTTCTGTTGTGCAGGTTGCTTCTGTAACAACAGTGCTATAATTATGCGATGTTTCCGGAATTTCAGTAATATCGGATCTACTGTCACAACGAGAACAATGATGTGATTTTGAACCAGGTTCAATGCAAGTTGATTGTATATCTATTGTCCATTCATAACTGTAATTATGACCGAGAGCCGGATTCACTTCAACTCTGCTGTAATCACACTTTGCGCAGGAATAAACTGTCAGACCATCATTGACACAATTTGCAATTGCCGCTTTTTCGGAAACAAGATTATGCCCTTCGGCTGCCTTGGTGATGGTAGTGTAAGAGAAACCACAATTTGTGCAGGTAAATGTTGTAAATTCCGGAATGATGCATGTAGCCGGTGTAACATTGGCTATAAATGAGTGATTGCATACGGAGGATTCAGCCGGATCATTTTCAGAAAGCGTCACATCAAATGTGCCCCACTCGCTTTCATTAACAAACCTCACTGCAAAATAATACTTTGTTCCTTCAACAAGCTGAGCTGTGATGGAGAAGTTGCCGCTTCCGGCAGAATCGTCATCTTCTGTGATCACATTTTTTTCGCTGTCGCAAAGATAGCCGTAGGTATCTTTACCAAAAGCAGACGATGAGAATGTGTAAGAGGCTGTTTTTGTCGGTATAAATTTGAGATAAACAGCCTGAGTGCCGTTTACACAAACATTTCTTGTGCTTTCAGCAGTAATTGTCAGATCGCTGTAATCAACAACTTTAACATTAAACTCATCTGAAGCGCCGCCGAAACTTACATTAATCTTTTTGTTTCCGGCAGTTTCTGAATCAAAGCCGCT
Organism: Acutalibacteraceae bacterium; assembly: GCA_051880655.1. GTDB lineage: Bacteria > Bacillota > Clostridia > Oscillospirales > Acutalibacteraceae > UBA6857. The sequence continues at coordinate 4,549 of JBJEOJ010000134.1, read as the reverse complement.
GATTGAAAACTTATCGTTCACGGTTTCACTGTAACCGTCTTTATATGTTACTTTTAAAGTAAGTCCATATTGACTGAAGCTTTCGCCTGTTTTATAGCTGAGCTTTTCGGGAAGCGTTACAATTTCAACTTTTTCACTTTCAAACGGTTTGAAATTATAGTTGCAACCGCTTCTTTCATAAACGGACCAATAAGACTGCACGGTGGTGCTGTTGCTAAAAGCATTATAACCGATATATACATCTTTATTGTTGATAACAACATTGTCTAACCTCTTGCAATTTGCAAAAGCATCTTCATCAATTCGTGTTACACTGTCGGGAATGTTGATATTTGAAAGTTTTTCACAATTCGCAAAAGCATTTTCACCGATTTGTGTTATTGTTTGCGGCAAAGTAACGCTTGTTAATTCGGCACAGTTTGTAAAAGCGTAGTTTCCGATGCTTGTCACACTGTCGGGAACAACAATTGACTCAATCAGTGAATTTTCAAACATACCGTAGCTTATGTTCTTAAAGCCCTGTTCAAGTGTGATTTCTTTTATTCCGTAAGTTTTACCCGACTGCTCATCATAGTATGAACTGAAAGCATTTTCTCTGACTGATTCAACACTTTTCGGAATTGTAATACTGTCAAATCCAACACCGGAAAAAGCAGAACAACCGATTTCTTTAAGCGATGCAGGAAGTTCAAGTTTTTCAAGAGAAACGCATTTTTCAAAAGCACCGTTCCCGATTGTTTCAACATTCGGTCCGAGATTCACTGACTTGAGTGCGCTTATATTCGTTCCGATATATTCTCCGCTGCTGTAATAATCATTAACTGCAAACGCATAGTCACCAATCACTTTTAAGCTTTCGGGAAGAACGGCAGTTTCAAGGCTTCGGCAGTTTTTGAAAGCATAAGAGCCTATTTCTGTGATGCCCTCGTCAATAATCAGTTTTGTGAACGATTTGCCGTAATCAGTATCATCCCACTCACAAGCAGAAGCAATACTTCCTGTACCGTGAATATAAAGCGTTCCGTTTTCATAAAGATCAAACGTTGCGCTTTTGCCGCATCTTCCTGTTTTGACAGATTTTGAAATATCTTTGTTGCAGATATCACAAATCATATCGTTGTTTTTATCAACATGACTCGGTATCAATTCATGACCGGAAATCCATGTTTCACAGTCATGGCAGAAAACGCCATCGGTATATCCGACTTCCTCGCAGGTTGCATCAACCTTTGCAATCGTTTCCGTGTTGTTGTGAGGACAGTTAAGATTTCTTGCTTCAAGCGTTAATTCATAGCTGTAATCTTCACCGTCAGTGTAGCCGTAATTCCTGAGTCCCGTGCAGATATAATAGGTCTCACCGGCAATAAGATAACTATTGTGTTCACTATCAAAGTATTTATATTTCAATTTTAAGTTTGAATCGAGCAATTTAGCATATGCATCGTAATATCCGTTTATATCGGCATAATAGTAGCCGGAAACCTTTGGAACAAATTTGAAATATGCTCTTTGTCCCGGTTGAACGGTTACTTTTACGGTTTCTTTCAGAGTGATTGTTCTTTCATTGATCGTTACATCAAAGCTTTCGGTTTTTTTGCCGCCGAATGTAATGCAAACATCCGATGTGCCGATTTCTTTGCTGTTGAAGCCGGAGACGGAACCGATATTCTTTAAAGTTTCTGTTTCTCCGCCCTCATATTGAACGGTAATTGAAAGACCTCTGACATCAAACTCATCACCCATGTAATATTCTGTGCGGTCGGGCTTTGTTACAAGCGACACCGATTCAACCTGTCTTGTTTCAAAAATGCGACCATATGTTTTTGCATATTTTTGTGCCGTGGAATTCTCCTTACCAAAAATAACTGCACTGTCATTTATGGTATATTCAGAAGCATAAATCTCGCAATCGGGATTGAGAATTTCAATGGATGAAAGGTTGTTGCAGTTATAGAATATACTCGGTCCGATGCGCTTTACACTCTTCGGTATTACAATATCCGTAAGACTGATACAGTCATAGAAAACATCATCGCCGATCATTTCAAGTGTTGACGGAAGCTCGATATGTTCAAGGCTTCTGCAGGAAGCAAAAGCGTTATACGGAAGCTTCTTAATACCCTCTGGCAGGTTAATACTCGTGAGTGCATAACAGCCGGCAAAAGCAGCGTCACCAATAACCGCAACAGATTCAGGAAGTGTTACCGATTTCAGGTTTTCGGACATGTAAAATGCGTCAACAGGGATTGACTGAACATTTCCGCTGATTTCAACGGTTTCAAGCGCATGGCAATAGGAAAAAATGTTACTGCCCAGAACAGCGTTGCCTTCCACTGTTACGGTTTTGAGGTTAGGCATGGTTGAAAAGGCCGAATTGCCAATGGTATTTATGTTGCCCTTGATGATTACGCTTTCTGCACCGCATTTAAAGAAAGCACTGTCTTCGATTGTTTCAACGCTTTCGGGTATGATTACTTCTGAAAGCGATGTTCCTTTAAAGGCTCTTGCACCGATAGTTTTAAGCGTGCTTGGAAATGAAACTGACTTGACTTGATCCGAATTGAAAACATCTGCCGGCACACTTTCAACGCCGTCAACAAAGTTAACTGTAAAACCATCATTATAATATGCACAATTATAAAATGTATTTTTGTTTGCTATGGCATTAATGGCTTTCCATTCAACCTTTTTTAGTCTTCTGCAATTTCGGAAAGCATAAGAAGCTATATTTTCAACATTTTTACCGATTGTTATGTTTGTTAAGCTGTCGCACCAATAAAATGCATATTCTCCTATATATGTTACACTATCAGGTATGGTCACATTTTCCAAGTTATCGCAATTACAAAATGCACTGTATCCTATACTTGTAACACTGTCGGGGATTATAACACTCGTAAGATTATAGTAATTATCAAATGCGTTTGTTCCGATTGTTGTGATTCCGTCTTTGATAATAATATTTGTTATATTCGAATAATTGCTGCAAAAGCGCTTATCATACATTTCACCGGAACCGCTTATAACCATCGTTCCGTTTTCATAAACGGTATAAACAGCATCATCACCACAGTTTCCCTCTTGAACCACCGCTGAAATAATAATGCCGCACTTGTCACAAATCATATCATTATTCTCATCAAAATGTCGTTTGATCATTTGATGACCGGAAAGCCATATACCGCAGTCCGTACACTGAACACCGTCCGTATAACCGTCTTCATCGCAAGTTTGCGCTTTTCCGGGAACATTGACTTTGTTAAGGTGGTCACAATAAGCCTCCAAGCAGTCCATAGATATGTGAACAGAATAGTTTATGATATCCTCAGCATCTTCACGATTTAAACTCAGCTTGTAATAATAAATGTTTCCGCCTTTTAAATCGTTTGTAAAATAACAATCTTCCCAATCCCATGAATCGGAGGCAATTCGGTTTTTGTCGGCATCACAAAGGGTTATTGATGCAAAGGTCCATCGATTTCGAGGCATATAAAAGCGATAGCTTCCGCTTACAGGCGGTGTAAACTTAACATACTGATAGCTGTACTTTTCGTTATATAAAATATATTCACTTTCTTCTAAGGAAATTGTTAACTCATTAACAGTAACTTCAAATGTTGCTGAAGCCGAACCGTAATGAACCGTTAAGGTCTGAGTTCCGGCTTCCTCTGAATTAAAGCCTGTAACCTTCAATCCTTTTGTAAGTATTGAAGATGTTCCGTCGGCATAGGTGACTTCAACTTCAAGTCCGGTTGAATCAAAATCCTCATAACATTCATAAGTAGTTTTGCTTGGAAGCTTCGTGATTTTCAATGATTCAATTGCTTTTGATTCAAAGCTTCTTGCAAACTTCTGTGCGTAATCCTGAGCCGTTGAACCCTCAATGCCGAAAATAACAGCAGAGGGGCTGATCGTTTCCGAACTGCTCGGAATGGTGCATGATGGGTTTTTAAATTCAATATTGTCTAAGGCTGAACAATTCTTAAAGCACTGTTCTCCGATTGATTCAACACTTTCGGGAATGATAGCACTTGACAGACTGCTGCAACCGTAAAACGCATAACTGCCTATACTTGTTATATCGTCCGGGATTACCAGTTCGGTTAGAAGCTCATTGTTTAAATAAAGCTTTTTAGCATAACTTAATGGATTAGCATTATAGTCTTCAAAAGCTATCTTACACCAAGCTGCTATATCGGTTATGTAAATATTTTGCAATTCGTCACAAAAATTGAACGCAGAACTATCAATTTTTGTTATGCTCTTTCCGATTGTTATGTTTGTTAAGCTGTAGCACCACCCAAATGCATATGCTCCTATATATGTTACACTATCAGGTATGGTTACATCTTCCAAGTTATTGCACCATTCAAATGCACCATAACCTATGCTTGTAACACCGTTACCGATTGTAACACTCTTTAGGCTGTTACAACTATAAAATGCATAGCTTCCTATACTCGTTACACCATTGTCGATTGTTACGCTCTTCAAGCTTTCGCAATTATAAAACGCATTGTTATTGATTTTCGTTATACTATCCGGTATA
>JBJEOJ010000133.1:0-9515 GCA_051880655.1 Acutalibacteraceae bacterium | reverse complement strand
TTCTGCCCCGTGTGAGCATGCAAGCGGTGCTTGCCAAAAAACTTTACTCCTTTTTGCACTCAGTTTCCGCCGCGGCGAAATTTTAAAGATTGCAACTTTCTGCCCTGCGTAATCACTGCAGGCTTGGCCTGCCAAACTGTAATTTAAAGCTTACTTGTGCGCTTGTTTTTTAAATTACCCATCATCAAAAGCAAAACCGCCGGGAAAATAACCGCGAAAAGCAAGCCTTTTGAAAGGTCATCACCCGCAAGACTTGTCACAAGACCGACAGCGGACGGTCCAAGGCTGCAGCCGAGATCACCGAAAAGCGCAAGCAAGGCAAACATTGCCGTTCCTCCGCCTTCAATTTTTTGCGTTCCGAGACTGAACGTTCCCGGCCACATAACGCCGACGGAAAAACCGCAAAGCGCACAGCCGATAAGCGAAAGAATAGGAATCGGAGAAAGCGAAGCCAGAAGATAGCTTGCAATGCACAAAATTCCCGATGCAGTCATAAATGAGCGAAGCGAAATCTTTGTGCTGAATTTTGCATAAAGCACTCTCGCCGTTCCCATAAGTACCGCAAAGGCACACGGTCCGAGCAAATCGCCCATCGTTTTTGAAACATGAAGTCCCGATTCGGCAAACGCCGAAGCCCACTGACTCATGGCAAGCTCACTTGCACCTGCGCAGAACATAATCACGGCGCAGACAAGAAACATTTTGTTTTTAAACAGAGCTTTGACCCCGATGCCTTTATATTCATCAAGCATCTGCGGAAACGGAACAAGCATCAGATAGACGCCGTTGACAAGCGGAATGACCGCCCACAAAGCCGAAAGCAATCGCCAATTTGAAATTCCGAAAAAGGCAAAGAACAGCGTTGAAAACAGAACAACGCACATCTGCCCCCAACAATAAAAAGAATGTAAAAGACTCATGGAGCCTGATTTGTTTTCAGTCGGGCAGGCTTCAACAAGCGGACTTATAATCACTTCAATCAGACCGCTTCCGGATGCATAAATCAGCATGGAAATGACAACGCCTGCATAAGCATCTTTCATTAAAAAAGGCAAAACGCCGAGAAGAACAAGTCCCGAAGCGGCAAAAAAATGCGCCGTAACAATACATTTACGGTAGCCGATTTTATCAATAAAATATGCCGATAAAAGGTCAATAATAAGCTGAATGAGAAAGTTGAGAAAAATCAAAGCGGAAATTTTTCTGTAAGAAAAGCCGAAGGTGTTCTGAAAAGTGATGAAAAGCAGCGGTGCAAAATTATTGATTATTGCCTGAACAAAATAGCCGATATAGCTTGCAAAAAGTGTGTGTTTGAAATTTGTTTTAATACTCATAAATTACCTCTTAAAACCAAAAGCGCATAAAAGTGCCCATTTGCAAAGCATATTTTAACACATATCATTCATTTTATCAACGATTGAACTACCCTGAAATTCAGGAAAAAAACAACATAATTCTTCAAATCAGGTTATAAATGCAGGAAGCTTTGCCTATTATAAAAATGTAAATATTTTAAGCCGCCCGAAAGGCGGCAATACGGAGGTAAGCAAAATGAATTTAAACGGCAGCCAGACACAGGCAAACCTGATGACCGCCTTTGCGGGAGAAAGTCAGGCACGAAACAAATATACCTATTATGCCGCAAAAGCAAGAAAGGACGGCTATGAACAAATTGCCGCCATTTTTGAAGAAACCGCCAACAATGAAAAAGAGCATGCAGAAATCTGGTGGAAGCTTCTTTCCGGCGGTGCCGGTTCGACAGAAAAAAATCTTTCGGACGCCGCCGAGGGCGAAAACTACGAATGGACGCAGATGTATAAGGATTTTGCCATAACGGCACACAAAGAAGGCTTTGAAAGAATTGCCGTTTTGTTTGAGCTTGTTGCCGAAATTGAAAAGAGCCATGAAGAGCGGTACAGAAAGCTGCTTCAAAACATTGAAAACGGACTTGTTTTTTCAAAGGACGGAGATGTGATGTGGGTATGCAGAAACTGCGGTCACATTCATTTCGGCAAATCCGCACCGCAAATCTGCCCTGTCTGCTCTCATGAGCAGTCATATTTTGAAGTCAAAGCGGAAAATTATTAAAATCATCAAAAGTCCTGAATGACTAACAATCCGACAAATCGCAAAAGTTTTGATTAAAAAATTTCAGCGTGGTGTTCATTGTTTTCACCACGCTGCTTTGATTTTTATTTGTTTTCTTCGACTTCGTTTTTATCCTTTTTCTTAGACTTCATAAGAAGCTTATCAACAGGGAAATAAAGGAAGAACTGAAGCGCCGAACAGATTGCCGTTGCAATGTTAAGAGAAAGGGTTTCTCCGAGCTTTGAAGTAAGCGCACCGTAAATTGTCGGTGAAAGCCATGCCGAAAAAGTGATGAGCGCAACGGTGAAAATGATATAAATCGGCAAGGTCACGGCAACGTTTGCATCGGAATTAAAGGTCTTTTCCTTGTTGACAAAGAAAGCCACAATCTGCGCTGCAATATTAGCGGTGTTGAAAGCGATGAAATAACCGAGACCGCCTTTGCTGATGTCATAGTCAAAAACAAACCAGTTAAACGGCGTCTGATAAAGATTATGTATCGCCGGAATTTTCGCAAGAATGTTAAGAAGCGCAAACTGAACGATACACGCAAGCAGGCTTACAACAATAAATTTCACAAACTGCCATAATGTAACAAGACCCGAGCCTTTTTCTTCGGCCTTTTTGTCAATGTCTTTAAGAACCATAATTCCACCTCAAAAATCAAGATTAATCAAAATGCAACGGTTCTTTAATAAACCTTAATTATTATATATTATTGACCGGATTTTGGCAATGGGTTTTGAAAATTTAGCAAGGAAAAAGTTTATATACACATTGTGTCAGGCTTAAACTATTATGCCTGATTGGATTCAGTTCGGTTCTGAACCGATTTCGTCATTATTGACAAAGTATCGGCTGAAACTTCTTGCAGTTTGCCGAAGCTAACCGTATTGTTTTATCAGGAAAAATCTGTTATAATAAGTCCAATAATGCGTGGGAAAATCCCATAAAGAAAGAAGGATACAAATGAAAAAAGCTCTCAGTGTGCTTCTTGCTCTTGTTATGATTTTTGCTCTTTGCAGTTCGGCTTTTGCGGCAGGAACACAGACACAGAATTCTCTCAGCTTCGGTGACGACGGCAAATTCAAAATTATGCAGGTCAACGACACACAGGATATTGACAACATGAACAAAAGAACGGTTGAATTTCTCAAAGCTGCACTTGCGGCGGAAAAACCGGATCTTGTTGTTGTTCCCGGCGACATTCTTTCCGATATGTTCATCGGTGCAAACGAAGCAAGAATCAAAAAGGCGCTTCGTGCTTTCGCTTCAATTTTTAACGATGCAAAAGTTCCTTTTGCCGTCACTTTCGGAAACCACGATCATGACCTTGAAGATATTGTTTCCATCGAAGAAATGATGAATGTGTTTAAAGAATTTGAATATTGCATCACAAACGAGGGCTGCGATCCCGGCACTTACAATATTCCCATCATGAGCAGCGACGGCAGCCGCATGGCTCTTAACATCTATATGATGGATTCCAACAACAAAGACGGTGTTGCAAACGGCTATACAGGCTGCTATGCCAATCAGGTTGAATGGTATAACCAGAAGAGTGCCGAGCTGAAAGCGGCAAACGGCGGTGAGGTTGTTCCCTCTCTTGTTTTCCAGCACGTTCCCGTTAAGGAAATTTATCAATTCCTGACACAGGTAAGCGTTAAGGAAAGCAATCATGCTGTTTTCAGTCTGAACGATTATAAATGGTATGTTCTCAACAAGGATTATATCATTGATGAGGAAAACGCAATTTTCGGCGAAGCTCCCTGCTCGGAAGTGTTTGATTCCACCTCGGGCGAATATGACGCATGGGTTCAGAACGGCGACATCATCGGCGCTTTCTTCGCACACGACCATGTAAACAACTTTGTCGGCAAAACAGACGACGGAATTATCCTCGGATATAACGGCGGAACGGGCTTCCGCGCATACGGTTCGGGCGACAAGAGATCGGTCAGAATTTTTGAACTTGACGAAAACGATGTTGCTTCCTACACTACCCGCCCGGTATTCTACCGTGACCTTTGCTCGACTATCAGCTATTATCCGTCAGATATTATGAGCACCGCAATTTTCGGTGATATTCTCAGATTCTTCTTCAGAATCATCGGCATAACAAGCTGGTCATAATAATTGAAAAAGCTATGCTTTCGGGCATTCGCTTTAATAACCAATGATTAACCCCGGGTGTGAGCATAGGTTAGTCATTGGTTATTTGTTTTATAAAACTATCTGATTGATCGGAAAGGCTCTGAAAAAAATGGAAATCGGCGTTTCATCTTCTTGTTTTTATCCTCTTGAAACCGAAATTGCACTTGAAAAGCTCGGAAAACTCGGTGTAAAAACCGCAGAAGTGTTCTTCAATTCGCCCTCGGAAACTGAAAGCGGCTTTGTCAAAGAACTATGCAAAATCAAAAATTATTACGGTATCAATATTGTTTCTTTTCACCCGTTCATGTCTTTTGCAGAGGGTTATTATATTTTTTCGGATTATGAGCGCCGGTTTAAAGACAGCCTTGAAATGTATAAACCGATGTTTGAAGCGGCAGCGCAAATCGGAGCAAAATTTTTTGTTCTTCACGGTGCAAAGGATATAAGACCGATTCCGGACGAGGAATACGCAAACAGATTTTATATTTTTTCCCAAACAGCAAAGCAGTTCGGCATAACGACAGCACACGAAAATGTTGTGGGTTATGTCGGTCAGACGCCGCAGTTCATGGCAAAAATGAAAAGGCTTCTTGAAGATGATTTCAAAATGGTTCTTGATATAAAGCAAGCAAGGCGTGCAAAGCAGAATCCTTTTGATTTTATTGACGCTGTCGGGAAAAATATTATTCATCTGCATTTGAGCGACTGTTCACAAACCGAAGACTGCCTGCCGCCGTACAAAGGCGGTTTAACCGATTTTTCGGCGCTGTTTCAAAAAGTTCTTGAAGCCGGAATTTGCGCCGACGGTGTTGTTGAAGTGTATAAAAACAATTATACCGATGAAATTCAGCTGAAAGAAGCGATGGAATATCTGCAAATGCTTTGCCGCTCATAACATTAAAAGCAGTAAAATTCGGTAGAGAACAAACGAAGCGGCATAGGCAAACGCTGTCTGAAACGCCAAAGAAAATGCGGTCAGTTTCGGGCTTGAAAGCTCTTTTTTCATCGTTCCGACCGCAACAACACAAGGCGGACAAAAAAGGTTAAAGCACAAGAACGAAAGAGCCTGCGCCGTATTCATTTCGGCAAGCGTTGAAAAAAGCGTTAAAGCGGAAATGATGTTTTCCTTTGCAAAAAGTCCCGATATAACCGCACAGGCGGCCTGCGGATTGCCGAAGCCTAGCGGAAGAAAAAATTTTGCAATAAACGAACCGACTGATGCAGTTATGCTTTCTGAAAAGCTTTTTGCTTCATGCAAGCCGCCGCTTAATGAAAAATTTGAAATCAACCACAGCACAGCTGATGAAATCAGAACAACACTCATGGCCTTTTTTGCAAAGCTCAGGCTTTGCCGGAAGGCTTTTTTTATTGCCGAAAGCACGGACGGAAAAATATACTCAGGCATTTCAAGCAAAAAAGTTCCGTCCGAGCCGAAAAGCTTTGTTTTTGAAAGCAGCTTTGCCGAAAAGATAACAGACAAAACAGCAAAAAGATAGATAAAAAACATGGTAAGTCCCTTTGAGCGAAAAGCATTGCCCGCAATCAGGGCAATAACAGTCACCTTTGCACTGCACGGAATGAACGGCACAAGCATCACCGTCAGCTTTCTCTGCTTTGCATTTTCAATTGTTCTTGCAGACATCATGCCTGTCACACTGCAACCGGAGGCAACAAAAAACGAAATGACAGATTTACCCGAAAGGCCTGTTTTCTGCGCCGCCGAATCAAACAAAAAAGCAATTCTTGACATATAACCGCTTTCTTCAAGCATGGAAACCGAAAAAAACAGCATAAACACCTGCATCACAAAGCTTAACACATTGCCGACACAGCGAAAAACAGCCTCTGAAAAAAAACGGCCCAAAAGCGGTGCACATCCGATTTTTTCAAGCAGCTCAGCGATGTTCAAAGCGGTGCTTTGTCCGAAAAGCTTGTCACAAAGCACTGAAGAAAACGCCGAACCGACGATGCAGATGCAAAGATAATAAACAGCAAAAATCACGGCAAAAAAAATCGGGAATGCCAGAAACTTATTGAGCACAACCTTGTCAATTTTTTGTGAAATTTTCCTGTTTGTATTTTGTTCAAAGCCGCATTTTTTCAGCGTTTCATCAACAAAATGAAATTTTGCCTTTGAGGTCAGGTCAATCAGATCTTCCTGCATTTCTTTTTCTGCTCCGACAATTTTCAAAGCCTGCGCTTTTTTCTCCTTGCTTAAAAGCTTTTCAATTGTCTTGTTTTCTTTCAGAAGTTCAACAGCATAAAATCTTGAAAATCGTTCACCGTCAAATAAAGCTTCAAGCTGTCTGATTGCTTTTTCGGTTTCTGCACCGTAAATTTTCGGTGCGGCAGGTGTTTCAAAATCACCGGAGCAAAGCATCCGGCAAAGCAAATCAATTCCCTCACCCTTTTTTACGTTCAGTTTTACAACCGGAACCGAAAGGGCGGCGCAAAGCTTTCGGACAATGCTTGTGTCGGCGCGTACATCAAAAAAATTCAAAGCCACAATCATCGGTGTTTTAAGTTCAAGAAGCTGAACGGTCAGACCGAGACTTCGGCGCAAATAACGGCTGTCAATGAGATTGACAATCACATCGGGCTTTTCTTTGATCAGATAATCGAGCGCTGCTTTTTCATCGGGCGAAAAATCCGAAAGGCTGTAAGCTCCCGGTGTGTCCGCAATCAGCATTTCATGATTCCGGTTCATTCTTTTTTCTTTTGCGCCGACAGTTACGCCTGCACGGTTGCCCACGTATTCATCGGATGAAGTCAGAAGATTAAACAAAGAGCTTTTTCCGCAGTTTGGGTTTCCTACAAGAGCAATTTTCATTTTTACCATTCCTTTCCAACGCCTTTTTTATCAATACTTACGCATCAGAAGAAAAAAATATAGCCTATTACATTAAGAAACCGAAAACAAAACATAAAATATCTGTTGACAAGAATTTCCTTTGAGTATATAATTTAGTTATAAATCGGTTACATTTGTAACCTTGAATTTTTCAGGAGGAATTACTATGGAATGGTCAATAATGATGTTCTGGGAAGACATCACCTATGTTCTCACACTCATTGCAAAACTCTTCAAAAAGCTTCTCGGCATCGACACCGAGGAAGAAGAAAACACAGCAGAATAATAAAAGTCGGGAGAGCCCGACTTTTATGTTTTTCAATTATTTTAACAATTTATTTACAAAGTATTGAAAAACAGTTTTTACTATGTTATAATCATGTCAGCGAAAGATGCAAATTTAAATCGAAAAGAGGTGCAGTTTAATGGATTTTCTTACAAAGTTCGTTGAGTTCATTCAGAGTATTGTTAAGTACATTCAGGATCTCGTTAAGCAAATTCGCAATGCGAATGACAAAAAAGACGAAGATGAAACAGATGCATAAAAGCTTTTAAGCCGAGGCAACCGCCTCGGCTTTTTTGCTGCTTTTAAATATTTCCGATGCAAGAGTAAACGAAATCATTTTTTTGCATCATCTGGAAATTAAATCCGGAAAATTCTTGAAAAAAAGCAACAATTGAGATATAATATATTCATATTTTTATTCAGGAGGAGATACACAATGACTTCAATAGTCAAAAAAGCAATTTCATTTTTCATTGCAGTTTTCTTCTCGGTTTATTGCATGATCGGGCTCGGAAACAACATCAGCGATGATTACAAAACCTACAAAAATGTTATTCTTATGATAGGCGACGGCATGGGAGACAACACGCTGGCTGTAACACGTCAAAGATATCAAACAGATCTTACCATGGACCACATGCCGGTTTACGGTCATTCTGACACAAGATCATTCATTCTTGATTATACCGACAGTGCGGCAGGCGGAAGTGCTCTTTCAACAGGAATCCGTATCTGGGCAAATTCAGTTGCAAGATTTCCGTTTTATCCCTTTGCTCCGGCTGACACAAGAGTTCCGGTTTCATTGACGGAACTTGCAAAAAGCGGCGGAAAGTCTTCAGGTGTTGTCACAACAGACAAAACAAGCGGCGCCACACCGGCTGCATTTTCGGCTCATGCTCTTGCAAGACAGTTCGAACCGGACATCAGTGCAGATCAGCTCAGAAGCGATCTTGACCTGATCTGGGGCTGTGCATCAAAAAGCATAACCAAGCGCAATTGTGCAAGAAACGGCTTTACATATATTTCAACAAAAACCGAAATGGACGCTCTTGAAAGCGGCAGCCGTTCTTTTGCTCAGTTTGATTTTGAAAGCGTTAAAACCTGCAGCAGAGACAACGATTCGCCTTATCTTTCCGAAATGACGGCAAAAGCAATTGACCTGCTTGACGACAACGAAAACGGATTTTTCCTTATGGTTGAGGGCGCATGCATTGACAAATACTCACACGACAACGATTTTGACGGTGCAACCATGAATGTTATGGCATTCAGCGACGCAGTCGCAGTTGCTCTTGATTATGCCGAAAAAGACGGAGACACCCTTGTTGTTGTAACAGCCGACCACGAAACAGGCGGCATTCAATATAACGCCGAAAAGGACGAATATTACTACACCAAAGACAATCACACAACTGCTGATGTTCCGCTGTTTGTTTCTGCAACGGATGCCGGATTCACAGACGGACAGACCGTTGAAAACCGTCAGATAAGCGTTCAGATTGCAAGAGTTATGGGCTTCGGCAAAGAGCAGTTCCCCGCTGTGAAAGGCTATACCTACAACAAATAAGCTTCAGAAAAATATTTGCGGGGCTGTCGCATTTAGCGCAGAGCAAAAAGAAAAATGCTGAAATTAATCATAAAATGGTTGCATTTTTCTTTTTTAACCGTTTTTTCACCCACTCGCAGTATCTATATACAGCTTCGGGGTGAAGAAAACGCTTTCTGCATCTAAATGCGACAGCCCCGTTTTTTTGTGTATAAAATCTGTTGACTTTTTGCTTGATTTTTAAGTTGTCGAATGGAGACACCACTCCCGGTCGGGTTGGTGCTGAATTGTTATTTAAGTGCCCGAGCCAGTCGCACGGCGACACCACTCCCGTTCAGATTAGCGCTGAATTTTTTATTTTTGTACCCGAGCCATAAATATTCATTACGGTGGGGACACGGCGTGCCGTATCCGCATTCGGACACAAATTTATAATTTCATGTTATGCTTATGTCGCGGTGTAATTGGTAAAGATTATTGCTTTCTGCCCCGCGTAACATCTGCGGACATTGTCCGCCCGGCGAGGGTTTCCTACGGATAAACAGTCCACCGGACTGTTTATCCTACCTTCCTGCGCTTTTTTGAAGCAT
>JBJEOJ010000132.1:0-9525 GCA_051880655.1 Acutalibacteraceae bacterium | reverse complement strand
TTCGGTAAGTTTGTAGTCCTTTTCTTATTTAGGCTGTTTTTTTACAGCCCCTTTTTATGTTTAAAATCATACTTATTTAATCTGCTCAATCTTGTTCTTCTTGACCATGAAAACGTGCTTTGCAAACGGAAACATGAATTGATCGTTGAGTGAATCGGTATAAAAATTGTCAATAATACCATCGGGAAAAGCTTCTTTAAAGCAGTCAATCTTACCCTCACGGAAACAGGCCTTTTTAATTTCGCCGGTTTTGATGTCAAAATCGGTTGAAACAAGGTGTTTGATGCCGAGCCTGTCGCAAATGTCACGCATCATGAATTCAGGTGAAGCGGTAAGAATGACATCGTCCTCTTTTTGAAGCTCTTTATAAAATGGCTTAATTTTGTGCATATGCTTATCCCAGAATTTGCTGACAAGCGACTGAAGATCAACATTGTTATTGTTAAAATATTTTTTCAGCTGATCGGCATATTTTCCGACAAAATCATCAAAAGAAATTTTTCCTCTGTTGTATTGAACGATAACCTTGAAAACCGTTGGCAAAAATGTAATGATTTTCGGGTCTTTTTTAAGATACATCAGAATGAATTCAACAGAGCTTTCGCCGTCATAAATCGTTTCGTCAAAGTCATAAACATTCATAAGTTTTCCACCTTTGAAAAGAATCATATAATAAAAATAACCGCCGCAAAATCTGCTTTTTAAACACACAAAACGGCAGGCGGCATATAAAATCTAATCCTTATTATAAGTTATTTTTGAAAATAAATCAACTCAAAAGCTTAATTTAATATTATTTAATTGTGCGATTAACTTTTAATTTAAGTTATCTGTATAAAGTATTGACAAAAACTGAAAGGGGAAAAGTTTTATGAATAGATTCAGAACCTTTATGACGGGCAGATACGGAATGGATCAGCTGAACATTGCGCTGATTGTTGTCGGCTGTATTATTACCGGTGTACTGTCCTTTTTGAGAATTCCATATTTCAGACTGATCGGGCTGATTCCGTTTGTTATTGCGCTTGCCCGTGCTCTTTCAAGAAACACGGCCAAAAGAAAAAAGGCAAACGACACTTTCATAAAAATCTGGATTCCGTGGAAAAACTTTTTTATCACAAAGAGCAGACAGCACAGCGACACCGAGCATAAATATTATAAATGTCCGCAGTGCTCTCACACACTCAGAGTTCCGAAACACCGCGGTAAAATTGAAATTACCTGTCCGTATTGCCAAAAGAAGTTCAAAAAGAACACCGGCAAAAAAATTGTTCAGCCGTAACGGCACTTGTAAAACAACACTTACTTGTGTATAATGATTACAGATAGAATTGCTTTGTATGATTGAGCGATTAAAAAGGAGAACGGTATGAAAACAATACTTGTCACAGGCGGAGCCGGCTTTATCGGCTCAAATTTTGTTTATTATATGCTCAGAAAACACGCCGATTATAAGGTCATCTGCCTTGATGCTTTAACTTATGCGGGAAATCTGCAAACGCTTGAAGAAGCGATGAAAAACAGCAATTTTCGATTTGTAAGGGGCGACATTACCGACAGAAAGGCAGTTTATCGGCTCTTTGAAGAAGAAAGCTTTGATGCGGTTGTGAACTTTGCCGCAGAATCGCATGTTGATCGTTCCATTGAAGAACCCGAGGTGTTTTTAAAAACTAACATTCTTGGCACACAGGTGCTTCTTGACGCTTGTCGGAAATACGGAAATATCCGTTTTCATCAGGTTTCAACCGATGAGGTTTACGGTGATCTGCCGCTTGACAGACCCGATTTGTTCTTTACCGAAACAACGCCTATTCACACTTCTTCGCCTTATTCGGCAAGCAAGGCTTCGGCGGATTTGCTCACCATGGCATACCACAGAACTTATGGTTCGGCTGTCACAATCAGCCGCTGTTCAAACAACTACGGTCCGTTTCATTTTCCGGAAAAGCTGATTCCGCTTATGATTATCAATGCCCTTGACGGCAAGAAGCTTCCTGTTTACGGCGAGGGAAAAAATGTGCGTGACTGGCTTTATGTGGAGGATCACTGCAAGGCAATCGACATGATTTTGCAAAACGGAACGGTCGGTGAAATTTATAACATCGGCGGACACAACGAAAGAACAAATCTTGAAGTTGTCAAAACCATTTTGCGCATTCTCGGCAAGGGTGAGGAGCTGATAACCTTTGTCAAAGACCGCCCCGGTCACGATATGCGCTATGCGATTGACCCGACAAAGATTAAAAATGAGCTCGGCTGGTATCCGGAAACGGCGTTTGATGACGGCATCAAGAAAACCGTTGACTGGTATCTTGAAAACAAGCCGTGGTGGGAAAACATCGTAAGCGGCGATTACGCCGACTATTATGATAGAATGTATAAAAACAGATAAAAGGTTGCCGCAGCATTTCTGACTGCGGCAAAAATTTCAGCCGCACATTTCCCGTGTGCGGCTGATTGTTTTTATTTGTTATTGTTTTGCGCCTGCGTCGAACATTTCAAGTGCCTTAACGCTGACTGCATAGCAGCCTGCAAGACCTTCTTCGTTCATGTTGTCATATGTATCACGTCTTGTGTGATAATAATCTTCAAGCTTGTGGTTCAGACCGGTTATACCGGTTGCACGGAAGCCTGCCTGAGCAAAGGCTGCTGAATCGGTTGCACCGCCGAGAGGAGGTACCCAGCCCTTTATGCAGGGAATGTTAAGTTCCTGTGCCGCTTCCATAAACAGATCGGAAACGTCTTTGTCCGCTTTGACCGTACCGTTGAGGTCGCGGTAGTTTGTCATGAGGAATTTCGGGTCATGAATGGTGTCATAAGAGAAGATGAAAGTCGGAACATCATCATATTCGCCCTTGTGCTTTTCGCACCATGCTTTGGAGCCGCGAAGACCGGCTTCTTCTGAACCGGTGAGAACAACGGCAATTTCCGTGTTTTCAAGCTCAATGCCTTCATCCTTGAGTGCTTTGAGAATTGCAATTCCCATGTAGCAGCCTGAAAGGTTATCATTTGCGCCGTCAACAACTCTGCGGTAGTTTACCATGAAATAAAGACCGACAAGGAACGGAACAAACAGAAGTCCCCAAAGAGCCGCTTTTGTAACAGGTGATGACGGATCGGCAACACCGACTGCGCCGAATTTTACCATCTGAATGATGGAAAGAACGATGTAATAAACCGCACCTACGCCGCAGATGATTGCGTGACTTTCAAAGCCGACACCGCCGAGCTTATAGTTAACGGGCCATTCCCATGCGGCATCGGGGTGACCGTTGAAAACGATTCTTCTTTTGGTTTCGCCGCTGCATTTTTTGACGGCAGTGACATTGTGACCAGTTTTTTCCTTGAAGAGCGGGTCAATCAGCTGTTTGTAAAAGCCGAATTCAGCAAGAACAAGAGCAAGACCAACAACAATGAGTATCAGAGAAGCAACAGGGGCAACAAAGAAAAGAGCAATTGCAAGAAGCACAAAAGTGATTGTTAAGAAAATCCAGCCGTAAAATGCGCCGGGATGCTCTTTGAATGATTCAACCTCTGCCTTTTCGCATCCGCAGTCTTTTTTCAGAACATCAGCCATATATCGGCAGGCCTGCTCTTCACCTTTTGAACCGGGGCTTCTTTTTTCAAAGGTTTTGCAGATGTGCGTGATTTCATCGACCATGTACTTTGCAGCCTGGTCTTTTTTGTCAATGAGTTTTGTAAGATCCATAAGCGACTCTCCTTTGATTTTATTGCAAAGATATGCCTTTGCTAAAATAATGGATCTATTTTACCACAAATGTCTTTTTGTTTCAACAGTTTACTAAGATAAAACAAGAATTAAAAAATTAAAATAAATTAAGAATAAATCATAAATAAACTTAAAATAAAACAAAGGGGCACAAATTTCTATGCCCCTTAAAATACAATTTAGTTTTTGCTTTGAGCTTATGAGAGGAAAAATGCCTTGCAGGCTTTATAGGTGCTGTAAACATCGGATTTTGCAACCACTTCAAAAGGCGAATGCATGGAAAGAACGGGAACGCCGAGGTCAACAACGTCAACGCCGAGGTTTGCAACAAACATGGCAACGGTTCCTCCGCCGCCTTCGTCAACCTTGCCCATTTCTCCGATTTGCCAACAAACGCCTGCATCATCAAGCACTTTTCTGATTTTGCCAAGATATTCGGCATTGGCGTCCGATGTGCCGGATTTGCCTCTTGAGCCTGTATATTTTGTCACAACAACGCCGTGATTTAAGAAAGCAGCGTTATATTTATCATGAACCGATGGGAAAGTCGGGTCAAAGCCTGCGTTTACATCGGCGGAAAGGCACTGCGAGCGGCTGAGAACATGTCTGCCTTTTAAGCCCTCGGCTTCCGCAAGGTCTTCAATGAAATATCTCAGATAAGAAGAATTGAGACCGGTGTTTCCGACGGAACCGATTTCCTCTTTGTCGGCAAGAACCATCACGCTTGTGTGTTCACACTCGGTTACTTCAAACAGTGCTTCAAATCCGGGATAGGCACAAACTCTGTCGTCATGACCGTATGCGCCGATCATACTGCGGTCAAAACCGATGTCACGAACCGGAAAAGCAGGAACAAGCTCAAGCTCGGCAGAAACAAAATCATCTTCCGTAACGCCATATTTTTCGTTTAAAATGTTGAGAATGTTCAGCTTTACGCTTTCGCTTTCTTTGTCATCCTTGAACGGGCGGCTTCCGATTAATATGTTAAGCTCTTCGCCCTTGATGCCTTCGCCGAGCGTGCGTTTTGACTGCTCTTTGGCAAGGTGGGGAAGAAGGTCTGTAACGACAAACTGCGGCTCATCGCTCTTTTCACCGATGCTTACCGGAACAACACTTCCGTCTTTCCTGACAAAAACACCGTGAAGAGAAAGCGGAATTGCCGCCCACTGATATTTGCGCAGACCGCCGTAATAATGTGTTTTGAAATACGCAATCTCATTATCTTCATAAAGCGGTGTCGGCTTTAAATCAAGGCGAGGGGAATCAATGTGCGAAGCGACAATTCTTGCACCCTCGCTGACGCCCTTTTTGCCGATTACGGCAAGAATGACAGCCTTGTTTCTGTTGTTGACATAAACCTTGTCGCCGGCTTTATATTTTTTTGACGGGTCAAATTCGCAAAAGCCGTTTGCTTTGGCTTTTTTTAGGATATAGCCATTACATTCACGCTCTGTTTTGGCAGACCCGAGAAAATCCTTGTACCCAAGGCAAAAATCATCGGCAAGCTGTGTTTCGTCACAGAAATTGCTGAAGTGTTCTTTTTTCAGGCAAAGCTTTTCTTTGAGAAGTTCTGCCTGCGTTTTTTCTTCTGACATAATAAATCATTCCTTTTATATTTTATATAGTTTTTTATATATGTTTTCGGCTTTGATTACATTTTGAACATAAGCTTTGGTGGACGGAAACGGAATATCGACAAGATGAACACCGTCGGACGAATACTTTTCATCTTTGAGCCATTTTGAAACATTACCGATTCCTGCGTGATAAGCCGCAACGGCGGTTTCTTTGTCGCCGAATTCTTTAATCAGAATCTCATAAAGCAAACAGCCGTATTTGATTGAGGTTTCGGGATCGAAAAGCATTTTTTCTTCCAGATTTTCGCCTGTTTTGGTTTTAAGCCAAGTGAAAGTTTCGGGCATAATCTGCATCAGTCCCTTTGCATCAACGTTTGAAACGGCTTCGCTGTCAAAATTGCTTTCGCATTTGATTACGGCATAAACAAAGGATTTTTCAAGATTATATTCTTCTGTATACGCTTCGACAAATTTATTATATCGAATCGGATATAATGTTTTCAAAATAGAAATGCCGCCGAAATAAAAAACAAAAAGAAAAACTGCGGCAAGTGCCGTAATAAACAGCGGTTTTAAAATGTTTCTTTTTTTAGTTTTTTGCGGTTTTATGTTTTCACACTTCCTTTCATAAAATTTCAGAAAGGCTTTCATCAATATTATACGGCGGATAATTCCTGATTATTATATCCGCCTGTTCAAGATAATAATCATCGTCCTTCTGGGCGTTTATTCTTGTCATCGCCTGCGAAAGAAAAATGCCGTCTCTTTTCATAATTCTTTCAAGACGAAGCTTTTCGGGAGCGGTGACAACGATGATTTTTGAACAAAGTTTTTTTGTCGGACTTTCAAGAAGAGCCGCAGCATCAATGATGAATTTATCTTTGCCGTTTTGAGATGCATCAAAAATGATTTTTCTGATTGCTTCATCAATGGCTGTGTGCGTGATTTTGTTTAAAAGGTCGGTGTTTTGCGGCGATGAAAACGCTCTTTGGGCAAGAAGCTTTCGGTTGAGTTCACCGTTATCATCAATGATGTCGTTTCCGAATTCGTTTGCAAGATTTTTAAGAACGGGGGAGCCTTTTTTAACAACAAGTCTTGCAATTTCATCGGCATCAATCACAAAAAAGCCTTTTTTTGAAAGCTTTTTTGCCACAGTGCTTTTTCCTGCACCTGTTTTTCCGGTAAGACCGTAAACTGTCATCAGACACCCTCCTTAAAACAAAATCGCTTTTCTCAGCGTTTATTATATTTCATTAAACTTCAATGATGTTAAAAGCGGCGGCTCTTACAAGGCGGTTGAAAACGGCAAGACCCATTCCGCTCATTTCGGGAAAACGGGCATAAACGGTTTTAACGCCGAGACAATCAACCTCACGAAGCGCATCGAAAATGCGGTTTGCCTGAGAAAAAGAATCGTTTTCTCTGCCGTAGGTAACACACTTGATAAAGCCAAGCTCTTTTGCGTCTTCTTCGAAACAAAGAGCGGCAATGTTTTCCTCTTTTTTGCTTTCAATAAACTTCTTGTAATTTTCAAATTCGCCTTTGACGATAATTACTTCGGTTTTCGGGGCGTAATGCTTATATTTCATTCCCGGTGAGGAAGCCACGGCGTCTTTTGCAAGCTTTTCATAAACCGCGCTGTCAATTTTAATTTCTCCGATGACGCTTTCAAGCATTTCGGGAGTGACTGCACCGGGTCTTAAAAGTCGGGGCGTTTCGGTTGCCAGGGTGATGACAGTTGATTCCACGCCGACCTTGCAGTCGCCGCCGTCAACAATCATTTCAATTTTGCCGTCCAGGTCTTCTTTCACATATTTTGCGTTTGTCGGGCTGGGTTTTCCCGAAGTGTTTGCCGACGGTGCCGCAAGCGGTACGCCTGCTTTTTCAATAATGGCACGTGCAATCGGGTTCGACGGCATACGAACGGCAACGGTGTCAAGACCGCCGCTGACCTTTGTCGGAACCATATCGGATTTTTTTAGAATAATTGTCAAAGGACCGGGCCAGAATTTTTCTGCAAGAAGTCTTGCTTTTTGCGGAATTTCGCTTGTCAGCTTATCCCATTGTGAAATGCTGCTGATATGCACAATCAGGGGATTATCGGACGGTCTGCCTTTTGCTTCATAGATTTTTGAAACCGCCTTTTCGTCAAGAGCGTTTGCCGCAAGACCGTATACGGTTTCGGTCGGAATTGCCGCAAGACCGCCCCGGCGCAGAACCTCGCCGACTTCTTCAAGGCGCGGATCGTCCGGTGATGTAATTTTCAGATAGTTTGTTTTCATTGTTTTATCATCTCGAATGAATTTTATTGCTCGTTATTTTCGTTTTCGGCGCTGCCCTGAAGTTTTTTTGCCGTGTCGGCAGTGATCAATGCGTCGATTACTTCGTCAAGGTTGCCGTTGATGAACTGTTCAAGCTTATAGATTGTCAGACCGATTCTGTGGTCTGAAATGCGGTATTGAGGAAAATTATAGGTTCGGATTTTTTCGCTTCTGTCGCCTGAGCCGACCTGCGCTTTTCTTTCGCCTGCAACGGCGTCGGCCTGCTTTTGTTTTTCGTTTTCAAGCAGTCTCGCACGAAGCACACGCATGGCTTTTTCTTTGTTTTTATGTTGGCTTCTTTCGTCCTGACATTCAACAACCGTGCCCGTCGGCAAATGCGTAATTCTGATTGCGCTTTCGGTTTTGTTGATGTGCTGACCGCCTGCTCCGCTTGAGCGGAAAGTGTCAATCTGCAAATCGGCAGGGTTGATTTCAATGTCAACGTCCTGCGCTTCGGGAAGCACGGCAACGGTTGCCGCGGAAGTATGGATTCGTCCCTGTGATTCCGTTTCGGGAACACGCTGAACACGGTGAACACCGCTTTCAAATTTAAGACGCGAATAGGCGCCTTCACCGATTACCATAAAGCTGATTTCCTTAAAGCCGCCGAGTTCGGTTTCGTTGGCATAAAGAACCTGCGTTTTCCAGCCTTTCTTTTCGGCATACATGGTATACATGCGATAAAGCGTTGCGGCAAAAAGAGCGGATTCTTCGCCGCCTGTTCCGCCTCTGATTTCAACGATAACATTTTTGTCGTCATTTGGATCTTTCGGCAAAAGCATAATTTTAAGTTCATCCGAAAGCGTTGCAATTTGCTCTTTGGATTCTTCAAGTTCCTGCGCCGCCATTTCGCGGATTTCCTTGTCGGAGGAACTGTCCTCGAGAAGCTCTTTGGCTTCTTCGGCATCTTTTTTTGCCTTTTTATAAAGACGGTATTTTTCAACAATCGGCTGAAGATTTTTTTGCTCTTTCATCAGAGCGGTATATTTTGAAATGTCGCAGACGACCTGCGGATCAAACAGCGCCGCAGACACCTCTTCAAATCTTTTTTCAACGGCATCAAGCTTATCAAGCATTTTCCGTTTCCTCCGTGTGAATTATTTTTTTGATGTTTTTTTCCGCTTTTTTTCTCGGAACAAGAACAACATGGCCGCATTTTCTGCATCGAAGCTTAAAATCCATGCCTGTTCTGATTACATCAAATTCATTGAAACCGCAAGGGTGGTTCTTCTTCATTATGAGCACATCGCCCAATCGTATATCCATAATTAAACACCGTGCAGAAATTGATTTCAAAATGCTTTTACTTTATTTCTGCAGTGTCCTTTCCGATAATTTTGTTTGAAACAGCAGATGACGGTTCAAATTATGTTGAATTTGATGTCGGCGTGTGTTTCGGTATATTAAGATTTCTGTATATTATAGCAAATATAAGAAAAAATATCAATCATTAATTAGGAGGTCAGAAAGCAAGATGCTTAAATTCAGACATTAGCCATACGGCAATTTACAAAATGCGCAACGGCAAAGTCACGGAAGTTTTAATATAAAATCTGTTTTAAAAGCACAAATGCATAAACAATAACATATGAAAGGGGAAAAACGGAAAAGTTCTGTTATTTTGCAGGGAAACAAAAGCATATAAATTATTATATAACCGGTCATTGCTCAAAATTTCGGTTGGGCGCAGGTGCTTTTTCAAATTGACGGCGTTTGCCGTCAATCAGGAAACCCCCGGCGAGGGTTTCCTACGGATAAACAGTCCACCGGACTGTTTATCCTACCTTCCTGCGCTTTTTTAAGCATTAGGATTTCGCCGTCTGCGGACGGCGCCAATGGGCGTTGCCCCTTGACCCCACAAGCTTTTTGAAAAAAGCTTGGCAAAAACTTTACTCCT